>JBILXT010000538.1:0-4392 GCA_044378235.1 Planctomycetaceae bacterium
CATGGGTAACACATTTATTTGAAGCTGTTGATCCCTGGAAAGGAGGATTGGAATGGCCTTGAAAGAAGTGTCCCTGATGTCTCAGCCAGAAGAGTTTTCTGTATTCGCGTCGGTTGAAGGTGCCAATTTGAGTGAACTGTGTGGTCGATTCGGCGTGGGTCGAAAGACTGAACACAAGTGGCTGGCGCGGTATGTCGCTGATGGCGTGGAGAGTGGCAGACCAGTCTCATCGGCCGTTAAAACCATCCGGCCACTCGAAACCATTGCTTGAGCAAAATCGATCTCCGCTGTCCATTTTCTTTCTCTGTCTTTTTCCTGCCCGAACAGATTGCCAGGACTCGCTGTCCTGCGGCGTCAATGAATTCATTCCGTGCTCTCCGAAATGGAACCTTTGCCTGAGTTCTTTCGGGAGATTCCTGAGCCCTCAAATTTGAATTGTTCGGCACAGTTGTCACAGCCGAAGTAACAGGAACCACCCGATTAACGTGCCTTCGCGCTGTTGCAGGTCAACATGAAACGCCGGTTCCTGATCTTCGTCACTCTCGCAATGATCGCAGCGGCAGAAACGGCCAAAGCGCAGGACGCTCCGGATCCGTGGATGACGCGCATCTCCGCACGACATGTGGCAGGGGAAGGAGTTGGACACGCGACCAGCTACAGTTCTCTTGACTGGTTTGTTCCACTATTACCCGCCGAATCCGATTCCACCATGTGGTTCGGAGACCTTCGCGGATTGATTTTCAATGATGGAGAATTCGGAAGCAATTTGGGAACCGGTTATCGCTGGTTCATGGAAGATCAGAATCGTATCTACGGCGTCAATGGTTACTGGGATACGCTTAACGACAACTCGCTGCTGTTCAATCAGGCAGGAATTGGCGTGGAATCGCTCGGACAGATCTTTGACTTCCGAGCCAACGGTTACACGCCAGCGGTCTACGATTCCCTTCAGCATCAGTTGGGGAACGCCTACTTTCAGGATAACCGCCTCTTCGTTCCCTCGACCGCCGCGCTTTCAGGTATGGATGCGGAAGCCGGTGTCAATTTACCGACGTTTAATCAGATCTCGACTGGTCTATTTGGCGGTGGCTACTACTACGATTCGAACCATACGATTGCTGCCGCCGGGTGGCGAGTTCGTGCAGAAGCAATGTTTCGAGACATTGTCGTCGTTGGCGTTTCAGTTCAGGACGACGAACTGTTCGGCCAGACGGTCAACGGCATGATCGAACTGCGCCACACAGTTTTCCACCATGCCACACTCGCACGAAGATCCATGCGGCACAAATTTCGAGACGCTGACGGATCGAGTGATTATCAAACAGTGCGACACCGTCTCGCAGATCCCGTGTATCGTCGGCAGAATATTGTTTTGAAGGATCTTGGCGCTCGTCCGGCAACCCTCGGCGGGGCCCCACTTAGCTTCGTGCATGTTGTCCCAGGCGGAGCGGGCGACGGCACGTTTGAAAATCCTTATGGAACGATTTCAACCGCGATGCTCGACCCGCTTGCAGGGTCGGGAGTCATCTACACGCCATACGGAGGTACGTTTACAGAAAACGTAACGATGACAGCGGGCTCGACTCTGTTTTCCAACGGCCCGACTCAGTTCGTCAACGCCGATTTCGGTTCTGTCCCCTTGCCGTTCTCAGGTGCCAATGGTTCCCTGACTGGGCTGCCGTCCAGAATTGTGGGCGACGTCACGCTGGCAAACAACACGGTCTTGAACGGATTCGATGTGCAGGGCGCAATCTCCGGTACGAACGTTCTGGGAGTTTCCCTCGCAAATAACCGAGTAGGATCATCTCCCGGCGATGCAATCAGCCTGACATCATCGAGTGGTGTGAGCATGAATAACTTATTGATCGAAAATCCAGCAGGGCGTGGGATCCTGCTGAATACTTCGACAGCAAGCCTGTCGTCGGTGACAATTCAGAATTCTGGCGGCACGGCAGTGGAGCTTGATACCTCCATTGGTGTCAGCATGAATAATCTGTTGATCGAGAATCCAGCGGGGCGTGGGATCCTGCTGAATGATTCTGCAGCAAGCCTGTCGTCGGTGACAATCCAGAATTCTGGCAGCACGGCCGTGGAGCTGAATACGTCCGCTGGTGTCAGCATGAATAATCTGTTGATCGAAAATCCGGTCGGGCGTGGGATCCTGCTGAATGATTCGTCAGCAAACATGTCGTCGGTGACAATTCAGAATCCTGGCAATACCGCACTTGAGATCAATACAACTGACATCGGCGGGATTGTCGCGGCATCGGGCCTCAATATCACAAACACAGTGGGAAGCATCCGCGGCATTGATGCCAACGTAACCGGGGCCGGCAATCTGGTGCTCGGTCTTTCCGCTCTCCCGGGTGCCGCACCAGCGACAAGCTCCATCAGCGTACAGGAGGATGCCGTCAATGTCTCGACCAGCGCCGGGGCAACCGGCAACGCGGTCGTTCTGCTGAACGCGCTTTCTGTTTCTTCGAGTTCCGGTGCCGGAATCGTTGTTGACGGTAGCGCCGGAGCGGGGACGACGTGGGTGAGCGGATTCGCCGGCAACTCGGTCACGGAAGCAGCAACCGGGGGCGCATTGTTCAACACTGTGACATTCGATTCCAATCCCCTGACGCCTGACATTGATCCGGTTTCCGCAGGCATACTGTCCGTGGGTGCAGTGCCAGATAATGTGACGGGGGCTGGCGTTTCCATTCAGAATTCCACGGGTGACCTGAATCTCGGTGTGGCGAGGATCTTCAACAATAATGGTCCCGGTCTGTTTGTGGCGAATTCTCCGAACCTGACTGTCCGCAGCTCAACGCCCAGTTCAATGGAAACTCAGACTGGACCAGTACTCGACCTGAGCAATACGAAGTCAGAACTGACCTTCTTATCGCTGAAGTCGGAAAACAGTCCTGGAACGGAGCACGGAATTCATCTGAATAACGTAACAGGAACGATCACAAGTACCACGACGACTATCGTGAATTCAGATGCTCAAGCCGCGATTCTGATTGAGAATATTCCCGGCGCGGCAGACTCGCTGAAACCAAATTTTGGTGCACTCACAATCGAAAGCTTGTTCGACAACACCGAAGCCACCAACATCAGCCTGCCCGGAGTGACTACTGGCATCGTCCAGCCAATTTACACGGCACCACTGACAGTTGTGGGGCCATGACCGTGATGGCCCCATTCGCCTCTTACCAAAGTTTGGTCACCGCGTAAGAACCGAACGCCGAATCGGCGATTACCAAGGGGATCTGTTCAGCGATCGCCAGCGAGACGATCATGCTGTCGTCAGGGTCTTTGCGGTGCACTGGCACGCGTCTGAAAGACCGCAAATGTGTCAAATAAAAAAAGCCTCATTCGCTGTGAAAACGAATGAGGCTTCAAAGGGGTGGCTAACCGGATTTGAACCGGCGACTTCCAGAACCACAATCTGGCGCTCTAACCAACTGAGCTATAGCCACCATCCTGTTGAGTTTCGCATCTGAGAATTCTCAGGAACCCCAACAACGCTTCCGCCAAAACCGCCGTCCGAATCAGGACGTGCCTAAAAACGGCGACTTCTGCAAAGCTTCCAACACTCTAACCGCCTCCCGTTGCTCGATCAAGTTTCCGCATCGGTTTTGAGACACGTTTTGAGGCACTCAGGTTCGATCAGGTTCAGATTGGGGGTTCAATGCGGCCTGAATCAGGAATCCGGCGGCATTGCGGCTCTGTCTCACAATTGGAATTTGAGGATTGTGACAACTGCTCAGCCAGAATAACGATCGGCGGAAGCTGCGGGACCGATGTCAGAAGTTTGCCTGTTTGCAAAGCGATGCCCTGATACCAACAACCGGACACGATCGAAAAGCCCCTGCTGGCTCTTGCGTCGTCCGGGGAGGGTTGTGAAGATTTCAGTCGAGAGTCATTTCTCTTGTTTCCATGTTTTCGTTTGCTGAATTGTCTGCACGCAGAGATCTCCATGAAGAAATGTCGTCGATGCGCTAAACCGGCTACGCTCCATATCACGGAGATTCGCAACGGGAACGCCGGTGTCGTGCATCTTTGCGAAACGTGTGCGCGGGAGTATCTGGAATCGACCGCCGACAGTGGTAACTCGCCGTCAGGGACAGACCTGGCTTCGAAGCTGGAAGAGTTAATCGCAGAAAGTGAAGAGTCTCCTGCGGCTTGCCCGAACTGTGGTATCTCATTCAACGAGTTTCGTGAGAGTGGTCGCTTTGGATGTCCGCATGACTATTCTGAGTTCCTGACGGAGCTGTTGCCGTTGCTGGAGAACATTCACGAAGACACAACTCATATTGGCAAGAAGCCACGCAGCACAATGATGGGAACTCAGGATCAGGCCAAGCTGATTCAGTTGCGAAACGAGCAGCGAGTTGCCATCGA
>JBILXT010000539.1:0-4384 GCA_044378235.1 Planctomycetaceae bacterium
GCCGGATTACGAGTTCTGATTCGTCGATTTCCGGCAAACGTCACACTCGCCCTTGTCGTTCTTCAGCACGCCAAACAGGGACACCGCCACCGTATTTGCGCAAGGCTGCTGGGTGTGACGCAGTATTTGAAGAAAATCTTCCAGGGGGAAGCAAACCACAGGAATGCTGGTTAGCTAACGATACGAGTTTTCCATTTCTCTGTATCAAGCACTTCGCTCAAAAACATCTGCTGAGCCACCAGGATTGATCGTTGCAGCTCTTCTGCCGTTGCAACACCTGCGGAATTCTCGACCGTCAACGTTCCCGTGGCGTCACTCAGAAACTCGACTTTGTAGCCCAGATGACAGGCCTGGCGAGCTGTCGTGTCGCAGCACATGTGAGTCATGTAACCTGCGATCGTGACCGTGTCTGCGTTGATCGACTTCAGCCAGGATTCAAGGTTCGTTCCTGTAAATGATCCCGGCAACTGCTTTTCAATCAGGATACTGCGAGGTCGTTTTTCGACTTCCGGATGAAGTTGCCATGCGTCTGAGTTGAGGCGGAAAATGGGAGATTCCGGATCCGACTGATGATGTCGAATCACGGCAATTGGGACTCCCGCTTTGGACGCTGCATCCATCACGTCCAGAATTCGATCCAGATGTCCGGCCGGATAAGAAATCGGCAGCGCGCCGCTGAAGTATTCCTGCTGAACATCAATTACCAGGAGTGCTCGAACCATTTTCTATTCTCCGCACAGTGTGCAGTGAGGCCCGTCGTTCGCGGGATACCTTACCGAGGAACACCATAATCGTGGCCGCGTTCTGAATATTCCCTGCCACGACCATCGAATAGAGCTCACTGAGACATCCAAAGATCCGGAGTGTGAGTTAAATCGTCGGCTGCTGCAAACTTACGAGTCAGATTTGTGGCGGTCCATGTCATTCAACAGCTTCGCCCGAACCTTCTCAGATAATTTTGCCCAGTGCTCTTCTCGAAGAGCACCCTCCAGAGCTCACAGAAGATTCATCGTTGGTCTCTGACCCGCTTCTCGAACCGCCATGAATGCACTAACAGAGCCGAGTCGACGGAGATCAGCGGCGGTATTGATTCCAGCTGCCAGCAACATCCTGATGGATGCCGGGCCAAGGTTTTGAAGCAGTTGCAGAGAATCAGATGACATGGGTACTAATACGAGCGGCATAAAAGTGTACTCATCTTGCTCTGCAGGATGCCCCCGCCTCACTCTGAGCGTCCGTCTTATTTGAGCGTCAAGCTTCGCTCCATCATCGCCAACGCCTGCCAGAGGTTGGCCTGAGTCCACAACAGTGGCGTAATGTCATTCGGAATCCAGGCACCCTTCTCGCAGAAGTATGATTCCGGACAGCGGTACTGGGGGAATCGAGCATTCGCCGGAGTCAGTTGGGAAAGAGAACGCCGAAGTGCTTCGCGCTGCAACGCAAGGGATTCAGGGTTTCGATCAGACTGAAAACGTTGCCCGTGGATGCACGACACGATTGGATCAAAAATACACCACTGAGCTTCCATGCCCGGCTTCAGCAGCGAATCGCGAGCATCCAGGTTGTCACTAAAGTCTGCGGTGCGTTGTTCGGCCCCCAGGAGATCTCGATAATCCGCGCACCAATAGGAATCACCCAGGTATCTGCGAATTCCATATGGTCCCTGAAGATAAGTTTTGACGTCCGAAAGAATCTGATCTTCCAGTGCTCGATCCTTGATCACGTTCAAAGGGTACATCAGGAACAACAGTGCAGCGTCGTATCGACGATTTTTTGTGGGGTCATCCTGAATGCATTCGCACGGCAAATTCGTTTGAATGGCATCGCGACACTTCGAGATCAGGCCGTCAACATCCTGAACAGTGATCTGATGCGTAGTTGCAGCCAACTGTGCAATTACGGTCGGTTGATTCATCAGTTCGCGCAACGACTCCAATCCCGCCAGAGCACAACCGATGCTGGAAGCGGCGACTTTGCGGACTTCTTCCCAATGACCGCTGTCCTCGTCCTTCCAGACTTCAACGACCATCCAGTATCGAACTAACTGTGCGATCAGAGTCCAGTCGGTCTCTGCGATGCTCAGATGCTGCCGCTTGACCAGTTCACATATGAGCCACAGCAGATAGCCCAAAGCGTCATTCTGAGCGTGAGACCATTTCTCCGGCAGCTCACTTAGGTCTGAACCATTGAAACGGATATGAGGCCGGTTCATAGGCTCCTGAAAGTCAGTTCGTCCTTCAATGATGTCGACAAAGCGATGGCGATGTTTGGCATAGAACTGAGTGATTGAGTTGACGCATTTCAGCGGGATAGTCGGATCATTTTGCACCGCCAGATGAGCCCATGCGATCTGAATATTGTCGCGGAGCCAGATGTTGCGATAGCCGGTCAGTTCAAAGTCACCGCCCTCGCCGGCCGCGGCGGAGAACAGTCCGTTTTCCAGCGTAGGAAAGCAGAATGTCCCCTTTTCTGTCAGGAACGACTTGATACGAATGATGTCATCAAGTGTGGGAGAATCCGAAATCCATTTCGATGAAGGGACAACTTCTAAATCCATGACCACAGCAAACCCTTCACACCTGAGACGGGACATATCGCGACTTGAATCAACCCATGAGGTTGCTTCGAAACTGTGGTGCCTGGTCAGACTTGGAATCGTAGGTTAGACATTCTCGTCCGACGAATCTGCGACCGGCACGAATGCCAGTCGTTTTTCAGGTCATAGGCCTAACGAAGCACCAGTTCGACGGTCCCCAATCTCTTTTATTGACGCCACTCAGTTTGTCTGAGTGGTGAAGGGTTTGGCAACCAGATCTAAATTGCCCTGAAAATGTGTCCCCTGATTTCCTCAAACAACTGCCTGCGGCAGTCGTTTGAGGAAATCATAAAGAAAAGAAAGAACGTTTTCTGGTTGCCAAACCATCTCACCTTCGGCACAAGGCCGAAGGGGTCGAGTCGAATTGGGACAGTCGAACTACAGCCGTGTTGTATCCGACGCCTGCTCTCTGAGAAGACCAACTCCTGGTAACGAGCGTTACCAGGAATCCACGGGTCTATGGCTGAACAAGTGACACCGGTTCAAAATCCACTTTGGTGACCTTTCCGGCCTCGACGCGAATCAGGAGTTTTCTGTGGATGTAACCTTTTCGCTCATGCCACACTCGAAACTCATGCTCGCCTGGCGGGAGATTCGGGATCACAAAGTCCCCTTCGGAGTTCGTCTTTGTTGCGTAAGGATGATCCACAACGAGCCAATAGGCTGACTTCCAGGGATGCAGGTCGTCGGTCACCTTGAACGGCAATGATTCACCATGCGAGAGCAGTAGTTTTTCAGCTTTAGGGCCAATTGTGCCTGGTGCAATCCGTAAGTTCACAGGCTGATTCTTAAGGGGATAGGTGTGAACGTTGCTGACCACTGAGTCTGCGTTTCCTATCGCGACCGTTTGTCCTGTTTGAGCAACAAAGGCATGGGGGATAAACCGGAGACCCTTCTGCCCAAAATAGATCGGTTCAGTTGAGGGTTTAATCAGATCCGGATGGACACTGACGGGACGTTTCGTCATCCAGACAAGCACGTTCTCGACACCGCCAGTCTTTGCGTTCACTTTGAGATCTTCGGCAGGAACGTCTTGCGGGACTCTTCGCACTGCCGGATTCGCCTTGAATAAAGGCGATGGACGATGCCCTACAGTGGCCCGGTCGCCAATAATCCTGCCATAGACTGTTCCCCAGTTTCCTTTGGGGACTTCAATGTCATCTGGATTCAGCAGAGGGGCTTCAGGTTCCTGATTGATCTCGGGAACTATCGCCGCGACCATGCCTGGTTCGACATCCTGCTCTTTCAGCTTCACAGATCGAACCTCTCCGGTAAGCTTGACAGGAATCACGACTGGTTCGTGTTCCGGAATCATGTCAATACAACGCAATTCGTATTCACCAGCAGGCAAAAAGCAATTCAGCGTGGCCGACGTTTCGTAGATGTTCGTTTCGACAACAGCCCTGATCTCAGCCAGTGTTCGCTGCTCCTTGTCGGTAACCGTCCAGCGAAACGATCGAGGTGGTTTCTTGCCGTTGAAGGAGTAGGTTGCCTCCACATGAACCAGAGGCTGCAGCTTGAGTTCAACCGGTTTGTCGAGTCCTGACAGCGGCAGAAAGCTGAAGTTTCCGAACTGGTACGTTCGCTCAAAAACGAACAGAGGCATGAGCGATCCAGAATCGTCTTCAAGGAGTGAACTCGCGACATGAGGCGTCTTCAGGCGGAATTCCCCTGCGCCGTTGCTCCAGGTCTGCCCTCCACCGGACACCGTGCGAATCGGAAATTCCGGAAGTCCAGTTTTTGCAAAGACCACAGGTTCCGATGTCAGAAACGCGTCACTCAATGGTC
>JBILXT010000540.1:0-4377 GCA_044378235.1 Planctomycetaceae bacterium
CAGGGCTGATCGAGAGGAAGCTCAAACGTTGTCGACAGAGCTTGCAGGATCATGCGAAACGAAGCGTTTGTTTTTGGATCCGGCCAGGCTCCGATGGCTCCATCAAGCAGAGTTCTCTCGGGGCTCGTCACCAGCATCGCCTGGTTGGCACCGAACTCCGTTCCCAGACCTTCGCACGCATGACACCAGCCCAGCGGACTGTTAAAGGAAAACTTCTGCGGCGTTTGTCGTTCGAACGAGCGCTGACATTTGCTGCAGGATAAGTGCAGACTGAATCGCTGCTGGCTCCATTTCGGCTCTTCCTTCTTTGAGTCCGCGATGGCCACATGAATCACGCCCTTGCCCAGATCCAGCGCGGCCTCGATGGAATCGGCGATTCTCGTGCGCTGCTTCTTGTCGACCGAGATTCGATCGACCACAACCGCCACCGTGTGGGCTCGACGATGATCTATCTCCGGGACGTCTTCCAGATTGTACGTTGTCCCGTCAACGCGAACTCGAGCGAACCCGTTGGCCCGCAAACGGTCCCACACTTTTGTGAATGGCGTCGAACGATCAACCTCAATCGGCGACAACAGCAGCAGCTTTGTCCCAGCCTCCATATTCAGAATGCTGTCCACAATCTGATCGGTCGTCTGCTGCACGGCCGGAATCTGACACTTGGGACAGTGCATCACTCCCAGCCGCGCGTAGAGCACTCGCAGATAGTCGTAAACCTCTGTCACGGTGCCGACAGTCGAACGCGGCGTCGAGCCGACAGTCTTCTGTTCGATTGCGATTGCCGGGCTGAGTCCCTGGATGCTTTCAACACGCGGTTTGGGCATCTGCCCGAGAAACTGGCGAGCATAAGCCGACAGGCTTTCGACGTAGCGACGTTGCCCTTCGGCATACAACGTGTCCATCGCCAGCGATGTTTTTCCGCTGCCGCTGGGGCCGCAGAACACGCTCATTTGTTCTCGCGGAACTTCCAGATTGATCGACTGCAAGTTGTGCTGACCGGCTCCGGTGATCCGAATTGAGGTGGTGTTGGAGAACGGTGTCTCTGCGGACAGTTGCGCAAGTGTCTTGGTGCTCGGAGGGCTCACGCCCTGCCGCTCGCCGGCGCGAAGTTTGAGATCGGGTAGCACTGTGCGAAGTGCAATGCCGGTATGTGATTTCACACAGCGAGCGACATCTTCCGGAGTTCCCTCCACGACAACGCGACCGCCCCCTGCTCCGCCTTCAGGACCGATGTCGATGACCCAGTCGGAGGTCTTGATCACATCGAGATTGTGTTCGATCACAATCACCGTGTTGCCCGCTTCTACAAAGCCCTGCAAAACCTCAATCAACTTCTTGACATCGGCAAAGTGCAGACCTGTTGTGGGTTCGTCCAGCAAATACAAAGTGCGCCCGGTCGATCGTTTCCCCAGTTCTCGCGCGAGTTTTACTCGTTGAGCTTCCCCGCCGGAAAGAGTTGGCGACGCCTGACCGAGTTGCATGTACTCGAGGCCGACATCGCACAGCGTCTTCAGCAGTTGTTTGATCTTGGGGAAGCTTTCGAAGAGCTTTACTGCATCGCGAATTTCCATGTTGAGCACATCGGCGATGCTGTGGTCCCGAAACTTCACTTCGAGCGTTTCATGATTGAATCGTCGGCCCTCACACACCGTGCAGGGGATCCAAATATCCGCCAGAAAGTCCATTTCCAGCTTCGTCGCCCCATGGCCCTCACACGCTTCGCAGCGACCATCCTCAACATTGAAGCTGAAACGGCCCTCTTTGTAGCCTCGCAGTTTTGATTGCGGCAACTGAGTAAACAGCTTGCGAATTTCGTCGAAGACTTTGACGTAAGTGGCCGGGTTAGAACGAGGTGTTCGGCCAATTGGCGACTGATCTATATCGATGGCTTTGTCGATCAGTTCCAGTCCCTCGATCGATCCATGTACGCCAGGATCGCCGACGCCTTTGTTGACATCGCGATTCACAACCTGCCACAGAACATCGTTGACGATGGAGCTTTTTCCCGACCCGCTGACACCCGTTACGCTGATCAGACGCCCCAGCGGAAAGCGAACGGTCACATCCTTCAGATTGTTGTGAGTCGCACTCTTCACCGTGATCGCGCCGCGGTCCGGATTGCGGCGAACCTTCGGGATCTCAATTTTCTGACGCCCCGAAAGAAATGCTCCGGTGATGCTGCGTTCGTTTTTCAGAACTTCATCGACCGATCCTTCCACGACGACTTCACCGCCCAATACTCCGGGCCCCGGTCCGAAGTCGACCACGTGATCTGCGGCCCGCATGGTTTCTTCATCATGCTCGACGACGATCACGGTGTTGCCCTGGTCGCGAAGCCGCTGCAAGCTGCCCAGCAGCATCGTGTTATCGCGCGGGTGAAGACCGATGCTGGGTTCGTCCAGAATGTAGACGACTCCCACAAGTCCGCAGCCGATTTGTCCTGCCAGGCGAATTCGCTGCGACTCACCGCCTGACAACGTCGGCGCTGAACGATCGAGCGACAGATAATTCAAACCGCACTGCAAAAGGAAACCCAGGCGCCCACGAATTTCCTTGAGTGCTTCTTCGGCGATGAGTTGCTGCGTTGGGTCGAGCACCAAAGAGTCGAAGAACTCTGTCGCCTCTTCAATCGACAACGAGCAGAGTTGCGGCAGACTGAGTTCAACACCTTCTGGTGCTAAAATGGGTTTCTTCGAACTGTCTGATTTCAAATTTGAGATTTGAGATTTGAGATTGGCAGTTTGAGATTTCAAATTTGAGATTTCAAATTTGAGATTTGTCGCCGCCTTTCTGCGAGCCATAAATCGTGCACTGTTCGTCTTCAGCCGCACGTTTCGAGCCTGTCGATTCAGTCGTTCGCCGTTGCAGGAGCTGCACGGCACAACCTCCATGTACTTTTCCAGTTGTCGTCGACGCATCGGATTGACGGCCGTGCGATAGCTTTCCAGCAGTCGATTCACCCAGCCTTCCCACTTGCCACCATGTTTCCACGCGCCGGCTCGAGTTTTCCAGGTGAAGGTGACGTGGCGTTCGCCGGTGCCGTAGAGCCACAGTTGTTTGGCCTGCTCCGGAATATCCTTCCATTTCATCTTCAGCAGGGAGTCCGCCGGCAGGCCACAGTCCTGCTCAATGGCGTTGGACGCTCCAGCCAGGATATGTCGCGGCCAGCGTCCGATCTTGGTCCACGCCGGCAGCAACAGCGTTGCACCTTTTTGGATCGACTTGTCTTCGTCCACGATGAGCTGATGCATCGGGAATCCATGGCGCATGCCAAGACCATTGCAGTCCATGCACATTCCCAGCGGACTATTGAAGCTGAACAGTTGCGGACTTGGCGGCTCATAGCTCATCCCGCTCTCAGCGCAGGCGTAGTGGGAGCTATAAAGCCGATCCGATGATTGCAGAGCCAGAGCCGTCGGGCCTGATCCTTCGAGCCCGTCGGAATCTCCATCGAAGCCGTCAATGTCCGAGTCCAGCTCCACACCATCTTCGGCCACCAGATCCGCATCACCCGGCGTTCTTGAAGCCGCAGTTCGTTTCGGCGACTTTGCGCGGCGAACAGATCGAGGCGGCGCGGGGAGACTTTGCAGGCTTTGTTCGTCTTCAGCCGCTGTCGTGTTTTCGCCGGAGGTTCTGCTCGACGCACTGCCGGTTCGTTCAACGCTACAGATTAACTGTCCGTCTGCCAGCTTTAAGGCCTGCTCAACTGCTTCGGCCACGCGGGTCCGTTGAGTTCCCCCGGCGACAAGCCGATCGATCACCACTTCGATATTGTGTTTATGATGTTTTCGCAGAATCGGCGCGTCGCTCAGGTTGATGACTTCGCCGTCGACGCGAGCACGCAGGTAACCTCTCTTCAGCAGGTCCTCGAAGAGATCTCGAAACTCACCTTTTTGATTCTGCACGATCGGAGCCAGAATCTGATACTTCGTGCCGGCCGGTTGATTCAGCAGGCTGTCCACAATCTGATCCGTCGACTGAGCTTTAATCGGCTTGCCGGAAACGTAGCAATAGCCCTGCCCGACTCGCGCGTAGAGCACTCGCAGGTAGTCAAAGATCTCCGTGATCGTCCCCACTGTACTGCGCGGATTGCGGCTGGTGGATTTTTGCTGAATCGAAATCGACGGTGCGAGCCCGGAGATTGAATCCACATCGGGCTTGGGCATTTGTCCGAGGAACTGCCGAGCATACGTCGACAGTGATTCGACGTAGCGACGCTGACCTTCGGCATACAGAGTATCGAATGCCAGAGAACTCTTGCCGGAGCCGCTGACTCCGGTCATCACGATCAGTTTGTTGCGCGGCAGTGACAGGCTGATGTTGCGAAGGTTATGTTCGCGAGCCCCTCGAATCACAATATCTGAACTGGCCATGAAT
>JBILXT010000541.1:0-4344 GCA_044378235.1 Planctomycetaceae bacterium
CGAACTCCAAGATGAGCCACCGTATTGTGATGTCCAGGATCATGGTAGTAGCGATAGTAGACGCTGGTTCGCCAGTCTGCGGGTGATTCACCGCGAAGAATCGGTGCCAGAGATTGCCCCTGCATGGAATCCGGAACGGGCAATCCGGCGAGATCGACAAATGTCGGAGCGAAATCGATGTTGGCGACGAACTGCGTTGGCACACTGCCTGCTTTGACTCCGGGACCGCGAGCGATCAGGGGAGTCTTCAGACCGGGCTCGTACATAAATCGCTTGTCGTAGAGTCCGAGATCACCGAGGTACCAGCCGTTGTCGGCGGAGTACATGACGATCGTGTTT
Organism: Planctomycetaceae bacterium; assembly: GCA_044378235.1. Classification (GTDB taxonomy): domain Bacteria; phylum Planctomycetota; class Planctomycetia; order Planctomycetales; family Planctomycetaceae; genus SXXK01. Next base: position 340 of record JBILXT010000541.1, read on the forward strand.
TCGGCCAGGCCGTGCTGGTCAAGATAGTCCAGGACTTTGCCGACGCCATCATCAACTCCCTGAACGCAGGCGAGATAGTCCTGCATGTATCGCTGATACTTCCATTGGACCAGATCTTTGCCGGTCAGTGTTTTGCCATCGATCGTCAGCTCCATCGGCTTTGAATTGTACCACTGAGCCAGAGCCGGGCCTTTCAGATCCGCTGGCGGTTCAAGCTTCAGATCTCGCCGAGTCAGATCGCGAGCGACTGTCTGCTCGTTAATCGGCAGCGCTGTGGGGCGAGTTGCGTAGTCGTCAAAGAGTGTTTCTGGTTCCGGAATGACGGCATTCTGAAAACGAGCCTTGTTGCGTTCGTCTGGTTCCCATGCTCGATGGGGCGCTTTCTGGTGTAACATCAGGAAGAACGGTTTATCTTTGGGGCGAGTTTCAAGGAACTCAATTCCAAGGTCTGTCGTGATGTCGGTGCAATGTCCTTCAATGCTGACCTTCTTGCCGGGGACAAGGAACGTCGGATTCCAGTAAGCCCCCTGCCCTGGCAGAACAATCCAGCGATCAAAGCCCGTGGGATCTGAACCCAGATGCCACTTACCAATCATTCCCGTGTGATAGCCTCCGGCCTGCAAATGCTTGGCTGCGTTGTCTCGAGTGCCATCGAATCGATTGAAGACAGGAACGCCATTCAGATGCGAATACTGCCCTGTCAGCAGAGTTGCGCGACTTGGCGTGCAGATCGAATTCGTGACAAACGAATTGACGAATCGCGCACCATCTTTGGCGAGTCGGTCCAGGTGCGGCGTTTGATTGACCTTTGAACCGTACGCGGAGATCGCATGCTGAGCGTGGTCATCGGAGAAGATAAAGATGATATTCGGTCGATCCGCAGCCTGCAGAGTCTGGCAGGCGACGGAAAAGACAAAGACTGCGGCGCAGAGAAGTTTCTGCATCGTGATGGGCCTTTCGAAGCTCGTGGATCAGGAGTCGATTGCTGAAAGTGCGTGGACGCTTTCAGCAGCAAGACTCTAGTGAAACAGGCCCGCGTTAGGAAGCAGCGGAGAAGCTGTTCGAAGTTTCCAGCACTGTGGTTGCCGGGCTGTTACGGTTTGTCGGCTGGCTGACATTGAGTCATACGCTACTGGCGTGCTCATCGCAGATCCACCGGATCTGGCATGTCTATTAAGGGGGCGTTTCTAATCGATGCCGGTTCAGGAAAATCACCACTTTCTGACCGTCAATTGGTACGTGGACGCAATGCTTTGCAAGCCAAACTGACGAAGCGAACTGAGGGTTGGTGGTGGAACAGTTTTCATCGGTGGTACTCAGGAACGACATAAGAGAAAACACTGCTGCTTGCATGGCGGCAGCGGCGATCAGCACGCTGGCTGGAACAAGTCGATTTGCCTTAGACATACGCACAACGCACAGTAATCCGGCTGCAGCGTCAATTGCGGCTCACCGTTCGAAGACGAAACCCTGGCTATCAACGGCACGAAGAAACTGGGCCCGGAAATCACAAACCGCCCCCTGGGAAGAACAAGAATTCAGTAAGACGGTTCCAGCACCTGTTCCATCTGTAATCGTTCTGGCTGCGTTTGGCTGTTGGACATTGGTCTTGGATGAATGGAATCGTATTGCAGATCCGAGTGCTCAATGATGCCGGATTTGATATCAAGCGTTGATGCGGCAGTTCAGTTATCCAAATTCGTTAGGCCATGAGAGCGGGGCGCGATGAATCGAATCCTCTATGATCTCCTTGACGACCACCCTGAGTCCGGTGATGGGGGGACTTTGCGCGGCGAGCCGTTTACCGGAGTGGCTTACTCAACGTGGTCGAACGGGCTGGTCTTTCAAGAGTGGACGTTCCGCAATGGAATGCTCTGGGGACCGTGCCGTGTCTATTCGTCCGACGGGCGGTTGATCTCATCGGTTTATTATGTGGCCGGTATTTCTCACGGTGTGTACCGGACGTGGTTTCTTGATGGGCGGAAGCAGTCCGTGACCGAGATCAAGTATGGAGTTACAACGCGGGCAAAAGATTGGGACCAGAACGGGGCGGTGGTGCGTGAGTATGCAGTCTATGCAGAGGCCGATCCGGGTTGGTATCTGGGTCTGATTGAAAAGAACTGTCGGGAGTACGAGCCGCTCGTCAATTCCGAGTGTATACCAGAAGAGTATTCCAGAGTGCTCGCTGAGGAATGGGACTAGCAACCGGGCCGCCGGAGGACCAAACGAATAACGGGGAAAATTGTTACAGCATTTAATTGACTGGAACCATTCGATGCTCGCCGAGTGTGGGCAGTGTCGGGCTGAGTTATCGACACAATTCCGGGTTGAAAAGCGAGTTGGCCGTCGACATCTGTTTTCTGTTGTTGCCCGACGTTTAGAGCTGTAGACTGACTCCGGCTACAGTCAAGGTGGCTGTGGTATGTGGGTGACCATAAGTTGCCGAACTGGCTTTGTTGCTATGGCCGCTCGTTCGCGGCCGCTGGGTTCCCTGGGTCGTTCCGCAGAGGGCTTTGTCACAGTGGGAATTAAGTTGTCCGACCGGGCGTCGCGCTACATCGCCGAGTGGCAACGAGTCCCACACGTGTCGACCCTGCAACAAGTGCGCGAGGCTCTCGTCCGTGCTGGAGCCCCAGTGGCCCAGGCGTTCCTGGACTTCCATGAAACCTTTGCCGGCTGTGTGTTTGACTGCGTGTTGGAGGTCGGGGTTCTCGGGCTGGCTCACCCTGAGCCGGCGTGGCTTGTCCCGAACGAAGTCGAAGCGTGGGAGCCGGAGCCACCGAACCAGCTGCTCTGGAAAGTCCGAATCGCCGACGTGAACCCGACGTTCTGGTGGGTCATCGACGAGGACGGAACGTACTATACAGCCGCGGGGGTGCGAATTGCAGGCAGCTTCGCCAGGTACGTCGAGCAGCAGGCCCTATGGACGGAGTTCACCGCGGATCGATGCTGTTGGACGGGCAACCTCGCCGTCAACAACCCGGCCGGGCGGCTCGCGGACGAATTCCTCCCGCGACTGCGGTCGCACCTCGTGCCCGAACTCTCGGACGTCCATTCGCAGGTGTACACGACCGCTGACATGGTCGTTTGGGTGGTCCGCGACAGCGGCTGTGTAGACATCGCCGTGCGAGTGGGAACGGCGCCACGGGAACTGACGGGCGTGGCATGGGGCGACTCTGCTTGAACCAGGCACTGCAGCCGACGGCGGGAGTATGTAGGCTTGGGGGAGTTTGTCGCTCATTCGACCTCCGACGCTGGGCCGAAGAATGGTCACCCTTTATCTTTGGCCAGCCAGGATATGGCTACGATGGTAAAGTGTTTGAAACTTTTGCGGGTCGATAGTCATGCATCGAAGGCTCGCAAGTCAACTCATCGCTTCATAATTCGCCGACTGGCAGGAGTTGATGCCCAGTAGCGCGGCAGCCGGCTGCTGATAGACGAAAGCTGCAGCGGGCTGCAAGCAGTCCAAAGTATTAGGTGAGCAAGAGAATCTGGGAGCCAACTGGAAACAGCCGGCATGACATTGGCGGGCATTTCGAAATGAAGTCTTTTCGATTGTCCGCGAAACGCTGCTTTGTCCAGATATGATTTGGGGGTTCATCGTCGGGCATCAGGCTACCAGTCCGTTTTGACCGGGATGGCTCACGGGACTCGTGGCCTCATCCACTACCTCGATTTCTCTTGTCAGCGATTTTTCTCGTCTCGTTGCTCAGTCACATGTTCGCTTGCCCTTTTGGTTCGCCTGTCGGCGAAAATCCTTTCCGGCAGATAAGGATCTACTGCAAGCGAGGCATCTCGTCTGAGGGCGGTGTCGAGACACGCACCGGCTACTCCATCGAGGAGAACACCAGGCACGCGTTATGGCCGCCGAAGCCGAAGCTGTTTTTCATGGCTTTGCGGATCTTCATGGATCGCGGCTGGAATGGGACGTAGTCCAGATCGCAACGTGGATCCGGATTGTCCAGATTAATCGTTGGTGGAGCAGTCTCGGTTTGCATGGCCTGG
>JBILXT010000542.1:0-4339 GCA_044378235.1 Planctomycetaceae bacterium
TTTCATGCTACAAGTTTGTCGCATTGGACAACCTTGAGGATCGGAAGTCGGCCATTCGTCGGCGAGCAGGCGAATTGAATTTGAAGGGCACCGTGCTGCTCAGTCACGAAGGGATCAACCTGTTCGTTGCCGGTCCTTCGGAAGCCATTCATCTGTTCGTCGATTTCCTGCGATCAGATCCAGCCTTCGCTGACCTCAAGCCCAAGGAAAGCGCTAACGAGTACCAGCCGTTCAATCGCATGCTGGTGAAGATCAAGAAAGAGATTATTGCCTTCGGGATCGATGGTGTCGTTCCGGCTCAAAAAACATCGCCCAAACTTCCGGCGAAAGAGCTCAAGCGATGGCTGGATGAAGGTCGCAAAGTTCATCTCCTGGATACTCGAAATGACTACGAGTATGACCTTGGCACTTTCGATAACGCGATCAAAATGGGCCTCGATCATTTTCGTGAGTTCCCCGATGGCGTCGCTCGCCTGCCCGAAGAGCTTAAGAACGAACCCGTCGTCATGTTCTGCACCGGCGGGATCCGTTGCGAAAAGGCCGGCCCCTACATGGAGATGGCAGGCTTCAGTCAGGTCTATCAGCTCGATGGCGGGATTCTGAAGTACTTCGAAGAAGTCGGCGGCGATCACTATCACGGCGAATGTTTCGTGTTCGATCAACGTGTCGCTGTCGATCCTTCGCTTCAGGAAACGCCGACGACTCAGTGCTACATCTGTCAGGCGGTCGTCACTGCCGAAGAACAACAACTGCCGCAGTATGTCCCGGGAAAGTCCTGCCCGGCCTGCTATCGCGAAGAATCGCAATCTATGGCGGAACTGATCGAATCACGCCATGCAGAAATCAAACGCGTCACAACCCCGCTGCCAGGCAGCGAACCTTGCCTGAATCGTCGGCCTCTGAACGTTCCGCAGCGATGTGCGAACATGACGCTGATTGAGTTCCTTGTTGATCTGCATCCACAAGTGGGACGCGAGGAATGGCTGCGACGGATCGCCGATTCAACAATCGTCCCAACAGAACCTGTGCGCCGCCGACGACGTCCGAAGTGGACTCCTGAAGCACTGCCACTGTCCCCAGATCGAATCGTGCGCGAAGGGGAACGCTTCGATCAGCTTGCCCCCATGTCTGTTGAACCCGATGTGGCGACTGATATTCGCGTGCTTCATGAGGACGACGAGTTCATCATCCTGTCAAAACCAGCGCCGCTGCCGGTTCATGCGTGCGGACGATTCAACCGCAACACGCTGCGCAACATTTTGAATCTGGTCTGGTTTCCCTGCCGACCTCATATTGTCCATCGTCTGGATGCCAATACCTCGGGCATCATGGTGCTCTGCAAACGCAAACGAGTCGCCTCGATCGTGCAAAAGCAGTTTGAGAATCGTCTGGTTGGGAAAACCTATCTGGCCAAGGTTCACGGACATCCGTCTGCAGATAAGTTCTCGTGTGAAGCATCGCTCGCGCGTGAAGCAGGGGACGGCGGCATTTACCTGATTGATCCCGACGGCCACGAAGCCAGCACGGCCTTCGAAGTTCTGCAACGTTTCGAAGACGGCACATCCCTCGTCCGAGCTTTCCCGCGCACTGGTCGCACGAATCAGATCCGCGCACACTTGTGGCATCTGGGATTCCCGATCGTTGGCGACCCGGCGTATCTACAAGGCGGACAACTCGGTTCAAGCCACACGCTGCTTCCGTCTGAACCGCCAATGTGCCTGCATTCGGAGTCAATCGCCTTCCGAGATGCCGATCGCAAGGAACTAAAGTTCGAAGCTCCTGCTCCGGAGTGGGCAGCCCAATAGCGATTGTTCAGAACGAACAAGGTTAATAGCAACGGTAGCCCGACCTGTCCTCAGGTCGGGAACAATGCACCATAGCCGTATCGCGCCGCCCGGAAGATCCACCCGACTGCGGCCAGCAACTTGCGAGATCAACTGATCTGAGACAGATCAGTCTACGTAGCCCGACCTGTCCTCAGGTCGGGACCAATGCGGCATCGCCATATCGCGCCGCCTTGAAGATCCACCCGACTGTGGCCAGCAACTTGCAGGATCACTGATCTGAGACAGATCAGTCTACGTAGCCCGACCTGTCCTCAGGTCGGGAACAATGCACCATAGCCGTATCGCGCCGCCCGGAAGATCCACCCGACTGCGGTCAGCAACTTGCGAGATCAACTGATCTGAGACAGATCAGTCTACGTAGCCCGACCCGCCTATGTGAGTGTTTCCACGCAGTTTCACGTTGAAACCCTTCTCCTCCCGCCAAAAGCACATGAGGAGACTTCGAAATCGATCCTGCCGGAGATGCATACCTTTGCTAGGATCCGCTCGGCAAAGACATCGAGAAGACTCCACCGATTGCAGGGACGCATTCTGGATATGGCTACGCTAAATCGCAAGCTGACACGTATCGCGTTCGTCTGCATGACTCCGGAAGTCGACAGCCACGAACATCGGGGCGTTGAACTTCCGTCGTATGGCATCCATCGAATTCTCGCTGCTGTCGTAGCTGACCCGGAATTGTCTGACGCAGAATCGCGCCTGTTCGATCTCGAACGAGACGACGCGGATGCTTACGTCGACGCACTGACTGCGTTCGAGCCACAACTCATTGGTGTTTCGCTGTTCGTCTGGTCTGCGAAATGTCTGATCGAGGTGGCTCGCCGGATGAAGAAGCGGTTTCCGGATTGCACGATTGTCTTCGGTGGTCCGTCAGCACGACCGGCTGTTCTGGATCTGGCTCCTTATCGAAAAGCGATTGATTACGTCGACGCGGTTGTTACTCGTGATGGAGAACAAGCCATCTGCGACATCGCCCGAGCCATCCAGAATGCTCCGGCTACAGTCGATCGTCACACGACATTATCCGCCATTGTAGGTCTCGAATTGCCAACTCCTCTTGGCTGGAAGAACACTGGTTTCCGTCCCAAGCTGAAAGATCTGGACGTGATCGCATCGCCCTATCAAATGGGCCTGATGCACTACGGCGCTGTGGGTTATCTGGAATCATTTCGCGGCTGCCCGATGTCATGCACCTTCTGCGAATGGGGAGCTCCCGATATCGCGCAGGGAGCATTTTCAGAAGATTATCTCACACGTGAACTCGAAGCCTTGGCGGCCCACGATGCACCAGCCGTCTTCAACGTAGATGCTGGCCTGAATTTGAACGCTCAGGCTTTTCGCAATCTGGTGGCCGCTGAAAAGAAGGTTGGGTTCCTGAAGAAGTCCGGCCTGTGGTGCGAAATCTATCCGTCAAAAATCACCGATGAGCATCTCGAATTTCTCTCCCAATGTGGCCCATCGTATCTGGGCGTTGGCCTGCAGTCCTTCAATCCCGAACTGCTGAAACGCATGCAGCGGCCGTATGGGCGAGAACGCTTCGGGCCGGCGATCGAACAACTTTCCAAAGTCGCTTACAACATTGAAGTGCAAATCATTTTCGGTCTTCCCACTGACAGCTGGGATGGCTTTCTGGAAACCCTGAACTACGCGCTGAGTTTGCCGGTGACGGTGCGAGTCTACCATTGCCTGGTTCTGCCCGACGCTTTGCTGACTCGAGGAAAAGCTGAGTGGCAGATGCAGTTTGATCCTTTCACGTTGTCGATGAAATCCTGCGTCGGCTGGAGCGAAACCGATCTGCTCGACATGCGCGATATGCTCAGTCGTGAAACGATTCGCTGCGGTGGCAGCTCCGGACAGTTCTGGTGGTCGTTTCCACCACCGCTGAAACGACTGGCGATTCCTAACGTCTCATCGCGAGGATTTGTTCCAGCGCGCATCGACGGGAGCCTTCGCAGTGCCTGAGGCTTCACCGAGCACCGGAGCCCCATCGCGTCGAGGGCACAACAGTAAACGCTCAGGTCGGCGTGTTGCTCTGATTGCGATGTATCCCATTCCCGATCCCGCAATGCCGGAGCTTATCTCCAATCACGGCCTGCGGATGATTGAGGCGACACTTCGAGCTGCCAACATCGAGGGACTCGATCTGCATGTTTACGACCTGCATGATGCCTCCGCCGACGCGTTGACTGAGGAACTGGTGCAGCTTGATCCGGATGTGATTGGCTTCTCCAGCTATCTCTGGTCGTTTCCATTGTTTGCAGAAGTCGCTGTTCAACTTCATCGCGACGATCCAGCACGACTGATCGTCTTCGGAGGTCCTTCGGCTCGTCCCAGCATGCTGGATCAGTTGCCATTCCGAAAAACGCGGGATGCCGTCGACGTGCTTTTGGTCAACGAAGGTGAACTGACGTTTCTGGAGATCGTGCAGGCCACGAATCGCAACGCGGACTCGCTCAGTAAAACTCACGGCATCGCTCAGTGGCGTGATGACC
>JBILXT010000543.1:0-4333 GCA_044378235.1 Planctomycetaceae bacterium
CAATCAACAGCCTTCCTCATCACCACCCCAAATCAAGACCGGAGCCTGCCTGACTCGGCAACGTCAATTCCCGCAGATCTGAGACAGATCCGCCTACGTGGGTCGATCTCAGATCGAACTCACCACAAACCGCATCCGCAAAATCCCGTTCGGTTGTTCTCATCCGCCAGAGCTGAAGGTATGATGAAACGAAAGATTAAGGAGTCTCCACGATGCCATCTCCATTTCCTGGCATGGACCCGTTTCTGGAATCACAGGAATGGGAAGATTTTCATACTCGGCTTATGACGGCGTTATCCGATCGTCTGAGTCCCACGATTGAACCGAAATACCTCGTCCGAGTCGAACGACGTGTCTATCTCGAATCCGTGGGCGGCGAACCGGAAACGATGCGTCGCGCGGATGTTGCGATTGTGACTGTTGATGCTCGGCCCGGCGATACGGGGCCAGCCGTCGGAATTCTGTCGCCAGAAGCGGTGAGCATCACAGCCGAATGTGAACTGCCAATGCCGATCGAACGGCAGGAAACGTATCTGGTCATTCGCGAACGAGAAACCATGCGGGTCATCACCGTGATTGAACTGCTGTCACCGTCCAACAAACGCAGCAAGGGCGATGGACGACATGAGTACATGATGAAGCGTCAGGAGATCCTGTCGAGTCCCACTCATCTTGTGGAACTCGACCTGCTGCGAGGCGGTATGCGACTTCCTGTCATCGGAACCCTGCCACCGGGAGACTACTACTGCATCATCAGCCGCGCAAAACGTCGGCCGAAGTGTGAAGTTTATGCCTGGACATTGAACGACAAACTCCCGGTCATCCCCATCCCGCTGCAACTCGGCGACCCCGACGCCACCGTGCCGCTTCAGGAAGTTTTCGACCTCGTCTACCAGCGAGCCCGATACGATCTCTCAGTCAAATACACCGCCCCGCTGGCCCCGCCGCTCACGCCCGATGAGCTGAAGTGGGTTGAGTCGCGTTCGAATCATGTCTGAGAGAATAGTTGTGTTCTGATTATCTTGACTGGAAGAGTCTTCTCGTGAATCCACCGAACAGTGAAGTTCATCATCGCTCTTCGCCGGATGCCAAGATTGCACTCTTTCGGTCCCTGTTTCGTGGCCGCGAGGATGTTTATCCCAGACGCTTTGAAAGTCGAACAACCGAGAAGTCTGGTTATGCTCCTGCATGTGGCAATGAATGGGTACGAGGTCTCTGCGAAAAGCCACGAGTGAAATGTGCGACTTGCGTGCATCGCCAGTTTTTGCCCGTGACAGACGATGTGATCCGCTGGCATCTTTCCGGGCAGGACCGTGGCGGTGCGGAATTCACGGCTGGCGTATATCCAATGCTGCCTGATGAAACCTGCTTTTTTCTGGCGATGGATTTCGACAAAACGCACTGGCAGCAGGATACAGAGGCCGTACTTGATACCTGTCGTCGTCTTGATGTGCCAGCGGCTTTAGAGCGATCTCGATCGGGCAATGGCGGGCACATCTGGATCTTCTTCAGCGATGCGATTTCGGCATCGGTCGCACGTCGTCTCGGATCCCATGTGCTCACGGAGACCATGGAGCGACGGCCGGATATCGGGCTGGATTCTTATGACCGCTTCTTTCCAAATCAGGACACTCTGCCCAGAGGTGGATTCGGCAACCTGATCGCACTGCCGTTGCAAAAACAACCGCGTGTTCACGGCAACAGTGAGTTTCTGGATGAGCATGGAAACCCACATGCCGACCAGTGGAAGTACCTGAGTTCCATTCGACGCATGTCGCGATCTGCAGTCGAGAAAATTGTGCAGGATGCTGGTTCACGTGGGCGAATCATCAATGTACGCATCGCGACCCCAGATGATGGTGACGAAGAGCCGTGGCTAGCAGCTCCGTCGCGGCAGCCACGCGAACCGGCAATTCATAGTCCATTGCCAAAACGGTTGACGCTCACTCTGGGTGATCAAATCTATATCGCGAAAGCATCGCTTCCGCCAGAACTGCGGAATCGCCTGGTACGGACGGCAGCGTTTCAGAATCCGGAGTTCTATAAGGCTCAATCGATGCGTTTGCCAACGTACGACAAACCTCGAGTTATTGCCTGTGCGGGAGAACATTCGCAGCATATCGGCCTGCCACGTGGTTGCTTCGACGATGTTCAGACCCTGCTGAACGAGCTGAAGATCGGCATCGATATTCAGGATGAACGTGTGGCCGGAGTACCGCTGAACGTGACGTTTCGTGGTGAACTGCGGCCGGGACAACAACAAGCGGTCGATGAACTGCTGCGGCATGAGACTGGTGTTTTGTCGGCAACAACGGCTTTCGGCAAAACTGTCATCGCCGCCTGGCTGATCGCCGCGCGTGGTGTCAGCGCGCTCATACTTGTCCATCGGCGGCAATTGCTCGATCAGTGGGTCGAGCGCCTGTCCACTTTTCTGGACGTGACAGCGAAGGAGATTGGTCGCATCGGAGGAGGACGAAAGAAGGCAACTGGCCGAATCGATGTGGCCATAATTCAGAGTCTGGTGCGGAAAGGTGTCGTCGATGACTGCATCGCGGACTATGGGCATGTGATCGTCGACGAATGTCACCATCTGTCGGCCCAGAGTTTTGAAATGGTCGCCCGCCGTGCAAAAGCTCGATTCGTGACGGGGTTGTCGGCGACTGTGAATCGCAAAGACGGACACCATCCCATCATTTTTATGCAGTGTGGACCAGTGCGGTATACGGTCGACGCAAAATCCGAAGCAGTGGCTCGGCCCTTTCGGCATTCCGTGTTTGTGCGGCCCACTTCGTTTCGGCCCATCGCTGAAGCCGATCCGGATATGCGGTTGCAGTTTCAGGGTCTTTATCGAGAACTCATTGCAGACTATGACCGCAACCGCATCATCTGTGATGACGTTGTGCAGAGCTTGAAGGAGGGGCGTTCGCCACTTGTTCTTACGGAACGTAAAGAGCATCTGATAGCACTCGAAGGCTTGCTGAAGCCTCATCTCCCCCACATTGTTGTTCTGCATGGTGGAACGAGTGCCAGAGAGTCTTGGGAAACTCAGGAACAACTCGCGGCGATCCCTGAAGGCGAACCACGGGTGTTGCTGGCAACAGGACGTTACATCGGCGAAGGTTTCGACGATTCGCGGCTGGACACGTTGTTTCTGACGCTGCCAGTTTCATGGCGCGGCACGATCGCCCAGTACGTCGGCCGCCTGCATCGGTTGCACGATGGCAAAACAGAAGTGCGAGTGTACGACTACGCGGATCTGAACGTGCCGATGCTGTCTCGGATGTTTGATCGTCGATGTCAGGGCTACGAGGCTGTCGGCTACACGGTGTTGTTGCCCGGTAGTGCAGTACCGGGCTGGCCTGCGGAAGTTCCGTTACCGGTTGACCCGGTATGGAAGAACGAATACGCGGCCAGTATTCGACGCCTGGTTCGCGATGGTGTCGACGAACCTCTGGCAAAACTCTTCGTGCATGCCGCTCGTCAAATCGAGCCCGAAGCACAAGGTATCCAGCGTGCTCGCAGTGCCAGTGAAGCGTTTCTGTTTCGACGCCTAGAAACATTGGAAGAGACAACCGGGCGATTTCGATTGAATGCTGAACTTCCTATCGCTTTCGATGGCTGGGGACAAATGGAAGTCGATCTGCTGGACAAGGAGACTCGACTGGTGATCGAACTGGACGGTGGTCAGCATTTTGCCAACGAAGACGCCTACCGCCGCGACCGCCGCAAGGATGCTTTACTGCAGGAACACGGATACTTCGTCCTGCGTTTCCTGGTTCAGGATATCGGCGTGAGACTGGATCACGTGTTGGACACAATTCTTCGCGCTTTGGTCCATTTGCGAAGTGGCAAGTGTGGCAGGGAACGTCGGTAAGTGCATCTGATCATGAGCGACAGGACCTGAGACTCGCTGCGGGTCTGTCTTCAATGGTTTAGAGTGTCGTTGGAGCGATACGGCGGTTTGATCGTGGCCGCGTCTGTGTCGTCTCCAAACCTTCTCTCAACCGGCACAAAGTCAGGTTGGGGCAATTCAGGTTGTTGGAAAGAACGCCGTTGCCTTATCGCGGATACGCGTTTTGATTGCACCCAAAAGCAGGAGGATTCGGTGATTTCAGAATTTCAGCACGTTCATTTTGCGGTAGATCAGCTCTTTTCGTCGGATCTCGTAATTCTTGTTCACAAACTGCAACGTCGCGGATTGGGGAGATTCGCCACAACAGTCCGCAAACGATGATGAAGCAATGGCCTGCAAGATAGCATCGCTCGTTACGCCGATGGAGATACCGCCAATCGCTGCAGCAACTTCCTTCTGCAGTTTAGGGATTTCGGACTT
>JBILXT010000158.1:0-15214 GCA_044378235.1 Planctomycetaceae bacterium
GCGAGCGGCTGAGCGTCAGCCCTCCGTGGGAATTGATGATTTCTGATTGATGATCGCAGATTGAAGTTCTGCTTTCAGTCAAAAATCTGCAAGCGAAAAGCCAAAATCGCACACACACGGATAGCTCACGCTATACCGCTCGCCGGGGTTCGACTGAACCGGCGAGCGGTTGGACGTCAGCCCTCCGTGGGAATTGTTGATTTCTGATTGATGATCGCAGATTGAAGTTCTGCTTTCAGTCAAAAATCTGCAATCGAAATGCCAAAATCGCACACACGGATAGCTCACGCTATACCGCTCGCCGGGGATCGACTGAACCGGCGAGCGGCTGGGCGTCAGCCCTCCGTGGGAATTGTTGATTTCTGATTCATGATCGCAGATTGAAGTTCTGCTTTCAGTCAAAAATCTGCAAGCGAAAATCTAAATGATTTGGCAAGGTGATCGTGCAAAGACCGGCTGGCGAATTCTTTGCGATCCGGGCCGCCACTATGGAGACACCGCAGCCTGAAGATTGGCAACGACCAATCAGTTGCGAATGCGGAGAGGCCGCATCATCAGTACTGTTTGTTTCCAGATCGATCGCTGGCAGCTTTGCAAAAGAGCCGAACTGCTTCCGGATCGATGATTCGGGAGTCGACGGGAGCGCTTTCATCAGCCGCAGGAACTTCGCATTGGCGTCGCGAGACGTTACTGCAACTTCTTCGTCATGCATTGAATTATGTACTTGACGGTGCGTTCAATGACAACGATCTGAAATGCAAGCCGTTCGAGGCCAAAGGGGTGTTTTATCAGCTCTTCAAATCTTGCCAGCCGCTCGATGATGTCCCCGACACAGATGTTGCCGAGACAGCCTTTCAGGCGATGAATCGAACGACCAAGGCGCTCGAAATCTTTTTCCAGAATGGCACCATGGATATCGCTGAACTGCAGCGGCACGGTCCGTTCCACAATCTCAATCAGTTCACGAATCTGTGCTGAGTCGTTGTTGCAGGATTCGGTCAGATCATCCCACTTTAACGAGAATTCGAGCAGCATCTCTGCAGCAGGCACGAACTCCTCAGTCCGTTCAAACGCCAGATGAGTTGAGACTGTCTCAACCAGGCATCGTCTTGTAAATGGCTTGGCCAGATATCCGTCCATCCCATGAGACAGACATGTGACGGCATCCTGCGACATCGCGTTGGCGGTGGTAGCAATGATCGGAAGCCCGGAAAACCAGTTCTGACTGCCGCGGATCAGCCGGGTTGTTTCAAAGCCACCCAGTTCCGGCATCATGACATCCATGACGATAGCATCGACGCTTCTGGGCAGCATGGAAGACAGGGCCGACAGAAGCGCGCGACCGTCGTGGAAGACTGTGACTGAATAGCCTTCAGCCTCCAGCATGCTGCGTGCCAGTCGAGCGCTGACAAGGTCGTCTTCAACCACGATGACATGCTGTTGCCGGCCTGCTGAGCGACGGTGTTCGTCGATCTGCGTTTCGTCGGCCGATGAGCGTTCAGTCAAGTCTGAAAGCCTGCAGGTCACGTTGAACTCGGAGCCAACGCCTTCACGTGAATCAACCCAGATCTTTCCATCCATAAGTTCCACAAGTCGAGCGCAGATCGCCAGCCCGAGTCCGACGCCACCCGATCGTCTGGTGCCCGAGGAGTCAACCTGCTCAAACAGTCGAAAGATGTCTTCGGTACGATTGGCGGGAACCCCAATGCCGGAATCCACAACTCGGATATGAAGAACGTCTCTTTGGCCGGCCTCCAGAAACACTTCAATGTGAACGAAGCCGGACTCTGTAAACTTGATCGCATTTGTTAACAGGTTAATTATAATCTGTCGCAGCTTTCCGGAATCTCCGTACCACCAGATGGGAGTCTCCGGCGCAATAGTCCATACAAACGAGATGTGTTTCTCTGCTGCTCTCTTCTGAAACTGAGGTGTGAGCTTCAGGAACAATTCGAGAAGATTGAACTCGCTGTTCTCAAGGATAAGCTTGCCGGCTTCCACGCGTGAACAGTCAAGAATATCGCTGATCAAAGACAAGAGCTGTTCAGCGGAGTCATGGCTGGAGTCCAGCCACTCACGGCATTGATTCGAAATGGGCGTGTTTCGGATCAACTCCAGACCACCGAGGATATTGTGAAGCGGAGTTCGCATTTCATGGCTCACCACAGCAAGAAACTCGGACTTGGCTTTGTTGGATTTCTCAGCGATTTCGCGGGCCTTGATAAGTTCGGCTTCACCTTTTAGTTGCTCGGTGATGTCACGAGCAACACCACAGAAAATACCGCCGGAGGAATTCGCTTTCGACAGGTGCCACGCGAGCCATCGTTCCTGACCATCGTTGCGAGTCATTCGGGTACGAACACGGATGACTGACGACGGCAATTCGGCCTCCGCCATTTGTTCAAGAAACAGTTTGCGATCATCCGCATGCAGAAAATCAGCGATGCAACGATCGAAGAGTTCATCGTTGGACAGCCCAAGGAACTGCTGGAGCGAAGCACTGACAAGGCGGAGATGGCCGTCCCTGCTGGCGACACAGAGCATATCGATGGAGTTTCGAAAGAACTGGTCCTGTTCCATCTGCAACTGACGGCGTTCAGTCGCATCCTGAACCACGGAAACTGCTCCCCATTGGACCCCGTTGAGATCTTTCAATGGGTATGACGAGACAACATACCAACCGGTTTTCCCGCCGGGAATCGGTGTCAGTTCTGTTTCGATCGAAACAGGAGGGGATCCATTCAGAACCGCAGCACACGGCGGTTGGGGATCCGGATTCGCAGTTCCACAATACAGAAGCCGATAATCTTGTCCGCGGATATCTCCATAGGTGCCGGAGAACAAGTGTTCCATGGCATGGTTCGCGCGCAGAATCTTGCCGGTCATGTCAAGGATGCTGATGTTGTCCGGCAAAGCATTGAAACACTGTTCCCATTCCATTCGGGATGCATGGAGTTCCTGCATGAGACTGCGCTCGTGCGACAGGTCCCGAATGAACCCAATGAACAGGGTTACGGCAGCATTCTGTACTCTTGAAACAGAGACTCTGACAGGGAACTCACTGCCATCACTGCGAACAGCAAGTGACTCGACCGTGAAGTCGTTCTTTCGAACGCGAGACTCGTCTCTCGGAAACGGACGAAACGCCCGAACGAAGTCCTCTCGAAGGCGTGGAGCAACGATCGCTTCCCCCATCGAGACGCCGATGACATCCTGGCGAGGGTAGCCGAACATTTTTTCAGCAGCTTTGTTGAATTCGATAACGGTCCCATCTTGATTCGCAATAACCACTGCATCGTTGGAGGCGTTCAGGATCGCAAAGTAAGCCAATTGCGAAATCGATGCGGTTTCCGCTGCAAGTTCTTTCGTCGGGTCAGGTAATGAGTTCGGCATGATTCTGCAACGTGGTGGAGGAACTTCGGAAGGTGGCGATGGAGAGTCTGGGCTGCAGTGTTGTGGAGCATTGCAGTTTGGGGAGCGGGAGGTTGCAGCCTCATGAATTCACATGCAGGTGAACAGGATTGAAAAACCAACTTTTGAGATCAGTCGGACTTTCCCTATTTCCTGGAATACCGAATCAGAGAATCCGATCCCCCCAATGAGGGCTCTGATCGCAGTTTCAGGACACCAGATGAACGAAGATATAGAGCCAGGAATTCTTTTGGCGAGCAAAGATTGACCACTCTTTCGGTCATTCCCATTAAGTGGTCCGTAGTTGTCTGCGTGAGGCCATTTGTTAACTGTTGAACCTGCCTCGAAACAGGCCATCGATGTGGAAAATCTCTCCGTTTAGCGAGGTTGATTCGGTTTGTCAACAAAGCCACTGTTAACTCTTTCTGCAAATCGATCATGCCGAGTGAGAGATCGTTCCGACTGTTCACTCGCCACACGGAGGACATCCCCGATCGCTGGCAGAAAATGGCGAATTGAGCCTTTACGTTTCAGTCATTTATCGTCGTGGATTCGCTTCAATCTCCTCGGAGTTGTTTTCTGGCGAGGCGCGTCGATGCCGCCCGGGGCGGACTTCCCCGGTTTCATGGTTCATTGGCGGGAGGGTTTACGTGCAGTGGCTCCCCGCAACGATGCATCACCATTGGTCTTTACCTGACGCAGAGTTCGAAGCTTCGTCAGGAACTCTTCGCTCTCACGAAACTCGCCAAGCTCTGCGGCAAGGTTGGAGGCAAAAAGAAGCAGGTCTTCGCGTTCAGCCTCGGGGACCTGCAGCAGCTTCCTGATCAGCGTGAGTGCCGTCGACTTATTCCCAGCCCTGACATGTAAATAGGCCAACTGCTCAGTCTCTCGGAATGGATAATCTGAGTCTTCTAAGGCCTGTTTCCCCGCAGCGTTAAGTGTTCTCAAACTCCATGCCGGGATCGTTTGACTCCGATTCAGTGCCAGAAGCAGCCAAAACCGTTCTGACTCCGGAAGTTCGTCTGCCTCGACCAGCAATCGGTAGTTTTCCAGTGCTCGTGGCATGTCGCCGGAGAGAACCAGTTGTTGGGCCAATGAAGCTCGGATTGCGATCTTCGATTCTCCAAGATCGATTAGTTTCTGATAATACTTCGCTGCTGCCTTATTGTCGCCCCGGACCTGCTCGATCGCGGCAAGGCGTTCAAGCAACTGCCGGTCGCCCTCGGCTCGTTCGGCCGGATCGCCCGCCATCGACTCAGCGAGGGCCTTTGCTTCCGCAAGCTTGTTGTCCGCAATCATCACGTCAATCACCAGAATCCTTTGTTCGGCAGTCAGAGCAGCAGAGTCAGGCAGATGTTGCATCGCCTCTCGAACTCGCCCCTGCTGAAGCAGCAGGCCAGAATATTCGCAAAGGACCTCAGGCTTACAGGAAAACTTCTCAACCAGATCCTCAAAGTATTTTACTCCGCGTTCTGTCTCACCTGCATTCGCAGCACATCGTGCCGCAGCCAAAAGAAGTTCCTCACGTGGAATGGTCGAACGCGTCAAATCTCCGGGACCGCTGTTGCTCAGCTGTTGCCGATCGTGTTCATCGCTCTGCTCGACTTCCGTCAACAACGTTTCATAACATTTCAAAGCCGACTGAAACTGTTTTGTCTCTACAAATGCGTTTGCCAAACGCATTCTGGACACTGCGGCGAGTTGTTCGGGCTGAACCCCGGCGGTCAGCCACTGCACGACATCGTCCGCTCGCTTCAATTTCAACATCACGTCGCAGGCCAATAGCTGACGCTTCTCGCTCAGCTGTTGAGACCGCAGGCGGTCGATCAGCTGTTGGGCACGTTGTGCTAATTCGGAAGGCGGCTGACGATGTCCCAGCATCGCCGACAGGATTGCTTCTTCAAGGTCTTCGCCGTCCGGCAGTGGCAGTTGGTCTGGCAGAGCCAGCAGAAGGCTGGTCGCCTCATCGAACTGTTGATTCCAGACCAGTCCACGAGCCAACAGAAGCTGGACTTGCTGTCGTTCCTGTCCCTCTGCAATCTTTGGCATCAGATTACGCAACACGCCGACACCATCGGCAAATCGTGTTGTCGCGAACATCGCCTGCGCTTCGGCCATACCGACTTCGAAGAGCATTGTTTCGGAGGCTTTGACCCGAGGCAGGAACAGCAGCAATTCGTCCCATTCATTGTTGGCAGAAAGCACGCTGATCATCATCCGGGCGGATTCTTCTATGGATGCTGCATCCGCGACGCCTCGCATCACATTCAGCGCTTTTGCTGCTTCTCCTGCCGTCAGAAGCACACCAGCTGTTTCGTTGGCCAGAGCATTATCACCCGGCTTCCGCGACAGGACGCTCGTCAGGATCTCGCCAGCTTCAGCGTAACGCTGGAGTCCAGCCAGGCTTCGAGCCTTCAAGAGTACGACGTCGTCAGAACCGGCCGTCGGAACCATGTTCCGGCGTTCGAGATCATCCAGAACACTGATGGCCTGCGCATATTCTTCGGACTGAAACAATGCTCCCGCCAGTTCACGCAGCAGATCCGGATTTGTTTTGATCTGGTCCTGATTCTGATGCAGAAAGCTGACAAGCAATTCGGGTGAAGTATTGCGGTGAGCGCTGCACATCGCCCATATCAATCGCTCGGAGGCGGCTTTCTCCTCCAGAGCGTGAACTAGCAAGCCGTTTTTCAGCTGCAGATCAGCTTCAGTCAGGTCCGGGACAAGTGTTTTCAGGTCCGGACGAGTCAGCAGTTCAAGTGCCACTGTCATGCGAAACTGACTGCGATCCTTGCTTTCGCCACATTTACGACACAGCGTCAGTGCATCCGCGTATTGACCGCTTTGAAGGAGGGCATCCGCCAGACGTTCCTCTGCATCGTCTGTCAGAGGCTCAAGCTTAGCAGCTCTCACCCAGGCATCAGCAGCTTTGGAGAAACATGCGGACCAATAGTAGCAGTCACCGGCGAACAGCAACGAGTCCAGGGAGTCGCCGCCTTCACGAACAATCTCATCACAGAGCGCCTCGGTCAGAGTTCGATCGTTGTCCGCCAGGGCAACGAGAGTACGAATCCGCAGACCTCCCCGCTCAGTGCTGGTCTGTTCGAACCGAGTCAGGAAGTGCCTGGCCAGTTCAGTTTGTTGAGAGGCGAGGCTATGGCCAACACATTCCTCAAATTC
Organism: Planctomycetaceae bacterium; assembly: GCA_044378235.1. Classification (GTDB taxonomy): domain Bacteria; phylum Planctomycetota; class Planctomycetia; order Planctomycetales; family Planctomycetaceae; genus SXXK01. The sequence goes on from JBILXT010000158.1 coordinate 6,592, forward strand.
TTCCGGTGTAAGTGTGTCTCGCTGGCCCAATTCACGCAGATAGGTAACTGCCTGAGCAGTTCTCGAACTGTCTCCGGCACATCGAATCGCCTGCAGCAACAGTTGTGCTCCTGCTTCGTTCGGATCGCTGATGCGTGCCAAACAGAAATCGAGAGCGGCATCGGGCCCGGCAGATTCACGAATCGCGTCGACGGCCGCCAGCAACAAACCCTCGTTCTCAGGGGCAAGTCGAACTGCGACATTCGCAACCGTCGCGCGATCGCCGGCCGCCCCGTGCTTGTCCAGAACTTTAAGCAGAAGACTCAGATCACCGAGCCTTTTAAGCTGGCCATCACGGGCCGCTTCGACCATTGAAGCAACAGCCGATTTCTGCGACTCGGAAAGCTCTGAAGCGAATGAGAGTCGCGTCAGATAAACTTGTCTTTCATGGACCAACCAGAATGCCGAAACGCCCAGCAGGAGAATTGGGCTGACCCATTTGAGTGTTGCTACAGCGGGGGTGCGGACACGTCGCCGTTGACCGCGCGGAGTCAACCGGACTGCTGAAGCCAGTTTCGGAGTCGCAGTAAACTCCCGCAGCGACATCAGGATTCCTCGCCCCTGCTCCTCAAACTTTTCCGTCTTCAGAATTCGGGTGCACTGCGTCTCACTTTCAGAAGACTGGGCACTCAGGTAACCGTTGCCTCGAACTTTCCCGAGCGGCGTAAAGACTTCAAAATCGAGGAGCTCTTCGCCTGCGTCAGGAACATTGCCAGTGAGCAGCAGTTTCGATTTCTCGAAGTCTGTCACTGCGCAGTACCAGAGTTGCTCATGACCGGACGCATTCCTGCTGACCAAAGTGATTGGCAGGTGCATGGAGGAGTGTTTATGCGATCTGGTGCCCGCGAATCGAAGATTCTTGTAGTTCGACTCAACCACGTGCTCAACCCCCAGTTCCCACAGAGCATTAACCGTGGCGGGATCCGGGGAATGGAACTTCAAACCAACATAGAACGCTTTCGCAGTTCCTGCCCGACCAGCCGAAATGCTGGCCGCAGGGCGTTGCCAGATGACACGAGCCTCACTGGTCACGCGTTTGGCCTGAGCATGCAAATCCAGTCGAACAAGCTGATCAATCGTCAATTCTTCATAACACAGGACTCGAACCCCGATCTCATTCATGTCAAAGCACATGCCATGAACTTCGGACGTCTCGTTGCGAGTAGAATCCGGAGTGATCACCGCATGGATTGTGCCCTGCTGATGGCGATAGGAGAATCTTCGATCGGTTCCGCACAAGGCTCTCTTGATGACGATCCACGCAAGACTACTCTGAATGGCGATCAGGGCCGTACCAATGGCCAGTCCCAGATAGTTCTGATCAACTCCACAGATCAACCGTCCTGTAGCCCAGACAATTGAAGCCGCTCCCATTGCAATCAGCGTCAGTTGGGGCACCACATGGCTCAGCACACTCGATGTCTGACGACCTCGCTTCTTGGTCACGACGAAGCGAGAATTGGTTCGTGTCATCGCTCGGTACACGGCGCGATTCTGAACCCAGAATGTCGCCATTGCGGCCAGTTCATTGCCGATGATCATGAAGCTCCCCATGCCGGTCGCCTTCAAGGTGACCCATGAGCAGACAAGATGCGCGAGCAGCAAAAAGAAATACGTTTCCGAGATCATGCCGACCGGCGAGATGCCTGTGAACAGCATGATGATCGGAGTGAGATACAACGCAAGTTTTCCAATGCCCGATGACCATCCCAGCATGCTGCCCATGTAGTGCACGCGCTGATCCATTGTCAGACCACGCATGGTCAGGGGATTGTCGTGCCGGATGATGGAGAGATTTCCTTCACCCCATCGCAGTCGCTGGGACTGATAGGCTGTCACTTCGGAAGCCGCCTGAGCTGCAATCAGTCGTTCATGAACAAAGACCGACTTCCAGCCTCGGGAATGCATTCGGAGACCGGTATGCATATCCTCGGTAATTGTCTCCGTGGCAATCAGTCCGACGTCTTCCAGGGCTTTGCGTCGCATGATCGCGGCACTGCCGCAGAAGACGACCGCATTCGCATTGGACTTTCCGAGCTGAATGCAGCGATAGAACAGGTCTCCTTCTTCCCAGTAGTGATTCTTCTCGGGCCGGTAAAGACTGGAGAAGCTGTCCAGATTGTAAAAGGCATGAGGCGTCTGCACCCAACCCACTCGTTCGTCGGCGAAATAGCCGATCGTGCGACTGATGAAGTGAGGACGAGCAACGTGGTCCGAGTCAAAAATGACCACGAACTCGCCATCGGTCTTCTCCAGGGCATTGTTGATGTTTCCGGCCTTGGCATGCAGATTGTCTTTTCGGGCGATGTAGTGCACGCCCATTTCTTCACACAGAACTCGCACGTCTGGTCGATTGCCGTCGTCAAGAACATAGATCTTGCAGGGATGATCAAAGGCCAGATACGACTGAATACTTCCGCGCAGCAGATGGACATCCTCGTTGTACGTCGGCAGGAACACATCGACAGTCCGTCCCTCAAGGACCGGCATCAGCGGGGCTGGAGTCGTATCTCGAATCTGCCAGTAATACAACAGCATCAGGAACACACCGTGGCATTCGGCGAGCAGCACAATCACAGAGAAGCATTGAGCTGCGACAGACTCTGCATTCAGTGTGTAGATTGCCCGGAAGCCGAGGTACGTCAGACTGCAAAGAGTACTCAACAGCAGAAGTAATGTTTTAAGCCAGTGCATGTGCAGCCTTCTCAAAGGTCCCCAAGAAGTTACCGGGAGAGCGGTTTCTCAACAGACTGATGGTAAGAAAAAGATCCCCTTACTTCCGGCTCTTCAATCCTGGTTCATGATTGAAGATTGACGACCGCATTTCATGAATAACTCAAGCTTGTCTCATGAGACAAAATGCCACAGGCAGACATCTCATTTCTTTCGGTGGATTCCGAATGTAAAAAACGACAGTTGTTTTTTCAGTCATTACTGAGTCGTGATCTTCAGTGCGCAAGAACTCTCAGCAATGTTCACTGACTCGTCAGCTGATGCTGGAACAGCAATGGAGTACTTTCGGAACTGGAGCACCGAAACCCCGCCCCGCAAGTGTGTTTATGTCAGCCGCTGCAACTGCTGTTTGTCTGACGGGTTTACAATGGTCGCGTGTCTGCGCGCGGTGGTTCGATGGCGGCCGCGCGCCGATCCGAAATCGGGTTGGCCATTGAACACTTAGCGGATACGATGGGCCCTGATGTAAGAAGTCAGGACTCACGCATCAACGCGTCAGTAATGTTTGAGGTGACTCGACCGAAAGGGTGTGTCACACGTTATCTGGCAGCGTGAAAAACGTCTCTGTCATCGCGGAATGTCGTTTGAGTGAACATCGGCGGCGAACGTTTTTTCTAAACGAAAACGGCATTCATCCGGTCTGCCGAACCTGACTCTTCCTCAGGCAAAGGCCAGAGTGCGATCGTCATCTGACAGCCTGTTGATCTAGTCCCATAATCGGCCGCAGGGCGTTAGCACCCGGCTGTTTTCCCCCGGCTGTTTTCCCATGGTTTCAGCGGCGAAAACCGGACGCTAACTCGTTCCGGCTGATCAATTCAACCGGCTGCTGAACCCAGCCAGATTCAACGAGGCTACTGTGCGGCAGATGGAATACTGCACCGTTAATGGCCTGCTTTTCTTGCAATTCCCGGGAAACCAATATGATGTGGATCGGTAATCCTGATGTGCTCATCAACCCATTGAGTGCTGCGTTGTCAGTACAAAGAACTCAGACAAGTTCAGTCTCGGGCACAGCAACACACATGCGGATCAGATGCGAAACGTCTCTGGCTCGCATCTTGTCGTTCACTCTTGAGCGGTGAGCCTCCACGGTCTTGACTCGAATCCCAAGGTGATCTGAGATTCCTCGTGATGAGTGCCCTTTGACCAGCAGATCGAGGACCTGACGTTCACGTTCAGTGAGTCTGGTCAGCCCGGCAACAATGTCTTCCACACTGTCAAACAATGACGGCGATTCAATGCCGTAGTGTGCACAGTAGGCTCTGGCGACGGTAGAAATCAGTTCCCGGCTATCAAGTGGACGCGAAACAAAATCGCTGGCGCCCTGCTTGAGTAGCTGAATACCGGCTGGAACATGAGCATGGCTGGCAATAGCGACGACCTGGATTGATGAATTGTTGTCCTGGAGTCGAGTCAGGAGTTCCGCAACTGGCATCCCCTGAATTCGTGCATCAATCAGCACGACACCGGGGACATGATATTTTTCGTCCAGATAAAATTCCGTCGCTGTCAGATACTCCCGAACTTCAATCTGAGCGGTCTGAAGTATGGCTGTCATTTCAGAGCGGACTGCTTCGTCGCCCTTAACCAGAAACACGGTGAAAGGCTGCCGTCTTTCTGTCAGTACAAATTCTTCGGGCATCAGATTTCGAGGTGGGCGTTGAGTCTGTGAAGTAATCATTGGACCTTCTCTCATAATTTCCCGCCGGTATGAACCTGACAGGCCTTACCAGTTCGTGGATCAGGGATCTTGTAATGGAAGCGGAAACAACTGAAATTCAAAAGCACTGCAGCTGACTCACTGTGCCTGTACCGTCAAATTGAATGAAGGCCGGGAACAAGTGGTCTGTTCAATAAAACTCTGGAACAGTTCTGTAATTTGAAATCGAGGGGAAGCAGGAACCGAAGATTTCGAGTTTTCATTCTCCCTGGAAGGCCTGCGTTTCATTGGAAACTTCCGTGGAATGCTGCGTCTCACTTCGCCGAGACCGAATGCCTCTTTCCGGGGGATGAACGTGGTGGTCAGGAACGGGATTATTCAGATAGTCCATCGGGTTGCTGGTCTCCGTAAGCAGTTTGAATGCAAACTCCAGAGCCGCAGCGCGGGCGGCATAGATTCTTCTGGCATTTTCGCTCAATCTCCTGGCGGAGAATTCTCTGCAGAGACTTGCCTCGACCCGAATTCGGTCTCTGACTTTGTTTAACCAGGCACCCAGAGTCTCCGGAGACTCTTCAACATCTCTTTGTAAACCTGGCGTTGCTGCAGGAAGTTGCGAATGAGATGCGGCGACCAATTCAAGTTCAGGACTCGTGGTGATTACGGGCAGTTCAGGGCTGTCGACGTAAAAACGCAGGCCCTGACAATGGCTTGACACCCATTGGTCCACTTCTTCCAGCAGTTCAGTTTCGCAGGGGACATTAATCATCGGAATAATCCACTCAACATCCTGATGCTGTGCCGACTGGTTCGAACATCAATGATACGGTTTGGCTTCGACCGATGGTCATGTCAGACAAAGCCCATTGCAAATCAACAATCGCAGTGGGAGCCAGATCAAAATCCAGCCAACTCATGGTCTCGAGGACTGCATCCAGTTTCCGGGATAACTCAATTTCGAAGTCTGTTCGGTAACTGCCAATAGGCAGCAAATCTTTATTTTGGAACAGGCATTCCTGATTTGTGCCCACTTTAATCCGCCTTTTCATTTAAAACTGATCGCATCCGATCTCTGCAGAGAGCCATGGTCCCTGGCGTCGTGCGGGGCAAATTGTCAGAGATGATCTGAGCCGGATGGGCTGACAAGGACGTCAGCCGCAGCAATCAACAAGGCCAGTTCGGCGGAGGTCTGTACGTGCAGTTTTCTACAGGCAGAACCGCGGTACTTTTCCACTGTCTTTTCAGAAACATGCAAGACGGATGCGGCACGTTTGTTAGAGTAGCCATGAGCAACGAGCATAACAACCTGACGTTCCCGCAGGCTGAGAATCGACAGTGCTGCGCGTGCAGCTTTTCTGCGGCCACGATACCATTGGACGATCTCATGATCTGTCGCAGAATCGCGTTGGCTGATCAATCTTGATGCCACTTCCAGACATCGAGCACAGTGCTCTGATTCCGAATCAATCTCGGCAGTCTTTAAAGGTTTATCCTTCAAACTGACTTCCAGCCCAAGACTCTGCGCTCTCTCAATCAGGAATGAAACAAGTTCAGTCTCACCGAGGTGATGAGGGAACTCTATGTCGTTGCGGTTTGGGACGGGTGGGACGAGGCTTCGTGTTGACAACATGATTTATCCTGCCGACTGATTCACTCAGAGAACTAATGCCCTCAGACAACGAGCGATTCGACAACGGCAATGTTGTCCTGATCAGCCTGTAGTCCTTCAGACAATGTCATGAAACGAACAGCCAGCCCTGCCTATTCATTTCCCAAAAATGCGCAGTGAGGAAAATCCTGCTGTGGAGCCGAGCCCCCTCCGCAGAAACGTTCTGCAATGGCCGCGCCAATTGAGTTTGATTTTTTCGGGAGACCGCCTGTTCTCAAGTGGCAGGATGCGGTTTCCCTTGGGACTTTGGGTTGGTTGTCAGGGTTTGTCCCAGGGGGAAAAAATTTGAACGCTGTCGGGAATTCAAATTCAATTACCCAGATCGGCTGTACGGAAGACAGCACAAAATACAGTACCGCGAGTACTATTTTCAGTGCTCACGTTTGTCGGCAATTGAAATGTCGGTTTCATCCGCCAGTTGAGCCCAATGAACGCGGTCTCGATTGTCATTCGTGACGTAAGGTATTGAGGGTGGTACACAGATTGAGCCACGACCTCACGAAATTGTGCCGTATCCCCGGCCGCATTGAGGCTCATGCAACCGAATGCTGAACGAGCAGACCAGTAACTGTGATTACGCTGGGGAAGCGAAGGAGAACGCTGCATCTGACACATGCGACAAAAGTCTGGAGGAACTTGGCTGGGTGGATTGGTGGGCGGACAGTGCCGGGGCAGATTTACTGGCTCTGCGCGAAATGAAGTGCGCGAAGAAACCGAAATCCCACAGTTCTTGCCAGCTGCTGCTGACAGTCCATTTTCCGCGGACGAGTACTCACGTCGACGCTGAGGGTCTATCGACTCAATTGGGGATTGAATTAGAAGACGAGCGTTTCGCGTGCTCATGAAGGCGGTTGGTTTGATAGGCTTCAATCAAGCGTTCGAGCATTTCCAGACGGTAGCGGATTCTTTGACCTCGTTCAGTGTCACGTTGGCGTCGAGGTTTGTTGAAGACTTTAATCTCCTTAACTTTGGGTACGATATCAATGCCATCACGTACGGCTGCATCGACAGATTCGAAGTGATGGTGTTCTGCCAGCACAATGCGATTGGGTTCCAGCACCAATGTGTAGCCGTAGTCGCCGTAAGCCTCGGAGAACGCTCCGTCGATGGTGATGGCCTTACCGCTACGTTTCAGAGGTGACTCGCCTTTTTCAACCTTCACCGGCACATGCCCGTTGACGATCAATCCACCTTCCGACGACATGCCAAACTCCGCCAGCACTTTGTCGCAGAATTCGACTTCGTGGATCAAGTTGAAATAGGGGTCCTTGGTTTCGCGATGAGAATTCTTGTCCTGAATGAAATCGCGTTCAAAGGTTGCGATGCGATCCTTGCCAAACAAAGGCGATCGAGGACCGCTCCACAGGTACCACAGAAAATCCAGATCCGGCTCCGCTGCATTCACCACAGCTCGGCGAACAATCGTTTCAATGCCTTCAAAGAGTTTGCGGCCGGCCAACAATTGCCCGTCGACACTCAGCGGCAGAAAGGTGCCAGCAGCGTCGACCGGTACGCAGCCGTGAAAGATCAGGCACTCATCGCGCCGGAGATACATGGAACCATGCCCGACCATGAATCGGATCTGCTGTTGCAGTTTTTGACTGCTGAGAAACGAATGCTTCATCACAGCAAGGCAGGCTAACTCTTCGGCCGTCAATCGGTACGGGTCTGCCGGATCAATCGTCGGAAAGAGTTTGTCTCGCAGGTCGTACGTGATGCCGTCGATCTCGATCGTGCCGCGCGAATGATCGATACGGTGCAGCAGGCGTCGATGATCCAGTTGCCATTGAGGATTCCGCTCAAGCAACTGGCCTTCCAGTTTGAACTGCATAATGGCCGCCGCTTTCTGCATACGAGCCACGACGTCGTTCGGTCGCATGCCATTACTTTTCGGCATGAAGTACTGCGCCGGATCGTCGGCGTAAACCGTGCGGGCCAGATGTTCCAGCGGTGTCAGAGGAATGCTGTAGCCTTCATCCAACTGGCCGATTCGGCGGTACCTGAGCGACACACGCAGCACAGTGCAGATCAACGCTTCGTGTCCGAGAGCGGCCCCCATCCACAGTGCATCGTGATTGCCCCAGATGAATTCCACGTTAGGCTGCAGGCGAAGATACTCGACAACCCTGTCCCCACGTGGACCTCGATCCCAGCAATCTCCGCCAATGATCAATTCATCGACCGCCAGATTACGAATCAGCCGCCCTACCAGATGAATCAGGTGCATTGCTCGGCCGCGTTTGACAAGTTCTTCCAGCATTGCCCCGATAAACTCCGGACCACGCTCGGTGGAGGGAGAATGCAGCAGTTCCAGAAGCAGTTCACTGTACTCGGCCGGAAAGAGTCGAGTCGCCAGTCGTAGGCTGTAATTGGACACAAGATATCGCAGCAGCTCCAATTGAGGCTGCAAAGTGCGCGTCGCATAGGCCAAAACATCTTCGGGGCGTGTGAGTGTTTGACGCAGTCGTGCGGTGACCTCGGCCGGATAGAACGTAAGCTTCAGAAACTCGGCCATCTCCGGCGCA
>JBILXT010000159.1:0-15177 GCA_044378235.1 Planctomycetaceae bacterium
GTTGCCGCCTCTAGTGCGAGTCGCAGACTTTGCTCAATCACGGCATCGGCCTGATTCGCGTTAAGCGATGAGCTGCGGAAGGCCGCCGCCAGCTCCATAGCCGTTGTTAACTCATCGGTCCCATATCGAAGAGATCTCAGACGATTGGCTTTCAGGCTGATGTCGATGGCTCGACTCTTTTCTGCCAGCTCATCCACCAGATCCAACAGCGCGTAGTCCGCAGCGCTGCTGGCCTGTTCTTCCGATCGATCCAGCAATTGATTTGCCAGGCTGGCACGCTCTCCCGGAGATTTTGCAGCCGCCAGTTCGCGTTTGAAGAGTTCTCTCAGCTCCGCCTCAGCCACTGAAACCTCAGACTCCGCCGGAATTTTCGATGGGGCAGGTTTCGGCGAAGCATTTTTGACATTGACGACAATAACCAGATCCTGATCCTGATCAAATTTCATCATCAGGTTTGGCAGCAGAGACTCTGGTGCCAGATGAATCTCATAACGCCCGGATGCATCAGCCGGAACATTCCACGTGAGAACAGCTCGCCGAGCATCCACCGTCGCGCCAGGTGGCGAGCCCTCCTTGACGACAATTCGAACGGCTCGACCAAAGAATTTGGGAGGACGTTCGATCAAAGTCAGCTTAAAGGTTTCGCCTGCGGTGGCTGTTTGTTCGGGGAACGACGGCAGGCTGAAGGTTGGCTTTACCAGAATAACGAGTGAGCCTCGGGCTACTTCCTGTGATGTGGCGGGATCGTAAAGTTGCAGGCCGACGTTGTGTCGTCCGGCTTCATCCTCCCCCGGAGTCCACGTAAACAGCCCCGTCATGGAGTCCAGCTTCATTCCCGGCTCTGCGCCGGGAGTAAGTCGATAGATCAACCCCGATGAGGCATCGGGAACAGGAGACGCAACAATTCTTGTTTTGAACTCCTCTCCAGGGTTAACGAACTGTGGTTGTTGATCAGGAAACGTAAATCGAGGAGCCATCTCCCCCACGGTGACGACCAGCTTTGTTGAGGCAACGACTTTCGTTGGGCCCTGGTTGGCGTAAGCGAGTTCAATAAGAATCTCGTAATCAGCGGCGGCCTGGCCCGGGGAGATTTCCCAGGATACCTCACCGGTCTTCTCGTCAATTTTCACACCGGCCGGAGTTCCGCTGCCCGCACGAAACTTGAGACTTCCTTCCGCTAACGCTCCGGGGGCAGCGCCGTCAAACTCTGGCTGATAGGTGACCTTCGTTCCGGGCTTTGCCGTAACAGGTGCGGCGGCCTGCAGTTTTGCGGAGGGGGCAACGGGGCTGGCGTCGTTCGCGTTTGCTTCTGCTGGCGGTGCAACTTCTTCGACGGACGAATCGCGATTGACCATTACAAACAACGTGACCAAAGCAACCAAAGCGCTGGCTGATGCGAGAGCAATGACTCCGGCGGTCGAATTCTTCTTTTTCACCGGGCGTCGCGAACCGTTGACTCTGCGATCGACCTGCGGCAAAACAGGTAACGTCGAATTCAAAGCCTGTCCCTGACCACCATTCGTTGTCAGCATCAGGTCAACAGCGGCCCCACTGTCCATTTCTTTGAGAAACTGCTGATAACCAGCATCCTGCGCGTCACCATTTTCCGCCGCGCTGGCAAGATCCAAAAGGATGGCATCGTCAGCCCCGGCTTCTCGAAGAGCCCGTTTGAGACCTTCCACGGTTAAAGGTTTGCTGAACGGCTCCAGAGCATCGACAAGCTCCTGCGGGGATTGAAATCGTCCGGCGGGATCTCGCAAAGTCATTCGGCGAACGATCGCCTCAATGGGATCCGGCACGTCGGCGCGAAGCCCTTTCACTGATGGGGCGTCTTTGGAACAACGAGCCATCAGGACCTGCAAGGGATTGTCGCCGGGAAATGGAACTCGCCCTGTCAACAGACGAAACAGAGTGCAACCGAGGCTGTAGATGTCGCTGCGAATGTCGACCGTGGCCGTATCCCAGCCCTGCTCGGGAGACATGTAATCCGGGGTCCCCATCACCTGACCGGCTTTTGTGACCGAAGTTCGTTCTTCACCATCGGTGCTCAGCCGAACAAGCCCCATGTCCATGATTTTGACAACACCGTTGCCGTCCTTCGACCAGTCGACAATCAGGTTGCCCGGCTTCAGATCTCGATGAACCATTTTCTGTTCATGAGCATGCTGAAGCCCGATCGCGGCCTGACGCACAATGTCACAGGCCATGGCGACCGGAATCAGGGAGACACGTGACACGATGCGATCGACCTGATCGCCATTCACGTACTCCATTACCATGAAGTCCACTTTGCCAACTCGCCCGGCATCAAGTGTTCTGACGATGTGTTTGTTATTCAGCAGAGACGACGCGCGGATTTCTCGACGGAAGCGATTGACGAGCGTCTGATTCCCCGTCAATTTGCGAGACATCACTTTGATGGCTACGGTCGCCCCGGAATTGGTGTCAACCGCGCGAAAGACGTGACCCATTCCGCCTTTGCCTACGGGTGTCAGCAGTCGATATTTTTCGAGGACAAAACCGGTTTGCCCCTTCAGCAGCTGATTGGCCTGCCACTGAGTAATCAGATTTCGGGAAACGAATTCTGCCGCGACAGCTTCAACTGTCGGCTCAGCCGCCCCGGACGTCTTCGCGGCGTCGCGCAGCTTCATGGCCACTTCCTGCGCAGACTCCAACTGAGGCGGAGTCAGCAGGCCGCTTTTTTTCAGGAGCAACAGGAATTCGGTATGGTGCAAATCCGGCATGGCTGCTTTGTAATCGCAGCTTTGCCGGATTTGAATGGTATCAGCCTGTCAGATTGCCGAACTCAGGCGGAAGAAAAGAACCCATTGCTGCCCGTAACTCCGGGGGCTCCGGGAAGCCTCGAAGATTCGAGCAGCAATGGGCTCAAAGAAACTACTGCGTCAAGACAGAGAAGTCGGGTTGGATGTAGTGGATCTTGCTAAAGATCCCCAATCCCACTGCGGCAGGACCTTTAGCAAGGTCCACTACCCGAAATTCAAGTGTTGATAAAGCTTTAGTGGCAGTGGCGATGTCCGCGACCGTATCCGCCGTAACCACCACCGTACACGGGCACTCCGTAGACGGGCACGGAGTAAACTGGAACAGGTCGGTAGACTGGGTAGCCGCCGTACCCATAGCCACCATAACCGCCACCGTAGCCACCGTATGGGTGGCCAAAGCCACCGCGGCCGCTGCTGTAGGCGAAGTTATTGTACCCGTTGCCGAACGAGATCGAAAAGCTGCTGGCCGAACGGCCGTAATGGCGATGGTCAGCCTTCGCCGTTGAAGCACCTGCTGCAGCCATTCCCACCAGTACCGCCACAATCATCATGAATCGTTTCATTGTCAGTCACCTCGTATTGAGTTGAGTTGGGGAAAAAGGGCCCGAATGTTCTTTGTCATTCCTTGTGACCGGACATAGAAGTGATTCAACCAGACATTTGCTCCGTGGCTGGCTCGCACACATCCTGACTCCAAATCACTCGGGCTTATCACGTCCAATATGGAGACCCGGTTCCCTCCGAGATTGTTTGCGAAGGAGAACTAAGGCGAAGCGAATGCCAAAGACTTAAATGTTTTTATGTCGATTCCGTAAATCATTCTGGCAATTGCATTTACAGCGATGTGTCCGCTAAAACTCCGTATGCGGGCAACCAGCTTAATGATCATCAGTCTGATGTCGGCTGATGTCAGATTGAATACAGACTTGCGTAACAGGTTTGAGTGAATGGCGCACGAGATCCCCCATGAAGAGCTCGCTGACAACTCGCGTCCGGGCTGGTTGCTGCCGGTGCTGGTGACAGTGTCGATCGCCATCTTTCTGATGCCGACACCAGAAGGCATGCCCGTGGCCGCTCATCGATTGATTGCGGTTGCCGCGTTGATGGCTGGACTGTGGATGACTCAGGCGATTCCGCTGGCGGCCACCAGTCTGCTTCCGCTTGCGCTGTTTCCGCTGCTGGGGATTCAGTCGGCGAAGGAGACCAGCAAAGCGTTCGTTGAGGATAGCTTGTTTCTCTATATCGGCGGCATGATCATCGCCCTCGGGATTGAACGATGGGGACTTCATCGCCGGATGGCTCTGCATATCGTCGCGCTGGTGGGTGTAAGTCCGAAGAAGATGGTTCTGGGATTTGCGATTGCGACTTTCGGTTTATCGATGTGGATCAGCAACACCGCGACAACGATGCTGATGCTGCCGATCGGCCTCGCGATGTTGAAGATTCTTGATGAAGGAGATGAAGGGGCGACGACTCTTCGTTCAAAGCGACTCGCGGTCCCGCTGCTTCTCACTCTGGCCTACGCGTCAACATTAGGAGGCATGGCCACACTGGTTGGCAGTCCGACGAACAGTCAGGCCATCGGCATCTATCGCAAGCAATTGCCCAATGCACCGGATGTCTACTTTTCGGAGTGGCTTCTGAGTTGCGGTCCGATCGCTTTGTTTTATCTCGGAGTCGTCTGGCTGGTTCTGACGTGGGGGCTTCCAGGAAAAACCGATCAGGATGACCGGCTGCAGATGGCACTGCGAGAACGTCTGAAGTCGCTTGGCCGTGTCACCGCACCAGAGCTGCGAATGACCATCGTGTTCGGGCTGACGGCCATCTTGTGGGTGACTCGGCAGCCATTGAAAGTGGGCGACTTCACGCTGCTTCCAGGTTGGCTGGAGTACTATGAAATTATCTTTGTGAAGTTGTCGTCCAAAATGGGAACTCCGGAGGCAAAGCTTCCCGCAAAAGACCTGATTACGGACTCCACGGTGGCCATGTTGATGGCCGTGCTTTTGTTCTTGCTGCCATCGGGACAGCGCGACGGAAGATCTCGGTCTATTCCGCTGATGGACTGGACCACTGCCAATCGATTGCCGTGGGACATGATTCTTCTGTTTGGAGGCGGCTTTGCTCTCGCGTCGGGCTTTGAGTCGACTCAACTGGCCGGCTGGCTGGGAGCGGCGCTGCAGGAACCGTTGCAGACGATGCCCGCGTGGCTCGTCGTGGCCATCGTGTGCATGATTCTGATCATGATGACGGAACTGACCAGCAACGTCGCCACCGTCAGTGCCGTTTTACCGACTCTGCTGGCAATGGCTGCGCCACTGGGGCTTGATCCACGGATGTTGTTCGTGCCAGCGACCCTGGCAGCCAGCGCTGGTTTCATGATGCCTGTGGGTACGCCTCCGAATGCGATTGTGTTCAGCACGGGCCGAATTCCTTCGGGGGAGATGGCTCGCCGAGGACTGCTGCTGAATATCCTTGGTGTCCCGATTTTGACCATCGGGACTTACTTATTGATTCGCCCGGTGATGGGGATTCCCTGAGAGCTCTTGCTTATGAGCACGTCCGGCTCAACGCTCAACGAGCAGAAAAACGGTGAATCTCCGATCATCACGGAGTCTTAGAAAGCAATGTGGCCTGCTGGTAAGCTCGGAACGAAACTTCCTTGATACTGCCAGAGGTCAAGCTGTCTTCCCAGCGAGCAATTCGCTGATGGTCATCGTTCGTGATTTTTTGTGTGAGCTGATGATCGGCTCGCAGGCGAAATTGTTCGGCGGGTCGACGATCCAGTTCCACACTGATCGGCATGCGGTCTTTCAGATCACGCAGCGCTTTGTTCAGCGCTATACGTGGCTCCGGGAACAAACTTCCTGGATGCAGAATCGAATTCAACTGGGCTGTCCAGTCTGCGTAGGTCAGATACTTTTCGACCTGCATCGGGTCATTCCATTTTCGAGTCTCGACGCGGTAAGTAAACGAAGGTGACGACAGGACCAGAGTCCCCTTCATCGGGTCGAACGTCTGACTGAACCGGGGGTTCATCTGAAACCGAATCGAATCGGCAATCTTTTTTGAAGCCGGATCAGGCGTGGCCGCCAGCTCTTTAAGATACTCAGTCGTACGAGGCTGACGGCTGTCCATAAGATGCCTGATCTCGTCGAACGTGATGCGAGTGGACATGCCTCGTGACTCGTTCAGCACCGTGAATCTCTTTTCCACCAGATCAAAAATAATGACCTCGTCGGCAGAGTCCACGTAGTCGTACACACGCCCGTTATGAATCAAACTCAGGCTGCTGCTGACGATCTGAGCAGGTGTTCGAGTTTCAGCTTTAGAAACGTCGTAGACGTGAGTCGAAATCCGCAGTCCCTGTGCAAACGATGTCGCACATACGGCCATGACAGCCGAAAACAGTACAGTACGTAACATCTTTGTGAGCCTCCTGCTCAATCACTGTCCGTCAGCCTTTATTGATCAGCAACGATTTGCAGCCGCTGACGCCGCCAAGCTAGCAGCTTGTGGACTTTTTTTTCACAGGAAGTCGACAGATTCGATCAATGCCGCGGATGCCATTCTGGATGGATCGAGCATTTCCGGCAGTTGTTGCCGCAGCAGGCGATCAATGAGCGGTTGTCGTCGTCATTCGAGACAGCCAGAGAACTCAAAATCAACGTGCGGGCAATCTCGACAAGCATTCCGGTTTCTTGATTTGGCGTACACGGGGCACCTCCAGCCACGACAACGGGGGGCCAGGACAACAGGGCATCCAAACTGTTGACGCCAGCGACCGTTCTCAGCGGCAGATTTGCTCGAATTTCCACTTACCCTGGTGAGCCGCTGATGAATGTCGATCAGGCATTGCCGTTCCTCGACTATTGAGGCTGGCGCAACTCTGAAGCCGGCCGGGGGCTTCCAGAGAGCTCGACGGCGTTCCGCCAAAGCTCTAACCTGTCCCAATCATTCGCGTACTTCAATTATGTTGTCCGATCTGACATACTCCGCCGCAGGCGGGAGCGGGTTTTCCTGTTGGAAGAACAGAGTACAAAGGTTCGCTGTGTCAGAAACCAAGGTTACGACCAAGTCAGAAACACTGCCGGTGATCGGGCAGTCTATTCCTTACGATCGTTTTCTGGACTGCGTGCATTGCGGCCTTTGTACGGCGTCGTGTCCAACTTATGTCGAAACAAGCGACGAGAACGACAGCCCGCGAGGACGTATCTACCTGATGCGGTCCGTGATCGACGGACGGCTCGATCTGACTGACAAGGTTCGGCATCATCTGGATCTTTGTCTCGACTGTCGCAGTTGCGAAACAGCTTGTCCGAGCGGCGTTCAGTATGGTCGACTGATCGAACCGTTTCGAGTCGAGATGCATCAGCTGCCGGCTGCCGGAACTTCAAGTGCGACGAACTCCGGCCAGTCGAAAGTGGCTCATAAGCCGGATTGGTTTCATCGCTGGATTATGTACGGTCTTTTTCCTGATCGTAACCGCATGAAACTCGCTCTGACACCCGCACGATGGATGCAGCGGCTGGGGCTGGATCGATTCATGGACAAAGTGGGGCTGACAAAACTCCTGCCGGAGCGTTTGCAGAGAATGCAGTCTCAGTTGCCAACGCTGAAGTCTCCTCTGCCTGAGCTGCCGGAGTTCCTGCCGGCTCAGGGGCCTCGCCGTGCCCGAGTTGCCTTGTTCATTGGCTGTGTAGCCGATGCGATGTTTCGCCACGTGCACTGGGCGACGGCCAGAGTTCTTCAGGCCAATGGCTGTGATGTTGTGATTCCGCGGAGTCAGGGCTGCTGTGGGGCGATTCATTATCATAGCGGTGCTTCGGAGCCGGCTCTTGGGCTGATGAAACAGAACATGGCGGCGTTTGACGACAGGACGCTGGATGCCATCATCGTCAATGTCGCGGGCTGCGGGGCGATGCTGAAGGATTACAGTCATATTGCCGAGGAACTCAATCATCCTCAGGGAACACTGGCTGAGTTGACTCATGATCACGATTCACCGGAAGCGAAGTTTAGTCATCGCATTAAGGACATCAGCGAATTCCTGATGACGCTTGGCCCGATCAAGCCACAGGGACGTGTCGATGCGGTTGTTGCTTATCAGGATGCTTGCCATCTGCAGCATGCTCAAAAGATTCGCCAACAGCCTCGAGATCTGCTGAAGCTGATCCCGGGAATTACGCTGCGAGCCATCGCGGAACCGGAACTCTGCTGCGGGGCCGCGGGAAGCTACAACCTGACTCAGCCAGAGATGGCCGACCGTTTGGGGCAGCGAAAAGTGCAGTGCCTGCTGGATGTGCAGCCGGATCTGGTTGTTTCCGGGAACGCGGGCTGTTCGCTGCAGTTGCAGGCTCAGCTGAAGAAAAGCGGGAAGTCTGTGCCGGTCGTCCATCCGATGGAATTGCTCGACTTGAGCTATCGAAGCGGAAAGCTGAGCGAACTTTGACACTTCGTTTTCTGAGTTTCCTTGAGGAAAAGGGAACCGCTTCGTTCTACGTGGCTGAATATTTCCGGAAAATTCCACCTGGACTCGAAGTTTTGCAGGAACTGAATTTGAACAGTGGGGTTCACTCCACACGGCACGGGGATGTTTCCTCGGTCCTGGGCCACGCCATTCTTCACTGGAGCACCCTCTCATGATGATTACTCGTTTTATGCGTCAGGTCGCCGTTTTCGGCCTGATGGCACTGCTGACTGTGACTTCGATTCAGGCTCAGGATGGTGGCGGACGCCAGCGCGGAGGCCGTGGTGGATTTGGTGGCGGTCCCGGTGGTCCGTTCGGCGGTCCTCGACTTGACCGAGCTGCTCTGTTGCGAATCGAGAAGGTTCGCCTCGAACTGAAGATCGAGGAAGCTCAGGCGGCTACGATTGATGCGGCTCTGGATGCCTACAACGAACAGCGCAATTCGAGTCCTCGAATGGATCGAGATGCCTACGATAAGCTGTCTGAAGAAGAAAAAGCCGCGTACCGCGAAAAGTCTGACAAAGAGCGAGCAGAACTGAGCCAGAAGACGGACGAAATCCTCGTTGCTTTGCTTGAGGAGCCTCAGGTGAAGCGTCTGGATGAAGTTGCTATTCAGGCTCGTCTTGCCATGTCAGCGACGATGACTCTGAAAGCCGACGACATCAAAGGGAAGCTGATGGTCACTGACGAGCAGATTGCAAAGCTTGACGAAGCTCAGAAAGTGATTGAAGAAGAACGTCAGAAAGCCATGCAGGAGGCATTTGCCGGTGCCGGTGGTCCAGGTGGCGGCGGGGACCGGGAAGCCATGCGAGCCAAAATGGGTGAAATGATGACGGTCTTCCAGAAGAAAACGACCGATGCTGCGATGGCCGTTCTGACAGACGACCAGAAGAAAACTCTTGATGGCATGAAGGGTGCCGCATTCGAATTAACGATGCGAGACTTCTTCGGCGGACGCGGATTCGGTGGTCCAGGCGGCGGCCGTGATGGTGGTCGCGGCGGCAATGGCGGTGGACGTCCTCCTGCAGAATAGTTTTTCTGTCGAAATAGACGAAGCGAATCAGCGAAGGGGCAACGGAGAAGAATCCGTTGCCCCTTTTTCATTGAAGCTCATCGTCGAACATGCCACTCTGCAGATTTTTAAAACTGGTACAGCGACTTCATGTCGGCCCACAGTTGCCGATTGTTCCGAAAGATCAAGCGCGCAGAGGCACGCTCTGTGCGAACTGGCACAATGAAAGACCTGTCGCCGGCAAGGCATTTTCAATGCCCTTCCCGCTTTGAAGAACATCGCAGCCTCTCGGTCCCAGGGGCACGGCCAGATGTGCTTGACAGAGCCGCAACAGGCGGTCACCCTCATCCTCATCGGGATTCGATGCTTGAGTTCAAAAAAGGGATCTTGTATGTCTGCGATTCGCTGCTTCACCATTCCTCTGCTTTGTGTTTCGTCGCTGGTTCCTGCTGCTTTAGGCCAGGAGCCCATCGAGTTCAATCGAGATATCCGGCCGATCCTGAACGATGCCTGCTTTGCCTGCCATGGCCCGGACAGTGCTTCGCGAAAAGGCGAACTGCGGCTGGATCAACGCGATGCGGCAGTGGAAAAGGCCGCCATCGTCGAAGGCAAGCCCGAAGAAAGCGAAATGATTCGCCGGATCCTGTCGGATAACCCGGAGGAAATCATGCCTCCGCCGGAACTTAAGAAGACACTTAGCCCGGAACAGAAAAAGCTGCTGGCAGACTGGATCAAATCCGGTGCTCAGTACCAGCAGCACTGGTCGTATATTGCCCCTGTTCGACCAGAGGTTCCCGCAGTCCCGGAGTCACTCAAGGCCACTCATGGCGGTTGGCCGAAGAACCCCATCGACAATTTCGTACTGGGCAAACTCGCGGCTCATGGGCTCACTCCGGCCGATGAAGCCGATCGCCACACACTGGCTCGCCGTGTCAGCTTTGACATCACAGGACTGCCGCCAAAGTGGGAGCAGGTCGAAGCCTTCGTCAACGATAAGTCAGCGGATGCATACGAGAAGTACGTCGACCTGCTGCTGACATCGCCGCAATGGGGGGAACATCGAGGACGCTATTGGCTGGATTATGCTCGCTACGCGGACACTCACGGAATTCACTTCGATAACTATCGTGAAATCTGGGCGTATCGTGACTGGGTGATTAAGGCGTTCAATCAAAATATGCCTTACGATCAATTTACGATCGAGAATCTTGCCGGCGATTTGCTGCCCAACGCAACGCTCGACCAAAAGATTGCCTCTGGTTTCAATCGCTGCAACATGACGACGAACGAAGGCGGGATCATTGATGAAGAGTACGCGGTGCTCTACACACGCGATCGAACAGAAACCGTGTCCGCCGTCTGGATGGGTCTGACCGCTGGCTGTGCCACTTGCCATAGTCACAAGTTTGATCAGTTGAGCCAGAAAGAGTTCTATGAGATGTCTGCGTTCTTTAACAACACGACGCAGGCGGTTCGAGACGGCAACATCAAAGACACACCGCCTGTGATCCCGGTGCCTCTCGAAGCGGATCGGGCTCGCTTCGCCGAACTGCCACCACTGATCACAGCTGCTCGTGCTGCTGTCGAAGAACGTCGCGCCGGGGCGCGGCCGGAGTTCAATACCTGGATCGCGACTGCGAAACCCGAAACGCTGGGAGAACCGGTCTCGTCAGAAGGACTGCATTTTCTTGCCGGCCTGAATGAAGGCGACGGAAAGCTATTGCACTACACGCTGGATGGCAATGCGGCTGAAGTCGCCCTGAATGATTCCGCAAAATGGCAGGACGGTCCAAACGGGAAAGCACTTCAGGTTCAGGGAGCGGCTTGTGACATCGCCACCGTTGGTGACTTTGAAGCCGATCAGCCGTTCTCCTGTGCAGCGTGGGTCAACGTGCCAGCCAATGATGGCGGCGGCGCGATGGCGGCTCGCATGGAGCCCGGACCAGGCTATCGAGGCTGGGATTTCTGGATGCAGCAGCGACGCATCGGCATGCACATTGTCAATGCGTGGCCTGACAAAGCTCTGAAGGTTGTCAGCAAGGCTCAGGTTCCCGCCAATGAATGGGTGCACGTTGCTGTGACTTATGATGGCAGTCGCAAAGCGTCTGGCCTGCAGGTGTATATCAACGGTGCGGTGCAGGAAAAGAACATCGAAAATGACAAGCTGGATGGCTCCACGATTCGTACTGAAACACCATGGCGCATCGGGCAGCGAGCAGGCAGCGAAGCGTTTACCGGGACTTTGCAGGACCTGCGAATTCAGAAGCGAGTTCTGACGGCTGCCGAGATTGATTCGCTGGCGAAACTCAGTCGCTTCCAGGCCACGCTCGTGAAAGCCGCAGACCAGCGTTCAGAGCAGGAAGTGAATGATCTCTATGCCTTCTGGCTCAAGAAGTTTGATACTCCGTTCACAGAAAAGTCTGCGGCTCTGGCAGCATTGGAGAAAGAAGAAGCCGACATTCGAGCACGCGGCACGATTGCTCATGTGATGAATGAACGAGCCGAGCCAGCGACAGCTTATGTTCTGTTCCGCGGTGAATACGACCAACGACGTGAACAGGTCTTTCCTGCAACTCCGACGGCGTTTCCTGCGTTCCCCGAAGCTGCTCCGAAGAACCGCCTGGGGTTTGCTCAATGGTTGCTGCGTCCGGAGCACCCGCTGACAACTCGAGTCACCGCAAATCGGCTCTGGCAGGAAGTGTTCGGAACCGGGATTGTTCGCACAACGGGTGATCTGGGAGTTTCCGGAGAACTGCCAGCGAATCAGGAATTGCTCGACTGGCTGGCCATTGAATTTCGAGAAGGTGGCTGGGACGTGAAGAAGTTTGTGAAGCTGATGGTGACATCCGCTACGTATCGACAAAGTGCAGCAGTCACGCCATTGAAGCTGGAAAAGGATCCAGCGAATCGGTTGCTGTCTCGTGGTCCACGTTTCCGCATGGACGCTGAAATGGTGCGTGATAACGCGTTAGCAGTGAGTGGACTGCTGACTCCAAAGATCGGTGGACCGAGCGTCCGACCTTACCAGCCGGACGGCGTTTGGGAGTCGATCGCGATGATCGGCAGCACGACACAGCGATACACGCGTGATTCGGGCGACAATCTCTATCGACGCAGTCTCTACACGTTTATCAAACGCATGGCACCACCGGCCTCGCTGGATATCTTCAACTCGCCGAACCGTGAAACATGTTCCGTGCGTCGTGAAAGAACCAACACACCGTTGCAGGCGCTGGTCACGATGAACGATGAGCAGCACGTGGAGGCGGCTCGAAGATTCGCCGAGCATATCCTGAAGAACGGTGGCTCGAACGATGATCAGCGTCTGCAGTTTGCGGCTCACCAATTGCTGTCTCGGGATTTGCGAGCGGATGAACTGTCAATCCTGAAAGACTCACTGGGACAACTGGCTGCGTTCTATAAAGACCATGCAAAAGAGGCTGGTGAGCTGATTCAGACTGGTGAGTCCGAGCCGGATGCCTCGTTCGATGCTGGCACGTTGGCGGCCTGGACGATGCTGTGCAATCAGATGATGAACCTGGATGAAGTGTTGAATAAATAAAGACGATGCTCTTCGTAGGGTGTGACAAGTTCGCCCCGGCGAACGCAGGCACACCATTTGACAGAGAGTTCGAAAAAGGGCGTGATTCGCAGAACCTGTGAGTGGTTAATCGGAGGGCTGACGCCCTGCCGCTCGCCGGTTGAAAATTAAATCAGGAGTATTCGACGATGAGTTTATTCGAAGAACTCAAGCAGAACATGACTCGGCGATATTTCTTTTCGCAGGGTTCAAATCTCATGGGGACGGCGGCGCTTGCGTCGTTGTTGGGGCAGTCAGCCATCGGCGGTGAAGAAGCCCCCAAGGGACACGCCGGAGCGATACCGACTCATTTTCCGGCCAAAGCGAAGCACATCATTTATCTGCACATGGTCGGTGGTCCATCGCAACTGGATCTGTACGACTACAAGCCGCAGATGAATGACTGGTACGACAAGGACCTGCCCGAATCTGTTCGGAATGGTCAGCGTCTGACCACGATGACCTCCGGGCAAGCTCGCTTTCCGATTGCTCCGTCGAAGTTCAAATTCGAACAGGCGGGCCAATGTGGCATGTGGGTCACAGAGCTTCTGCCGTGGACGAAGAAGGTCGTCGACGACATGGCGTTTGTTCGCAGCATGTACACCGAAGCGATCAATCATGAGCCCGCTGTGAGTCTGCTGCAAACCGGCAATCAGGTCACTGGACGGCCGTGTCTGGGATCGTGGATGTCGTATGGTCTGGGCTCGCTGAACGAAAACCTGCCGTCCTTTGTCGTCATGGTGGCTCGCCCAACGAATACCGAACAGGTTCAGGCGATCTCCGCGCGGCTTTGGTCGTCCGGTTACCTGCCTGGCGAATATGCCGCAACATCATTTCGCTCGGCCGGCGATCCGATTCTGTTCATCAACAATCCAAACGGAGTGACGTCTGACGTTCGTCGCACTACACTGGATGGAATGAAGCGTCTGAATGAGCTGAATTATCAGCAGCTTGGCGATCCGGAGATTCATACTCGCATTCAGCAGTATGAATTGGCGTTCCGCATGCAGTCGAGCGTTCCAGAGTTGACAGATCTGGCATCTGAGCCGGAGTCAACTTTTGAGCTCTACGGAGAAGCATCAAAGAAAGGCGGCACGCTTGCCAACACGATGTTGCTGGCTCGCCGCATGGTCGAACGTGGCGTACGATTTGTCCAGATTTACCACAACAACTGGGATACTCACGCCAACGCGGCTGGGCGTCTGCCTGATCAGTGTCGAGATCTCGATCAGGCCACTTACGGTCTGATTACAGATCTTAAGCAACGCGGCTTGTTCGACGACACGATCATTATCTGGGGTGGTGAGTTTGGTCGAACGATTTATTCTCAGGGCGGTTTATCGAAAGAGAATTACGGTCGTGACCATCATCCTCGCTGTTTCACGATGTGGATGGCGGGCGGAGGTTTCAAAGGTGGCACGATCTACGGTGAAACGGACGATTTCAGTTATAACATCGTTCGTGATCCGGTGCATATTCGTGACTTCCACGCCACGGTATTGAACCAGATTGGCTACGATCATCAGCGGCTGACGTTCAAGTATCAGGGACTGGATCAACGACTGACCGGAGTGTTGCCATCGAAGGTAATTCAGGATTTGATTACCTGATTTTCACCGCTGCTTTTCGCTGAGCGGCACATCACGATACTGCGTATGACAGGTCACGCAGTTCTTTGCGATCTTCTCAAAGGACGCAGGCAGCGCGTCGGGGACCGGCAAGGCGGCACCGGAATCGCTCCAGCTCATCAACGCGGCTTCAAGGTCAGCGGCGGCCGATTCGGATTCGTGAAGCATCGCCTGAAATCCCTCAGGTTCTTTGCCAACGCTTTCGGCTCTCAGCAATTCCGTGAAATGTTCTTTCAGCAACAACACTTCCTGAGCAGGAATAATCTCAGGATGCGACGCCGGTGAGATCCATCCGGCAGCAGCGATCATTTTGACTCGATCCTGAGTATGCTCCAGGTGAACCATCGCTTCTGCCATTGGAGTCAGCTCCGCCGATTCCGGGAAGTCGGCCTTGAGAGCATCCAACACCGCAGCATCCAGTTTTCGAGCAGACTGGGCGGATTCGTAGAGACCTCGATAATTCGGATTGGTGCCAGCGAGCTGAAGAATGCTCGAGGCCATGGCAGGCTTGGTCAACCCGGCTGTAATGCAGGCCACTGCCGCCGCTGCCGGACTGCGATGCTTCCCATGATGACAATGAATGTAGATTGGACCGTCGAAATCTCGCACGGCCTTCGCCAACTCGTAGCCTCGCTGTTGCGGAATACCGTCATACGAATGAGGCAGATGGACATACCTGAGCCCATGCTTTTTGGCGAGTTTGAGGT
>JBILXT010000160.1:0-15161 GCA_044378235.1 Planctomycetaceae bacterium
GCTCACATTGAACGCAAACTCAACAATCGACCCAGAAAATGCTTGGGCTTCCAGACACCCGTGGAAGTCCATTACTCACCCAATAAAACCTAAACACCCGCGTTGCACTTCAGATTTGAATTCGCCAAACTTTCCATCATTACTGAAGGCGGCCATCGAAAGAGGCTTCTCACTGGCCGGGATCTGTCGTGTCGAAGTCAGGTCCGGCAAACGGAAAACTTCGACCAGTCCATCCGCACCGGCTGTTGCCAATTGAGTCCCGTCCAGAGAGATCACGATGGACTCAATGAATCGAGGATGAGCAGTGGCGACTTCGCGAATCAGAAGGCCGGATTCTGCATCCCAGACTTTCAGAGTCGGCTCACGAGCACAACTGATGAGCTGATGAGTCCCGGGCAGAAACAGGACTCCGTACACACTTGCGTCCGGCAAAACCTGAATCTTATGGGCCAGCTTAAACGACGGTAATGACAGTCCAGCGGAAGTATCGACGCTCCAGATCCGCACCTGACCGTCATCCCCGGACGTTGCGGCCAGTTGCCGGTCATCTGAAAGTGTTACACAGCTTAATTCGCCCGATGCCACTTTGAGAGCTGCAGCGATGCTCGAAAATGACGGATCGGATTCCCGACAGGAGACCACTTCAAGCTGCCCTTCACTGCCCGCAAGCAGCAATTGCTCCGATTCTGCATCATGGTGCATCCACCACACAGCCTGCTGTGACGGCTTCAGCAACGTGGCATCGACCGTGATGCGATTCCAAAGGTATCTCAGAGCCAAATCAGCCGAGGTAGCCGACGTGTGGCTGTTCGACAGCAGCCCGATCCACGGCTCAAGCAGTCGCACGGCCCCTTTCGTGTCCCCCTGTCGCCAGATTCGGCCCGCAAGATTGATATCCGAAATCTTCAAAAGCTGAGTGACATGACCGCGCTGATCGGCCGCCTCCTGCTGACTGCTTTCCGCCGACTTCAGAGCAACATCGAGCTGACGAACCTGACGCTGAAGAATGCTGTTGGATTCCTGAAGCTGCCCCTGCAACCCTTTGAGTGAACTCGTGTAACGCAAAACCATCATACCGATAGACAGCACAAACATGGTCGAAACTACTGAAAGGGCCGCAATCACGGGATGCCGACGACTCCATTTTTTCAAACGCACAGCGACTGGCGTCTGGCGAGCCATCACACACTGTCCGTTCAAAAACCGATCCAGATCATCTCGCAACTCAGCCGCTGACTGGTATCGAGCTTCGGGCGACTTCTCCAGACACCTCAGACAGATCAAGCTCAAGTCGCGGCTGACGGATCGATTTAACAACTCGGGATCCGCCGGATCTTCCGTGGCGATGCTTTTCATGGTTTCCACGAGTGACGCGGAACCAAACGGAGCCTGCCCCGTCAGCATCGCGTACAACACAGCACCCAGGGCATAAACATCAGCGGCCACACTGGCCGTTTTGACACCATCTCCCAGTATCTCCGGGGCCATGAAACGAGGCGTGCCGATCAACTGGCTGGTGACGGAATCGAGGCCGGGATCTTCCAGCAGCTTCGCGAGTCCAAAATCGCCGACCCTCGCCACAAATGGAAACTCTTCGATACTCGCCCGCGCTTGCGGAAACAACAGCACGTTTCCAGGCTTGATGTCACGATGCAGAATGCCGCGGTCATGGCTGTATTGCAAAGCATCGGCCAATTGCCGCATTACTTGTGCTGTGATGCGCGGATTCAAGGGGGTCGTGCGTCCCGACAGCCATTCGGCCAGTGACGGACCTTCACAAAGAGCACAGGCGATATAAGGAAGATCGCCATCCTCTCCTGCTTCGAAGACCGGCACGATGTGAGGATGATCAAGCCTCGCCGCCGCCCGTGCTTCCGTCACAAACCGATGCCGAAGCTCAGGCTGAATCAGAGCGTGAGGTCTGGGAACCTTGAGTGCAACGGGGCGTCCCAGTTTCGGATCGTGTGCGAGATACACAACGGCGAATCCACCGGCCCCCAGAACAGACCGAAGTTCGAACCTTCCGATTGACCGTGGAGCCCACGTAGGCATTTTCTGACTGCGCCGCGGAATGGCAGCTTCCAGCTTCTGAAGTGCATCAGCCCCAAGGCGGAGCAGATTCATCTCCTCGTCCCGCAGAATCAGAGACTCCGCGTGAACTGCAACCGATTGCTCACCAGTCCGAAGCTTTTCATCCAGCGTCAACAGAGACTGCAGAGCCTGCTCACTGAAAATCTCGCTGTTCGAATTGTCCGTTAGAGACATGGGCCGCAACAACTTGTTGGCGTTCAAAACGTAGAACGGCCTTTCAGGCCGTTCATGACTCACCTGGAAAAATGCGTCTGGAGGACATGTAATGTAACTACGGCAGTAATAGCGACGGCCTGAAAAGGCCGTCCTACAAAGTGTCACAACCGCCATCTAGCGTCCGGCATCCTTGACCGCTTTTAGCTTGTCGCCCAACGCTACCAATGCCCGAGCCCAAAGCATTCGGACGGCTTCGGGAGTTCGCTGCATGCGTTCACCGATTTCCGGAAACGTCAGATCCATCTGCTGCCTAAGCAGCAGGACTGTCCGATAGTCATCTGCAAGCCCCATGACCGCCTGCAGTACAATTTCATTCGTCTCTGCCTTACTAATCTGCTCACTGGCCGACAGATCCGTTGAACGCACAGTCTCCAGAGGAAGAAACTGCTCTTTGGAAACACTCCTTTGCTGACGACTGTGAAACTTGATGCAATCCCTAACAGAATTAACCAACGTTTCCTTTAGCCACGCTTCCAGTTGCTCTGGATGCGTCGCTCGAATCTGATCAGCATTGGTCACAGCTTTGAGCAATGTGTCCTGAACAAGATCCGAATCATCGACGCGAGACTTCAGATGTTCCGGCAGAAGGCTCGCCGCGATGGCCTTCACAGATGGTCTGTAACTGAAGACCATCGCAGCAATGTCTGCCTGTCCACCGATCGTACCCTCGGGTGATTCCTGTGATGCAGCCACAGGACTCTCCAATTCACCGACTGGATTCTCTGAGTAAGACGACACGCAGCACCGCAACCGAACGAGGTTTTTGTAAATTTCCTGATGGAACTGCAGTCTTTCCTGTCGCCTCGAACCTGTCAACAATGGGAAAGAATTTCAGAACACTCCAGCCGTGATCTCTGTACGCCTCCCTGGGGGTGGCTTTGGCCGGCAAACCTTTCTTATAGCTCGACCGAACTAAAGAAAAAACGACGGCATTGGGGATTGGGCCGTTCGGTTCGAACGTTCGCTGTCGTCGTTGAACTAAGTCACTCATCATGAGTGGCCGATGGGCCTGCTCGATTAACGAGGCTGTTAAGAAATGTAGGACGCACTTTTCAGGGCGTTGAAATCGAGAGTTCTTTTGCGGCGACGACGGCCTGAAAAGGCCGTCCTACGAATAAATTCGCAGCCTCAACGGGCTGAAAAGGCTGCGTAAATAATCTGAATCGGCGGCCACGGACGACTTTCTTTGCATGGACGATACATCTGTCAATCTGCTGAAACGTATCGGCGAGCAGAAATCGGATTCGGCGTGGCAGCGGTTTGTGGATCTCTATACGCCGCTGATCTTCTACTGGGCTCGTCAGAAAGGGCTCAGCACAGACGACGCGTCAGATATCGTTCAGGATGTGCTTTCGACGCTGGTGTTGAAATTGCCCGAATTTCAGTACGACCCGAATCGGCGATTCCGAGCCTGGCTGAAGACGATCACTCTCAATCGTGTGACCGACCTGCATCGGCGCAACCAGTTGCTCTCTTTGCGGTCCGAGCCCTATGGTTTGAGCCGAATCACCATCGCCGATGATGCAGATCTTTTCGTCGAGGCCGAATACCGCAGCGTGATTGTGAACCGAGCTCTCGATCTGCTTCAGACAGAATTCCACGAGTCGACCTGCAGGCTTTTCGGCTTCAGGTTCTGGACGATCAGAAGGCCTCCGCCGTCGCCGAACAATTAAACATGCCGATCAACGCGGTCTACTTAGCCAAGTCTCGAGTACTCGCGCGATTGCGGCAGGAACTGGAGGGTTTGCTGGATTGAATGCGTAGGACGCCCTTTTCAGGGCGTCGAAAGGGTTTTTGTATTCATGCAACAACGGCCTGAAAAGGCCGTTCTACGAAGAATTCATGACCCGAAGAGACTGTGAAAAAAGTAGGACGCCCTTTTCAGGGCGTCGAGATTGGCGTTTTGTTGCCGCAACAACGGCCTGAAAAGGCCGTTCTACGGAGAGGGCAAAGAAAACCTATTTCTCCGAGACAGAAATTTTCACCTCGTTCGTATCTCAAGATAAACACTTATTAAACGCCGCAATACAAAGCCGCGAGACCCCTCACGATGACGACTCAAACTTGTCCCGATCAGGCCACACTCGAAAACTTTCTGCTCGGAAAACTTTCAGCGACCGAGCAGTCTGCAGTGAGTGAACATTTGCAGAGCTGCAGTCAGTGTACGGCGTCGGCCAATACCTTGATGCCACAGGATGAGATCACTCAGGCCATTCGTGCTCGTAGAGTCCTCACCGGAGACGAAGGAGCTGTCGCTCTGGCCGCTGAGAAAGGCAAACTGCTCAGCAGCCAGTTGCAGACGATGCAGCCGGATGAAACAGTGATCGGTGACAACGTGCAAATCCCTCCGGCCGACCCCAATGCCACCGTCACGTTTGGGTCGGTCCAGACGCCAGATGAGGCTCTGAACTTTCTCGCCCCGGCACAAGGGCCGGATGAACTCGGGCGACTGGGCGACTATCGAATCCTTGAACTGCTCGGCATGGGCGGCATGGGCATGGTGTTTCGTGCCGAGGATGCTCGGTTAAAGCGTCAGGTCGCCTTGAAGGTCATGAAACCTTCGGTCGCGGCCAGTCGCACGGCGAAGGATCGGTTTCTGCGTGAAGCTCAGTTTACGGCCGCAATCGAACATGACAACATCGTGCAGATCTTTCAGGTTGGCGAAGACAACGGTGTGCCATTTATTGCGATGCCGTTTCTCAAAGGCGAATCGCTGAAGACTCGCCAGGAACGAGTCGGCCGGATGTCTCAAAAGGATGTGCTCAAGGTCGGCATACAGGTGGCCGCGGGGCTCGCGGCGGCTCATGATCGCAACCTGATTCATCGCGACATCAAGCCAGACAACATCTGGATCGAAGAGAAGACCGGCCGAGCCAAAATCCTGGACTTCGGACTTGTCCGAGCGACCTCGGAGGACGCCGGACTGACTCAATCCGGCATGGTCATGGGCACACCGCGATACATGGCCCCGGAGCAGGCTCTGGGGCAGGACGTCGATCACCGCTGCGACTTGTTCAGTCTCGGCAGCGTGCTGTACCACCTCGCCTCGGGAAAACTGCCGTTCGAAGGCAGCAACGTGACGGCCACCTTGATGGCGGTCGTGCAGAAAGATCCGAAGCCACTGGATGCCGTGATCAGCGGGCTTGATCCTGCATTCTGTGACATGATTGCTCGCCTGATGCGCAAAAATCGCGACGATCGTCCGAAGTCGGCGGTTGAGGTTGCCAAGGCCTTGACCGCGATCCTGCAGAAGCTCAAACAGGTGGATCCGACAGTTACGAAAGCCGAGTCGACACCCAAGCCGGTAGCGGAATTAGCGAAGCCCGAAAAAGCCGCGGGCGAGATCGAAGCACTCCCCGTGATCGTCACGGAACCCGTTGCCTCGCTGGCAACAAAGAAAGCGGTCAAGCCGAAAGACGCGCCCGCGGCTTCGTCCTTGCAGCCACCCGGCAAGCCACCTCGCCGTCGATTCCTCGCCGCCGCAGGAGCCGGTGGAATTCTGCTGGCGTTGCTGGGCATCATCGTCATCACCATTCGGGACAAAGACGGCAAGGAAACCGTGATTCGAGTTCCCGAAGGGACCGAGATTGACGTCGCAGCGGAGCCGGGTTCCAAAGTCACAATTCGGCAGGAAGGAATGTCGACTGGTGCTTCCTCAATCTCAAATGCCAAATCTCAAATTTCAAATCCAACCACGGGTTGGCACGGCTGGCCCGCCGACGCCCCGAAACCCGCCATTGCCCCATTTGATGCCGAGCAAGCCAAGAAACATCAGGAGGAATGGGCCGCGTATTTGAAAGTGCCGGTTGAGTATACCAACAGCATCGGCATGAAGTTCAGGCTGATTCCGCCAGGTGAGTTCATGATGGGGAGCACTGAAGCACAAATCCAAGAGTCACTCCAGCTCTTGGATCCAACTCACATGTGGCGAGAGTTTGTGGAGAGTGAACGACCGCAGCATAAGGTCGTCTTGACGCGACCTGTGTATTTGGGGGTGACGGAAGTGACCCAATCACAATACACAACGGTAATGAAAAGTAACCCATCACGTTTCTCTGCCAGCGGCCCTGGTAAGGAAACTGTGGTGGGAATTCCCACTGAGAGTTTTCCAGTCGAGTCGGTGACTTGGTATGACGCTGCAGAGCTTTGCGCAAAGCTGAGCCAAAAGGACGACCTTAAGCCGTTCTACTTTCGCTCGGGGGAGCAGGTCACACCGTTGCAAGGAACTGGCTACCGACTGCCGACTGAAGCTGAGTGGGAATTCGCCTGTCGAGCTGGAACAACATCGACCTTTTCTGTCGCCGAAGACCCCACTCTCGCAAGTAGCGTTGGCTGGTCGAGTACGAACTCGGGTAACCGTACTCATCCCGTTGCTGAACTGCCACCAAATCCCTTTGGTCTCTTTGATATGCACGGGAATGTCTGGGAGTGGGGCGACGACTTTTGGTCGCCGTCGGCATATAAGAATTTGGCAGGCAGTGTCGCGATCGACCCAATTGTAAGATCCAGAGATGATGCACACGTTATCCGTGGAGGCGGTTGGGACGCACATGGCCCTATCAGCGGTAAAAATCAGGTCACATCTACACGTCGGCGCCCGTCGGGGATCGACGGCGATGTAGGTTTTCGCGTGGCTTTGAGTGTCGACGCCGTACGCCAGTCCCCAAGCTTAACCGACCCAGCGATGCGGAATGCGGACAATTCCTCCGTCGCCGCGACGATGCCGCAGCCGAGTACCCCGTTGAAGCCGCGGGTCGAAATAGACCTCACACCGGCACCGCCGCTGGGGACGTGGGAAATGGGGCCGGAACCACCGTGGTATGATCAGAATTTCAATGGCTTTGGATACTCACTCAAAGAAGCAGCAGTGCTCCCGGGCATTGTTGATCGCCCGGCTTTGATCCCGGGAATAAAACGTTGGAATGTGGACACGGTCTGGCCCCGACGTGAATTCGTCACCAAAGTGGCATACAGTCCGGATGGAAAATGGATCGGTGTTCTGGATACGCATCTTTCCATCTTTGACGCCAGGACGTTGAAGCTGCACCAACTACTTCCAGGGTTTGCCCCTCAATATGGAGCATTCGACTTTAGTTGGTCCAGTGACAGCCAGCGAATCGTGGTGGCCGCCGACGGAACGACCAAAGTTCGTGTCTTCGATGTCAAGGGGAATCTCAATCATGAAGCCGCCTTGCGCGGCACTACCAGAGCGGTGGCTTGGAACCCAACTGCAGACCAATTTGCCGTCGGTATCTCCAATGCAGCGAACCATGGAAGTTGTATCGAGATCTACAACGCAGCCGGGGAACTGCTGAAGTCGTTCCCGGAAGAAGCGGCAACTCCGGATCTCGGGGTCCATAAGCAAGGCATAATCTTCAGTCGTGATGGCAAGTCGCTCGTGGCGGTGCATCACGATGGGAAAGTCCGATCCTGGAACATCGAGACTGGTGAATCAACAATAATCGACGAGATCACTGTGGCAGAATACTTTGGATCAAAACTCAGTTGGCACGAGTCCGGCTGGTTGGCAATCGCCACTCAAACCGATGTTCGCATTTATTCGCCTGACCTAAAGCTGGATCACACGATCCCGATGGAAGGCGTTGGCGATGTCGAATGGCACGCTGACGGACGCCGATTGCTTTTAGGAGCATACTGGCTGCAGGTTTGGGATCGCATCGAACGGAAGGTTGTGCTGTCCGGCGAGGGACGTTTGCAGTGCGGCATCCACGATTCTGCCGACTGGCGTCCGAATGGCGAGGAAGTCGTTTTTACAACGAACCAGGGGTCTTTGCTTGGTGTTGCCCCCGCAAATCTTAAACAACTTCGGTTCCGCAGTCCTGAAGGCGCCGTACAGATAGTGTCTGAACTTGCCTGGTCGCCCGATGGGGAAGTGCTGGCGTCCAGGATCGGTTCCCATTACGCAAATGCGAAGTTCTGGGCGAAGGATGGTCACAGAAACCGTTCCATCTTCGAGGATAATTCAGGCGACACACGATGGCTAAAATGGAGCACTAATGGAGACGAGCTGTTCTTTGGCAGCAGCAAAGGAGTTTCGGCTACGACATTGAATGGAAGCGTTCGTAACTTGTATCAAACTGCGGCCCTGCACTGGTTTGGCTGCGTTGTCAGTAGCCCAAAGTGGCAAGGAATCATTGTGAGTGATGGCAACGGTCACTTACAGATCCTTGATCGAAACGGTCAGCCGATACAGGAGCTGGCCACAGGGGGCAAGGCATGTCCATTCGTTATCTGGAATCATACCACGGACATGCTTGCGGTGGCTGAGGAGGGACAGCCGCTGAAATTGCTCGAACACCACGACGGCTGGACCTTGCGAACCGTCAGCGATGTGCCTCTCCCCCATATGCAACATACCCCGGTGTGGAGCCCTGACGGCAAGATGTTGTCCATTCAAAGTTCGCGACTGTGGTTCGATGATACAGGGAAAACGTTGCCTGAGCAATCACCGGCGGAAGCCTGGCGGCCGGACGGTCAGCGCTATGTTTCCGGACAAGATGGATATCTTGCTCTTTGGCGCCGCCAAGACGGACGACTGACCATTCGTTATCCTCAGGGATTACTAAACTATGCGTCTGCATGGCACCCACGCGGTCATTTATTTGCCGCTGGGACCACCTCATCACGCTTCACCGTCTGGAACGAAGCCGAGTTTCAGCCTTATTTCCACGGCGTGATGCTTCCTGACAACAAGTCCGCGACGTTCTCGGCGGCCGGTGAGTTGATCGATGGCAAGCCCGAGGAAATCGATCAGTACCTCGTCTACTACATCGACCGCGGCGACGGCCGCATTGAAACTCTCACACCGGCTGAGTTTCGCAAGTTGCTGCCAGGAAAGTAGGGGAAGAGCGACGGCCTGAAAAGGCCGTCCTACGGAGCGACACCCACACAACGTAGGACGGCCTTTTCAGGCCGTCGTGTCGCCACGCCGGAAGCATGGGCGATTGACAATTATGTATTGTGGGGTATATTACCTGAAGTACTAAGTGGCAATTAATGGGTGGCGTAAAGTGGACGGCCTGAAAAGGCCGTCCTACGACAGACTAGAGAGACTCACGAAAGACGCAACATGGCGAATGAGCCCTTCAACCTCGCTGCTCCGCCGGGGTTTCGAGGGCTCGATCCGCATCTTCCGGTGACCATGTATCGCCGTCATCTGCCACATTGGCGTCAGGACGGAGCGACTTACTTCGTCACGTTTCGTCTTGCCGACGCTCTGCCTCAGGAAAAGCGGCAGGAACTCCAACGCTGGAGACTGAAGTGGGAGCAGAAAAATCCCGAGCCACGATCCGAAAAGCAGTGGGAGGAGTTTGCTCGACAGTGGTTCCTTCAGTCAGAACGCTGGATTGATGAAGGCTACGGCGAATGCGTCTTTGCAGATCTGAGCATTGCAAAGATGATGTCGGATGCTTTACTGCATTTTCAGGATGAACGGTACACGACATCCTGCTACGCGGTCATGCCCAATCATTGCCATGTCGCTGTGAAGCCACTGGGGACATGGGCTCTGGAGAAGATCCTCGACAGTTGGAAAGGATTTGTCGGACATTCTGTGAATCAGAAACTCGGACGCACCGGCGTTCTCTGGCAGGAGGAAAGCTACGATCGCATCATTCACGACGAAGAACATTTGTTCCGAGTGATCCAGTACATCGGCAACAATCCTCGCAAAGCTGGTTTTTCTGAAGAAAATTGGGTTCGATGGGTCCATCCCGAGTGGGGACAGCTCGGCTGGGGCTTTCGCGATTCGTAGCGCCAAGTTAGCGCCCCGTAGGACGGCCTTTTCAGGCCGTCGAGTCGCCCCTTGTTGCAAATATCGCGAAGCGGCCGTGGTCCCTTTGAAGAGAATTCGACGGCCTGAAAAGGCCGTCCTACGGATGGGATCAAACAAATCCGCGTTCGGTTCGGCCGGTCGGTGTCGTCGTTGATGCTATGGAGGCGTTGCGATGGCACTGAGTGTGGCTCAACTTTCGGAACATTTGATCAGGTCGGGTCTTCTCCCGGAAGAACAGATCAAGGCGTCGGCACAGTCTGTGGGCGGGCTGACGGAGGAATCGTCGGCAGAAGGGCTGGCGAAGCAACTGGTTCGCGATGGCCGACTGACTTTGTTTCAGGCTCAATTAGCGGTCAACGGTAAAGCGGCTGCCCTCGTTCTGGGAAGTTACTTGATACTGGAGAAGTTGGGTCAGGGCGGCATGGGCCAGGTCTATAAGGCTCGCCACCGTACGATGAAACGCGAAGTTGCACTGAAAGTGATTTCGGCGGCGGTGCTCAAGGATGAAACAAGCCTGAGGCGATTCCAAAGAGAAGTCGAAGCGGCCGCTCAGCTCAATCATCCCAACATTGTCACGGCTCATGATGCCGGTGAGCACAAGGGAACTCATTTTCTGGTGATGGAACTGGTCCGCGGGGCCGACCTAGCTTCCACGGTCAAGAAATCCGGACCGATGAAGGCCGCCCAGGCTGTGCGATGCGTTCTGCAGGCGGCAAGAGGGCTCGCATATGCTCACAGCAATGGCATTGTGCATCGTGACATCAAGCCCGGGAATCTGCTGCTGGATGAATCGGGAACAATCAAGATTCTGGACATGGGACTGGCTCGTTTCGAAGAAGCCAGCGAAGATCATGCGTCCGTCGCCGGTCTGACCGGGACCGGGATGCTGATGGGCACGATTGATTACATGTCGCCGGAACAGGCGATGGATTCGAAAACCGCTGATGCACGCAGTGACATCTACAGTCTCGGCTGTACATTGTACTACCTGCTGACCGGGCAGGCGGTTTATGTCGAAGACACCGTCATGAAGCGCATCATGGCTCACCAGGCGGCCGCTCTTCCGCAGTTGCCAATTCTGGACAATCATCTGCAGGCCATCTTTGAACGGATGATTGCCAAGAAGCCGGAGGAGCGATACCAGAGCACTGAAGTGCTGGCGAACGAATTGCAGTCCTGGCTTACCGCCATCGAATCGGATCGAGTGAAAGCGACGGCCGAGTTGCCGATTCTGGGCGGTGGCTCCTGGAATGTTCCAGAGGAGGTCTCGTTTCGTGGCGAACCGAAGCCCGAGCTTGCCGTTCCGATGCGAACAGACACTCGCCCGGTAGAGGCCCCGCCGGAGACAACACCATCCGGCTCGGCAGACGAGTCAACGATTGTCGCGAAATCCATCTTGCCCCCGTCACCAAAGAAGTCAATTTCGCGGCCGTCCACAAAATCCAGTGACCTGCCGCAAGACGGCAAAAGTTCCCCACCGTCGCGACGGACCGGCAACGTAGCCGACAGCAAACGACCAGCTTTAGCCGGAACTCAGGGCGGACGGAATTCAAAGCCCTCGAAGTCAGTCGGCCAATGGTCCGTCGGAAGAATGCTGGCAGTCTGCGGAGGAGGAGCCGCAGTTCTCGTGATTTTGTGCATCGTGTATTTCAGGATGACACCACAGAACAGTCCGGAAGGCATCGATCCTGTGTCTGGGGTTACGACAGACGTGACTTCAGTCGCCAACAGTGCTGAGGTTAAAACGAGCGGGGCTGACCAGGACGCAGAAAAACGCTCGTCCCCCGCAGCCCCAGCTGTTGTGGCTATGGCTGAAGCGGAGCAGTCAAAGCTGAATCAGACACCTGACGCGTCTTTGTCCCTGCAGCCGATACCAGTTCCACCGACCGAAACTGCGGAATCAGCAAAACCTACAACCGCAATGTCCGACTCGGCGACGGAACCATCAGCGTCCGATGCTGCAGCGGCGGGTTCGGCGGCTGTGTCGACATCTCCGGATACAACCGGGGCTAACGAGCCTCCTCAAGGTGAAGTCATTTCTGTGGCCGGTACGCTTGCTCCGCCCGAGTTACGACTGGCAGAACGTTCGGCCGACCTTCCCCCGTTCAAGAGTGTGCTGCGGCCAGGACAGTCGCTGGGAGAATTTGCGGCTGTCAGCAGTCCGGGCAAAGTGGAGAACATTATCAGCTGGTCGATTGAACCCATCATGCACCGGTCCATGTTTCGATGCATGGATGTCAGCTCAGAAGGCTTGATTGCGACGGGCGGTATTGATAACTCGGTGCGGATCTGGACGAAGGACTGGCAGTTGCTCAAGATCCTGCCTGGGCATGCGAATGTGGTTTGTTCCGTTGCGTTTTCTCCGGACGGGACGTTGCTTGCATCAATATCTTCCGACCCAAACGCATTACTGGCGTTGTGGGATGTGAGAAGTGGTCAACTCCTTACACATCATGCGCTGAATCACTGGTTTGGGCAATTGGCATGGCTGCCAGATGGAAAGAGCATGGCCCGCGCATCGACGTCGGGGGTGGAAATCATCAATCCATGGACGGGCGAAAAGCGGATCGGAGAACGCTCTGCTAATATTCTTGGCAATGTTGCCATATCACCGGAGGGAAGCCAGCTGATCTTCACTGTTCAGAGCGAACGACCTCAAATTGTGGATACCTCGTCACTCAAGTCTATCCGAGCGATCGACAACATCGTTGGAGGCGTAACGGACTGGTCTCCAGACGGAAAGTGGATCGTCCTCAGCGACACCCAGAAGACTGTGCTTCTTGACACTCGCTCGTTTCAGGTCCGCACCGAGTTTAGCTTTGGTGGTCTCGCGAAGTTTTCTCCTGACAGCACAATGCTGGCGGTCGCAAATACTGGTGGCATCATTCTCCGCTCTACGCAGGACTGGAGCGAACTGCGAACAATACCACTCGGTGTCAGCTACGATTTCGCATGGTCAGCCGATGGTCGGCAGTTGCACTCCAGCAACGGCAGTGCGGACGTGGCGACGGGGCAACACACGCCGCATCCGATTCTGTCGGCCACGACTCCGGTTGTTAGCGCCGTCAGTTCTGATGGTCGCGAAGTCGCAACGATCGCGAACTCTCGCCTTCGGATCTTTGACGGATCCAATGGACGCCTGAAAACTGAATCAACATTGGAGCACTGGGGCGCGAATCAGTGGCTGTGGCAGCCGCAGGGGAAAAAGATCCTGCGACTCCTCACCAGCGTCGAATCCATTCCTGCACCTCTTGTTCTGATCGACAGCGCAACAGGAAAGGTCGCTCATGCTCTGAACGGGCATCAGGGAGCCGTCTGGCGCACCGCATGGTCTCCTGATGGAACTCGTTGTGCGAGTGTCGGTGAAGACTCAACCTGCCGCATCTGGGATGCAGCTTCCGGGACCGAACTGCAAAAGCTGACTCATTCCGACCCGTTGTGGTGGGTGCAGTGGTCCGGTGATGGAACCAAAGTCGCCACCAGTTCTTCGTTCAGTGCTATCTCGGTGTGGGATGTGGCGACCGGAAAACTGGTACGCGAGTTCAAGACGCTTTCCAAGCCGATGAGTGCCCCCCGATTCGTCACCGCAGCAGATGGCCTTTTCGGATTCCTGAAAGGCGACACTCAGTTGTTCTACATGGCCGGTGATGCCGGGTTTGAAATCCTTGACCTGAAGTCCGGCCAGATCACTTCGCTGGGGCAGGTCGATATAGTCGGTGGGAATCGCTTGTCCGCCGCATGGAGCAAAGATTTCGGGTTGCTGGGCATCTACGATGGCTACAACGAATTCCACATGTATGCGGCTGGTGATACCAAGCCGGTCATCTCCATTCGCTACTTCACGACGCCGCACTGGCTGGCCGACGGCCGTCGCCTGCTGGGCGGTGAGAACTCGTCGACGTGGATGGCGGGTTACGATTTGCGTCGCAAGAAGAGGCTGGGTGTACTGATCCCCGAACTGGCGGCAAACTCCTGGGCTGCGATCAGCAGTGACGGAAACTACCTTGGTGCGGATGATGCGAACGATCATCTGGTTGTCGTGGCCATGCATCGAGACGGCCGATTGCTGGCGATGACAATGGACGAATTCCGGACTCAGTTCAAGTGGACGAACGCCCCCGACAAGGTGCGGTTTCTGGAGTGAGCTGACCGCTGTTAAAACAGTGAATCTTAGTCCTGTACTCGCCAACTCCGACACACCAGCCGGAGCGTATTCCCCTGCCCTGCAGCGAAGCCGGGCTGCCTCGTGAAGATGCCTGCATGGATTTTGACAAGCGACAAAAATCGGACATGCAGGGTTAAGAATATTGACGATGCCGATGGACACCAGCTTATGTCGCCTGGGGAAATCCCGAAATCATTCTGTCGCAGGCAGGCATCATGATGCATTTGTGCGTCGAAAAGAAAATCTCCAAATTGCAGGGAAGCACTACCGCCCAAAAGTCCGACGAATCCGTCCTTGTGATATGCAGCATGCACGTGGTGCGTTCAGCCTGATTCTTGATTCCTGAACGGCGGAAAAAGTCCGCGAGGATTGGTCGCTCGACATAAACATGTCTCAGCGTCTGACTGTGTCCGGCGTTGCTGAGCCTGGATGGCTCAGTTACCTCCGGTGCAGGATGGAACACGAGACCTCACGCTGACGTCATCGCTGTCCAGCCTCACCTCTCTTCTCCCCTCAGATTCATTTCATAATGGCTTCCTGCATGAAGGAACGCCACGACTTCAGAGGAGAATCTGAGTATGTTCTGTGATGGCCTTGCGAAATGCGGTGCACTGCTCGAACAAAGTTATGCTTACGAAACAGACCGACGGCTGATCGAAACTGCTCGAGCGGAGAACTCCCGACAGACTGAGGTCGAAGCCATTCGCGAAGCCACCCATATCTCTGATCAACAGCTCCTGACAGAACTGATCAACTGCGGTGTCCGAGCCGACTCGTTGCATGTACTGATGCTGGTTCCACTGGTTCATGTGGCATGGTCGAATGGCCAAATCGAACGTGCAGAGCGACTTGCGATTCTGGAAGCGGCCGAGCAGGATGGTATTCGCGCAGATT
>JBILXT010000544.1:0-4310 GCA_044378235.1 Planctomycetaceae bacterium
TGGCGGCGCCGCCGGGAACAACTCCGATCGCCGTGCTGCTGTTGGCAACTCGAGCGTCAATGCGAGCCTCCGAGTCGGCTGTCACAGAAACAGCACCAGCCGCATTGATCGTTGTGTTCTGAGTATACGCCTTGGTCGTCGACGCAGACTTGGTCCCCAGAGTATTACCGGCGATGGCGTCGACTGTGTTGAACAGGAAGTTCTGAGCATCCCAGCCGATAGTGTTAAACGCCAGCGTCACGCCGACCGAAACACCATTCGATTCAATCTTTGACTTAATCAGAGCATCGATCTTCGATTCATTGTTCGCGTCCAGAATGACGTCACCGCTTCCGGTGGTGGTCAGTGATCCATTCGTCGCGTACGCCTCGGCGCTGGACTTCACGAGATTTGTTGCGATGACGCCGCCAACAGCAATCGAACTCCCCTGT
The DNA here is from genome assembly GCA_044378235.1 of Planctomycetaceae bacterium. GTDB lineage: Bacteria > Planctomycetota > Planctomycetia > Planctomycetales > Planctomycetaceae > SXXK01. The sequence goes on from JBILXT010000544.1 coordinate 432, forward strand.
CCTGTCGCGCTGCCACCCTGTGAGCGCACGTGACTGAGATCAACAGCTTTGATCTTCGCCGACTCATCGGCCTGAATCGTCAGATCGCCGCCAGTCTGAGCATTCACTTTGTTCATGTAGGCATCGACGTCACTTCGAACATCGTTGCGGACCACCAGGAATCCAAAGGCTGAGGCGCTGGACTCGGAAGGATTCAGACTCAGTCCGGGAAAAAGATCCGTCGGAGAACTGCCGGAGATCTTCGTCCACCGAGCTGTGTTGGCGTAGTTCTCGGTGCCGAGGTTGACGCTGCCCGTTGTTCCTTTGAACCCATAGACCTCGCCCGGCTTTCCTGTAACCTTCCGCCATTTGGCCGCATCCGCGAAGTTCGTTTCGGCCAAGTCGACTCCGTCTGTGAGTGAAGTCGCTGCGATGTATTCTACGACTTCACCCGCAGAGAAGCCGCTTGTGTCGAAGTCCAGCTTGATGCGGTCACCAGTCTTCACCGTGTCCGGGAATTCGCTCGAGGTGTAGTCGACGTCGTCAAGATAAACATACTTGCCAGTGGCAACAGATCGAGTGCCAGAACGATCAGTGAAATCGATGCCGTGATTGTCCATCAAGGCCTGCATCAGCAGTCCCATGCCCAGATCCTGAGTCGTGGTGGCGACCGCATTGATCTTGCTGTTAGCATTCACCTCGGCGGTGTCAGACGCATGCACCGTCATCGCGCCGCCGGATTCTACGGAGATCGGTGTTGATGTGGTGGACTGGACGATGGCTTCGGCATCGCTGCTGACCAGGTTTGATGACAGCACAATTCCGACGGCCAGAGCGTCGCCACCCATCACAGCCTGATTCTTCGACGTCGTTTCGTTGCTGACAACGGAGCGAATCTTTGCGACGTTCGTAGCGGTGACACTCATATCGCCCGCGACATCGACGGTCGTGTCTTCAACTCTTGCTGAAACCTTAGCGGGCTGTTCATCGCCGATGGCATTTTCCCCCAGCAATGTATCAACGGCCTGGAACAGGATGTTCTGAGCTTCCCAGCCGACCGTATTGATTGCCAGTGTACCAGTACCGGCCGAACTGCCTGCGCGAGTATTCGCGAGCGTTCTCGCATTGATGAACGACGTGTTTGTCGCTGTGACGTTCAGGTCTCCGCTGTTGGTTGTGGTGACGCTGCTGTCTTCAACCACCGCATCCGCGCTGGACAGAATGTTGTTTGTTGTGATGACAGCATTGGCTGCCAGAGAAGTGTCTTCTCCGAATGCTGTACTTCCGGTCGCTGTGACTTCACTATCGGCCAACGCCTGAATTGTGGCATCTTCTGTCGCAGTCACCGTCACAGCATTTCCTGCGTTGACGGCAACGTTTCGAATCACGCTGTCAGTATCAACGACGACGTCGTTTCGAACCACCAATGCACCGACGCCCATACCTTCGGAATCCGCAAAGTCCACCGCCGCCGGGATATTGACTCGCGGAATTGGCAACCAATAACCCTTATCTAGATAATCGACTTGATCCAGTTTGACCGTGCCGCCCGGCCCCATGTAACGGTAGTACGCTCCGGGTGCACCGCCAGCATCATGGTCATTGGACACCTTGACAACTTTGCCGAAGGTGATGGTCTGAGAACCATCCTTGCTGAGATAATCGAACGGCAGTGGTGCCGCCGAGGTCAGCACGTTTTGCAGTATTTCTCGAGCAAATGATGGCCCGGCGTTGGCCGACGCCATAATCGTGGCACTGGAGATGATGATGGCTTTGTCCGTCGCCGCGACCGTTACGGAGCCATCCGCTGTCACTGCTCCTTCCGGGTTGGCCGTCGGAGTTGTCGGTTCCGATGTGATAATCTGCGCATCGACGTCGGTCGAGACCATATTGCTGACCAGCATCGCGCTCGCTGATGAGTCGGATCCGCCGGCATCGCCAAAGTTGACGTCCAGAGCCGACATATTACCGAACCCTGCGTTGATGGCCGCTTCATTATCAGCCGTCACACTGACATTGCCGGTAACATCAATCGGCGTATCCGTGATGGTGGCCAGAACTCGTGCCGGCTGAACGTCACCGATCTCTGTTCCTAACAGAGCATCCAACGTCTGAAACAATACGTTCTGCGATTCATAACCGAGCGTGTTGAATGCCAGAGAAACACCAACGGCTGTACTGTCCGGCCCGCCGCTGCGAGTGGCACTATTGACGGTCGCTTCGATGCCCGAGCGATTCTTGGCCAGCACCGTGACATCCGCTCCGGCGGCCGTCCCGGATGGATTCGTGATTTCACTCTTCACAACTTCCGCAATCGCGGAACTCAGCATCGTGTTCGTGGCAATGGTCGCGTTGACACCAATCACCGAGCTCTCAGCAAACTCACTTCCACCGGCAACACTCACTGTACTTTCAACCGTCGCGCTCAAGTCAGCTTGCTCGGAGGCCTTCACGGAGACATCGCCACCGACCTCTACATCTGCCGAGTAAATCCCGGCAGTGACTTCTGCATCGACCACATTGCGAACAACATGGACGCCGATGGCCGTTGCATTCGAAGTGGTCAGGTTGCCCAAGGAAGGAATAAAGTCGGCTCGCGTTTCATCAACTCGTTCCCATTTCGCAGTGTCCGCATAGTTCTGAGTCGCCAGGTCCAGACTTGCTGGCGTCCCGATGTATCGATAAATCCCGCCCGCAACTCCGCCGGGACTGTGCCCCGGAGCAACTCGCACCTTGGTCGTGCTGCGTCGATAGATGGGCAACCAGCGAGCGGAGTTCGAATAGTCTTCAGCACCCAGATTGACGCTGGCGGTGCTTCCCGAGGCGACTCCGACGAACTGATAAACGACATCGTTCTGACCTGAAGATCCCTTTTTGAGGACCTTCGTTCCGCGCGATAATGTCTGAGTTCCCGCAGTCGACAGGAATGTGTATCCCGGTCCTCCAATAAACTGAGTTCCGGACAAGCTCGTAAAGTCATACTGCGCGGCGAAGAACTGGTTCAGCCATTCATTCGCGGTGCTGATGCCAAAGTCGTTCGTGGTTTCTGATGAAGCATCAACCTGCGAACTGGATTCAATCCCCGCGCCATCGCGCGCATCAACCGTGATGGCTCCGTCGACGACTACGGAACCTTTGGTCTGAGCAGGACTCTGCGCACCCAGCCATGTGCTTGTGAATTCGATCTCGGCCGTGGCATCGGTCTTGACCATATTGCTGGACAACACCACACCCACCGCCGCCCCGGAGGCATTCGCCAGAGCCGCCGCAGCCGATGATGTCTCATTGGACAGTTCTGAAGTGACGCGGGCATCCGAGTACGCTTTGACGGAAACGTTGCCGGTCACATCCAACGGGGTGTTCAGAATCTGAGCCGTCGTGTTGAAGGGGTTCTGGGTCCCGATATTCGTCCCTATCAACGCGTCGATTGTGTTGTACAGCACGTTCTGCGATTCATAACCGATCGTGTTAAACGCCAACGAAACGCCGGTCGCGACAGATCCTGAACTCACGGCACTCGTGTTTTCAGCCGTGATGCTGGCTGTGTTTTTCGCAGACAAGTCCAGATTTCCGCCAACCGTCAACTTGCTTCCGGAGACGATCGCATCGGCACTTCCCTGCACCGTGTTAGTCACGATCACTCCATTGATAGCCATCACCGTGCCAGAACCAAACGCACTGCCACCGGACGCTGTGGCTGTTGCGTCCGCTTTGGCTTCCAGATTCTGCGTGGATTCCGCAGTGACCGAAACGTTTCCGGTGCCTGCCAGAACTGTGTTGGTGATGTCAGCGCCCACGAGTCCTCGAAGGTCGTTTCGAACCACCAGACCACCGATCGCAGCGGAGTCAGAACCGGTGATGTTCAAGCCCGCTGGCAAGACGTTCATTGTGTCGAGCTTT
>JBILXT010000545.1:0-4306 GCA_044378235.1 Planctomycetaceae bacterium
TGACCTGCGGATTTCAGTCGCAAAGATTCCCTATCGAACCTGGGTAAGTCGGTTTGTGGCGACTCAAATGGATGTCGATAAGAACGGCCAGCTCGATAGCAAAGAATTGTCGCTGTTGACTGAGAACGTCAGACGACTTGGGAACATCTCCGGCCCGAAAGAAATCCTCGCCGCTGCGGTTAATGATCCAGACGCTACGGACGTTCCGGCAAAACGTTTTACCGAATGGCTGCAAACCCGCTTGCCGAAATCATTTGATCTGATTGCTCAGCCGCAGGCCGCTGACGACGCGGTGCGTTTAACGTCCTTAATCGACGTGAACCTTGATGCTTCAATTTCTGATAATGAGCTGCAACAGTCTCTGCGAACACTGCGTTTTAGAGATCTCGACAACGACGAAACCTTCAGTGTGTCTGAACTCATGCCCTATCGAGATCCTCGAAGTCAGAATTCGCCCGTCAGTCCCGATGTTGTCAACCTGCCGTTCTTCCACGTAACCGATGATGCGTCGGCGAAACTGGCGGCAGAACGAATCATCGGACGTTATGGTGCCGACGGAACACTGACTGTTGCCGTTCTTCGGCAACTGGCCGCAACGCAACCAGACCAACGCCTGACACTTGATGAACTTGTCGCTGTTCTGCAAAAGCCTGAGTTTCATCTGACGATCGACGTCAAATTATCCGACCGAGCTGGAACGAGCGACATCGATGTGACAATCGCTCCAGTAGCTGCTTCGTTCTGTCGAACGACCGACGATTCCTTTGGCCAGACGGCAATCGTCGCTGATGGCCTTCCGCTCAAGATTGTCGCTCGCGGCGGTGGTGCCAACAATCGCGCGGTGACGCGAGGCTTTCTTGGCCAGACGTTTGTCATGATTGATGGTGATCGCAATCAGTATCTGGATGAGACAGAATTTTCCGGCATCTCGAGTGCTATGCAGCAGTCCGGAGCGAACGGGGACTTTGCGACAGTCGATCAGAATTCCGACAAGATAGTGACTCGAGATGAACTCTTTTCATTCGTTGAACGCGATCTGATGGCCGCGGCCAGTCGAATCGAAGTGACCGTAAAACAAGACGGGAAAACTCTGTTCAGTTTGCTCGATGGAAATCAGGATCGACGACTCTCAGCGCGAGAAGTCAAAGGTGGAACCGCCGTTCTGCAGAAGTATGATCTGAATGCTGATGGATCATTTGCCGAGACCGAATTAGGAACCGAATACGTCCTGACTCTGGGTCTTGGACGCTCAGAACTACGTCGCAACTCCGGCATGATGTCGATGCAGACGATGACAATGGGGGGCGGTGATGCGATTCTTCCCGGCCTGCAGGGACTCAACGGACCGGAGTGGTTTCGCCGCATGGATCGAAATCAGGACGGTGACGTCTCACCTCGTGAGTTTCTTGGCACGTCCACACAATTCACGACGCTGGACTCTGATCAGGATGGTCTGATGTCGGCCGCGGAAGCCGATGCGGCAGAGAAGACGACTGCTCAATAGATCAGTGTTTCGCGAACTTCTCATACAGCGATGCATAGACACCCTGCTGATGAATCAGCTCGTCATGAGTTCCCCGTTCAACGATTCGGCCGTGATCAAGCACCAGCACCTGATCCGCGTGACGGATCGTGCTCAATCGATGAGCCACCACGAATGCCGTTCGTCCCGTCAGAAGAACTTCAAGTGCTTTCTGCAATCGTGATTCGGTCGCACTGTCGATGCTGCTTGTGGCTTCATCGAGAATCAAAATCGCTGGCTCGGCCAGCATCGCCCGCGCGAAACAAATGAGCTGTCTCTGGCCGGAACTGACCGTCGCGCCGCCTTCACCAACGGATGTCTGAATACCCTGAGGCAGAGCCAAAAACAGATCCTCACAATCCAGTTTCTTCAGCACGTCATGAATGTCGGCATCTGTCGCTTCCGGTTTGGCGAAACGAATGTTATCAGCGATCGTGCCGCTGAACAGAAAGTTCTGCTGCTGCACAATACCAAGACGTCGATGCAGAGAATGCCCCTGCAAACTTCGAATATCATGGCCGTCGATGAGCACTCGTCCGGCATTCGCCAGATAGAACCGGCATACGAGATTAATGATCGACGATTTGCCGCTGCCAGTGTGTCCGACCAGAGCAATCACTTCTCCCGGATGAGCCTCGAAAGAAATCTCATGCAACACCGGACGACCGGCGTCGTATCCAAAGGTGACATTCTCGAAAGTCACGTGCCCCTGAACAGAATCCAGCACCGTGGCATCGGGCGGATCGCTCCATTCGGGGTCCGTATCCAGCAGACGATAAAGCCGTTCCGCACCAGCCATCGCGGTCATCGCCTGATTGTATTGATTGCCCAGAATAGAAATCGGAGCGAAGAACAAATTGGCCATGAAGAAGAAGCTGACAAGGTCGCCGATCTCGGTCGAATGTCCCGGCGTGAGAACTCGATAACCACCCACCAGCAACAGCACGGCCATAAAAATCTGGCTGTTCATTTCCAGCAACGGCAGAAACGTGCCCTGAGTTTTCAGCACGCGGGTGTTGTATCGAGAATGGTCAGCGGCCAGTTCACCGAACACCGCAGCGTTCTCCTGCTCACGCACGAACCCCTGCGTGACCCGGATCCCAACAACCGACTCAACCAGCGTCGCGGTCACCCGGCTGAAGGATTCACGCATATTGCGTAACGCCGCGCTCAGGCGTTTGTGGAAGTGGCGATTAATAAACCAGATCACCGGCGCTAGACCGAGCACGATCAGAAACAGAGACCAGTCGTACCAGATCATCGCCGTGGCCGCGATCGCCATCTGAATAAACTGAACCAGCGTCACATAAAAGACTTCCTGAACGCCAACGCGAATATCTTCCATGTCGGACGTCATACGACTGATGACTCGCCCAATGCGATTGGTGTGAAACCATCTCATAGGCATCCGCTGCATATGCTCGAATAGCTGCGCTCGCAAATCACTGACGACACTCTCGCCCAGTTCAAGAGCCAGTCGCTGTCGAAAATGCATTACGAACTGGGTCGAAATCGCCAGCAGTGCGAAGCCGATGGCCCCGTAGATGACTCCGTTAACGTCGTGCTCCGCAACCGGTCCGCGAATGATGGCTGCCAGAACCCAGGTGAGTGCCGGCAACTGGATGGCTCGAATCACCACCACAGCCAGAAGCCAGAATCGTTTCGTACCGCAGGATCGTGTCGACTCCATCAGCCGCGCGATGAGGCGAAAATCGAGGGGCCTCTGCCGAGGTTCATCTTCCCGTTCGATATGCCTGGTCAACGACCGAGCAGGAACGTTTACGACAGCCATGAATCTTATCCCTGCTCAACCAGGCTACGTGAAAACCGCTGAGCTGTGTTCGGATCAAAAAACCATTGTGAACAGTCTCCGTCACAACAGGAGTTCAGACACAGGATAGAGCAGTCGGCATCCATGCGGCGAGCCGAATTCTGAATCCCCCGACGAAAGGGCACGCGCCTTGTGAATTCACGTTCTCGAAACCAGGATCAGGTGTCACCTGTCCTGGTGTGGCGTGCGCAGCAAACGTGACTGAACACTCACGTTAGAGAACCTCTAACAAGTCAGCCTCGGCATCACCCAAAGGACAGAACTTTAAGAGCCACTGAGATCCCAAACGCAAACAGTCCGATCGAACGACGCAGACGCGAGTTGTTTGCCATCCGGTGACCAGGCCATGCCATAAATCGTATTCCGATGCCCCTTTAACGTGTGGGCCACGTTTCCAGTCGCGAGTTCTCGAATGATGACCGCAGTGTCGTTACTGCCCGAAGCCAGCCAGCGGCCGTCAGGTGAATAAGCGACGCATTTAACGGCCGCTTTGTGTTCATCAAATGTTCGAACCGTCTTTCCACTGGCGATATCCCAAACTCGAATGATGAGCGATTCATCAGCCGCCGCAAGAGTTGCTCCATCCAGAGCATACGCCACACATTGCACCGGCTTAGGATGAGGCCCCAACTGCTGAGTCTCGGTTCGCGTGGCCACATCCCAAAGCCGCACCAGAAAGTCATGACTACCTGAGGCAATGAATCGCCCATCTGGCGAACAGGCTACAGTGTTCACGATATCGGTATGACCTTTGAGCGTTGCGATCGGAGCACCAGCTGCGACGTCCCAGAGAATCAGTTCTTTATCATGAGCACCGGAAACGGCAGTCGCCCCGTCCGGCAGAACGGCCATGCAGGTCAGATAGGCCGAGTGCCCCGACATGGTTGACTGAATTTTTCCCGTCGAAAGATTCCAGGTTCGGAGCGTGCGATCCAGTCCGGCCGACAACAGCA
>JBILXT010000546.1:0-4301 GCA_044378235.1 Planctomycetaceae bacterium
TGAAGTTCAAGATGGACGAGGAGTCGTTGAACGCCGGGGAAACGAAGTTAATCGATGTTGATGTTGAGGGCACGTTTCCGCTTGGGACAACGGCGGGGAAGATTGAACTCCGAGCGAATGAACTCAGCAAGCCGCAGGTTGTTCCCTACGAGATTAAAGCTCGGCGAACAACAAAGTGGATCTATTTCATTACTGGTGCGGGATTTCTCTGCGGTTGGTTTATTCGAGTCTTCCTGAAGAAGCAGCAGGAAATTGCGGAGGCCAGTGCTGATGCGTCCGGCGTTATGGCAGAGATACTGGCCGCAGCATCTCAGATTCCCGATGTAACGTTTCAGCGACAAACCGCGGAGATTCGTAAAGCCTTATCTGATTCACTGAACAGTGGAAAACCTGACGTGATTCGAGCGGCAGCGGGCACGGCGAAAGCTGCATTACAGGCGGCTGTCGGTGATTTCAACAGGTTGCGGCAGGAGGTCCTTGGACGTGTTGAGCCACTGCGTTCGCTGATTCTGCGTCGCTGGAAGTTGACGCCTTTGTTGATGAAGAGCGTCGAAGAAATCTCTTCTCGGACGCAGCATGCTGTCCAACTGCTCGAAGGAAATTCGGTAGCAGATGCACGCACGGGATTGGGGGACATCGAGGCTCGATTGTTCCCCGAGTTGTTCAATCAATGTCATGCGTGGCGACGTGATATTGTCCTCTATCTGAATGCTCACCTGCAGCACCCTCTGCCGCAGACGAAGGAAGGTGCTGAGAAATTCAGGAAGGGCGTCGATGCGTGGATTGAGAGTTTCGGAGTCATCGCCAATGTGACCACGCAGGTGACGATTGCTCAGCTTGCGGAAGCTCTGGAGCAAACTCATGCCGCACGAGCTGCCCTCAATGAACTGGGGCTTCATGTGGCTCGTGAAGTTGTGCGTTTGGAAACGTGGATCGATGAAGTTCTTGATGCGACGTTGCGTCCAGATAAAGCGGAGCAGTTTGCAGCACTGACTCGACTGAATCGAGAAGTTGCCGAAACGCTTCCATTGAGTTTTGAAGATCCGGCTCAGGCTGCGGCGAATCATCCCGGACGGATGCTTCAGTTGCAGCGCAGTTGGGTCGAGGTGTTGACTGCGATCGTGCCTGTGCGTGCCTCTATGGATGTGGTCCGTGGTGCTTTGTCCAACGATCAATGGTGTGTTGCGATTGAGCAGGTCAAGGCATTGCTGCCATCAGTGAGACTGGGACGCAGCATCCCATCCATGGACGAGTCGGCAGCGATTGATAGCAATGTTGCGGGGCCGATAATCTTTCGATCGACCTATGTTGGTGGAGCAGAAGCCGCTGCTGTTCACTCGATGCCAATCGTGAGCTTGAGTGGAAGTTTGGCCGAGCGTTCAAGATTTGATCGAAACGCTCGGCGTGCCGTTTTCATTCAGACCGTGTTCTTTGCCACGCTGTTCATGTTTGTTGCAGATGCGCTGTATTCCGCCAGGTGGGTGGGGACCACGATTGAGATGCTAGGGCTTTTCGTGTGGGCGTTTGGGGTTGATATCAGCAGTGAAGCTGTGATGAACGCGGCCCGGAAGATTACTCCCAAGGGAGTTGAGTGAGGGATGGGGACTTAACCGGGAACGGAACGGCGTGTTGATTTAATCCCCCCTGAGCCTGCCTCAGGGGCCTGCGGGCTTTTGCACCACTGAAAATCCTTGGTTCTGTACTGGTGCAAAAGCCGTTAAACCACCGACGTAGGGTCGGTGGCGATTAAGTCAACACCCTAGGATTACCTCGTGATGGTTGTGCACCGCCCAAAAAGCCAGGGAACGGTTCATTTGTGCACCAAAGCAGAGAATCATCCCAAAACATTGGTGTTGTCGAAGGACGGGGGTTTTCTGGTTGAGGATCGGGCGTTAGACTGGCCCGCTTCGAATCGGCCGGGCTCAGAGTCTCTATTTCAGTGAAGTGGAGGATTGAGGCGTGCCGATGTGGGTTCGATATAACTCAACAATCCTCTATATTAGCGTTCAGGATCCGGAAAAATGGCAAAGACGAATCGCAAGCTGAATAAAGCCAATCACGGTGCTCGCCCGGCGAGCTCAAAAGGTCGACGTCTGAAGCGCAAGCACGTGAAGCTGTCATAAGCCTCACCTTAAGGCGTCTAACGCCGTCTGCACTCAGATTTGTGGCCTTATGAAGGTCACAGTTGGAAAAAAGAGAGCCTGTTCCGGACTTCGGAGCAGGCTTTTTTTATTGGGACTTGAGCCATTCACCAGATTTGCCGACGACAGGCAGGCAACGGGCTCGAGTCGAGTTATCCGGCGGTTGTTGGAGCGGTTTTGCGTCCATTGGACGGCAGTCTCGACGCCTGCCGCAGCCCCTGTATACTCCCGAAGGTTTGTCGCACATTGATTTGTTGGGGCTGAGGGTAAGAACGAACAGCTCTTCCTGACCAGATCAGTCGAAGTCACGAACGCATTCGAAGGAATCGCTATGGCCGAGAAACTGGCCCAGATGTCTATCCACGAGAAGCTCACACGGCTTGCCAGAAATCTCTGGTGGAGCTGGGATCCCGAAGTGACGGACGTGTTTCGGTTGATTGATCCTGAACTTTGGGAGAAGGTGAACCACAATCCGGTGCTGTTGTTGAATGAGTATTCTCCTGACAGACTTGAGGAGCGTGCTCGTGAGGCCGTGCTGCACACGCGGATTCATTGGTCTTATCGACGATTTCGAGAATACCTGACTGCTCATACCACGTGGGGGTCGACTCATGCCGGGATTCTCGGACAAGGGCCGGTTGCGTATTTCTCTGCTGAGTTTGGAATTCACGAGTCCCTGCCGATCTACTCGGGCGGTTTGGGAGTACTGGCTGGCGATCATTTGAAGAGTGCGTCGGACCTCGGGCTGCCGTTGGTCGGGATTGGTCTGTTCTATCACGAAGGATATTTCACTCAGGCCATCGATGCTGGTGGCTGGCAACGCGAGACGTACCCTCGACTGGAAGCCGTCGAGCTGCCCCTGGCCCCCGCGACAAATGCTGATGGTCCGATCGTCGTCACGGTGGATACTCGCACCGGCCCGATTCACGCGCGCGTATTGCATTTACAGGTCGGACGAGTTCATCTCTATCTGCTGGACACAGATATCCCGTTGAACAATGACGCTGATCGAGCATTGACGGCGCGGCTCTATGGTGGCGATCAACGGACTCGTATCCGTCAGGAACTTCTCCTGGGTGTTGGCGGAGTGAAAGCTCTGAAAGCGCTGGGGATTCTGCCGAACGTGATTCATATGAATGAGGGGCACTCTGCATTTGCTCCTCTGGAAGTCATTCGCCAGCGAATGCAGGAAGACGGCTTTCCATTCGACAAAGCTCTGCGCGATACTGCGTCGCGATGTGCCTTCACAACTCACACACCAGTGCCCGCCGGGCATGACCGCTTTGATCAGGGCCTGATTGAAGAACACCTTGGCCCATTGGGAGATGCGCTGGGTCTGGATACACATGGCCTGATGGGATTGGGGCGCGTCGATCCTCAGAACGGCGGTGAATCTTTCTGCATGACGGTTCTTGCTCTGAAGATCTGTCGAATTGCCAACGGTGTTTCGAATCTGCACGGTGTTGTTAGTCGAGACATGTGGAAAAGCCTTTGGCCGTGGCGGAGTGTGGAAGAGATTCCAATCGGCCATATCACGAACGGTGTGCATGTGCCCACTTGGCTCGCAGGGCAAATGCGAGTTCTTTACAACCGAGTTCTGCCGGAAGACTGGTATCAGCGTACTGGTGAACCGGAGGTTTGGAGTAAATTCGAAAGCATTACTCCGGGCGAGCTTTGGGAAGTCCATTCGACACTCAAAAGTCGTCTCATTAACTATGCTCGTAAGCATGCGGTTGATCAGGCAAAGCTCCGCGGAGAAAGTGCTGAAGTCGTTGCCGACATGGAAGGCTTGTTCGATCCACAGGCTTTGACAATCGGCTTCGCAAGACGTTTTGCGCCGTATAAGCGAGCTGATCTGATCCTGAAAGATCTGGATTTTCTTGCCAAGCTGATAACGGATACAGATCGCCCTCTGCAGTTTATTTTTGCAGGGAAGGCGCATCCTGCAGATGATCGAGGCAAGCAGATTCTGCAGCATATTTTCCAGCTGACTCGAAAAGAGCCGTTCCGAGGACGGGTGCTTATTCTTGAGAATTACACGATCGAGATGGGACGTGTTCTGGTACAGGGCGTCGATGTGTGGCTCAATAACCCTCGACGGCCGCTTGAAGCTTCGGGTACCAGTGGACAAAAGGTGGTTTTGAATGGTGGTCTGAACTG
>JBILXT010000161.1:0-15074 GCA_044378235.1 Planctomycetaceae bacterium
TTCGGTTTCGACCCGACGATCGCCAATAACACAGTCACCCTGAACAATGGTGCCGTAGGTGACGTGACGTCAGCCACAGCGACGTCAATCACAGTAACCTTCTCTACCAAACCAGCAACGGCTGGATCTTTCACGGCCGTAGTCAACACCGGCGGAATCAGCAATCCAACGGCGGTTCAGGTCGCTTCGGTCACGCCTGTCATCACAAGTAGTTCAGTGAATCTGGCTGCTAATGCGAGCACGCTGACAATCAACGGCTTTGGATTTGACCCAACAGCAGCAAACAACACAGTGACGTTCTCAAACGGAGCCATCGGCACCGTGACGGCAGCAACGGCCAGATCGCTCACCGTGAATCTGACAACGCCACCGACCGCCGCCGGCGCTATCAGCGCGGTTGTGACTACCAATTCTCAAACCAGCGGTTCTTCAGCTCAGGTTGCAACCGCGATTCCAGTTGTGACAAGTTCAACAGCCAATCTTGGTGCTGATCAGTCCTCATTAACGATCAACGGTTTCGGCTTTGACACGACCTCCGCCAACAATACGGTCGTCTTCAATAATGGGGCCGTGGGTACAGTTACCGAAGCCACCGCAACATCGCTCACCGTCACCCTCTCCACACGGCCAGATACTGCCGGTAGTCTGACCGCTGTCGTCACGACAAACAGCGTCAGCAGTGGAGCTGCAGTTGATGTCGCGACTGTGGTCCCGGTTGTAACCACCAACACAGCAAACGTTGCAGTCAATGCCGCAACTCTGGTGATCAATGGCTTTGGATTTGACCCTACCCCGGCCAACAATTCAGTTGCTCTTGATAACGGAGCAGTGGGTACAGTCACAGCGGCCACAACCACCGCTCTCACCGTGACGTTTTCCTTCAACCCGGCCGCCGCAGGAAGTCTGACGGCTGTCGTCACCACAAATGGAGTCAGTAGCGGATCCGCAGTTCAAGTGGCAAACGCTCGACCAATCGTCACCAGTCGCACGGTAAGCCAGTCCGCAAACGCAACGACTGTGACCATTAACGGGGTAGGTTTCAACCCAATTGCGGCGCAGAACCTTGTTGCGTTCAACAACAATGCAATCGGCACCGTCACTGCGGCAACAAAGACTTCTCTGGTTGTAACGTTCTCCATCAAGCCAAGAAGTGCTGGCAGCCTGACAGCGATCGTCGTCACGAACGGCATCGCCAGCGGCACGGCCGTTCAGGTCGCCAGTGTGATTCCTGTCGTAACAAGCAGTACTTCAAACCTTGCCGCCAATGCCACAACCTTGACCATCAACGGTCTGGGATTCGACCCCGTGGCTAACCGAAATACAGTTGTCTTCAACAACGGTGCTGCAGGAACAGTCACCACTGCCACTGCCACGTCTCTGACCGTGACACTGTCAACAAGACCAACAACGGCCGACAGTCTGACCGCTGTGGTAACAACCAACAGCATGAGCAGTGGGGCGGCAATTCAGGTGGCAACTGTCACTCCAGTCGTTACCTCAACCAGTGGTAATCTGCTGGCGAACGCAGCGACCCTGACAATTACTGGCTTCGGTTTCGACCCCACTCCTTCAAACAATACCGTTGTCCTCAACAGTGGAGCGGTCGGTAACGTCACGGCGGCAACCGCGACGTCATTGACTGTCACACTCAGCACAAAACCAATTGCAAGCAACAACCTGACAGCGGTTGTCACAACAAACAGCCTGTCCAGTGGTGCAGCAGTCAAAGTGGCCAACGCTGTTCCGGTTGTTACCAGCAGCACCTCCGGTCTCGGAATTACATCGACATCCATAACAATCAACGGCTTCGGTTTTGACCCTGTGGCAAATCGCAATACGGTTGTTTTGAGCAACGGAGCCGTGGGAACCGTCACTGCTGCAACTGAAACCACATTGACCGTATCGCTCTCCACTCGACCCAATGTTCTGGGAAGTATGACAGCGATTGTAACAACCAATACGATCGCCAGTGGAACCGCAGTGCAGGTGGCGACGGTCACACCCGTTGTTACGAACAGCAATACGTCCTTGCCGATTAACGCTACGTCAGTGGTGATCACTGGAGCAGGGTTCAGCTCAACAGCAAATTTGAATTCCGTGGTCTTCAACAATGGAGCTGTGGGTACTGTCACAACAGCCACAGCAACCTCGCTGACCGTTACATTCTCAACCAGACCGACCGCTGTGGGAGATCTGACAGCTGTGGTAACAGTCAGCAGTGTCTCAAGCGGTTCTGCTGTAAAGATCGCGACTGTGCAGCCAGTTGTGACCGTGAGTACGGCCAATCTCGTGGCAAATGCATCGACGATCACAATCAATGGGTTTGGCTTTGATACGACAGCGTCGAACAACACCGTGACGCTCAGCAATGGGGCCGTCGGAACTGTAACCACTGCGACTGCGACGGTTCTGACCGTAACGCTCTCCACAAAACCGACATCAGTGGGAATTATGACTGCAAGCGTCACGACCAATGGTGTCAGCGGCGGCGCAGCGATTCAGGTGGCGACCATCATCCCAGTCGTGACAATCAGTACGCTGAGTCGAGCAGCACACCTCACCACCGTACTGATCCGAGGATTCGCGTTCGATCCCGTGGCGTCACGCAACACTGTTGTCTTCAACAACGGTGCTGTCGGAACAGTCACAACGGCGACGCAGACGACTCTGACGGTAACGTTTTCGACTCGCCCAACAACGGCTGGCAGCCTGACAGCGACAGTGACGACAAACTCTCTCTCCAGCGGAACACCGGTGCAGGTCGCCAATGTGATCCCCAGGGTTACGAGCAGCACAACGAGTCTCGCCGCAAACTCTGCAACGATGACAATCAGCGGATTCGGCTTCTCGACAACAGCCGCCAATAACACGATCGTCTTCAACAATGGTGTGGTCGGAACCGTTACTACAGCCACGGCAACGCTGTTGACAGTGACCCTGTCGACAAGGCCGACAACGGTAGGAAGTTTGACAGCTGTCGTGACAACCAACAGCCTGAGCAGCGGTGCTGCAGTTCAGGTGGCCAGTGTCGTCCCAAGCGTAACATCAAGCACTACGCTTCTGGCCTCCGGCACAAATACTCTGACGATCGCTGGTTTCGGTTTCGATTCAACGATCACCAACAATTCCCTTACGTTCAATCATGGTGCCGTCGGAATTATCACGGCAGCAACATCAACATCGCTCAGTGTCACCTTCGCGGCATTACCGAATATCGGAGGTCCCCTAACCGTGGTGGTCACGACTGGGGGCTTCAGCAGTGCGGCAACATCCATTGCGACAGTAGCGCCTACAGTGACCACCACGGCGACGAGCCTGGCAGCCACTGCAACTACGGTAACAATCACCGGCACCAATTTTGACACTGTGGCTGCAAACAATACCGTCATCTTCGACAAGGGCGCTGTTGGTACAGTGACATCCGCAACAACCACATCGCTCACCGTCACGTTCTCGACAAAACCCACAACGGCCGGCAGCCTGACCGCTGTCGTCTCGACGGGTGGCGTATCCAGCGGTGCAGCAGTTCAGGTAGCAAACGTAACTCCAGTCGTCACCAGCAGTACTACGAGCCTCGGTATCAACTCAACAACAGTCACTATCAGAGGTTTTGGATTCTCTACCGTTTCCGGCGGCAATACAGTCGTCATGAATAATGGAGCCGTCGGGACCGTTACTTCGGCCTCAGCGACTTCACTCACAGTGACATTCTCAATCAAGCCAACTTCACTCGGCAGCCTGACCGCTGTGGTCACTTCGAGTTCACTTTCCAGCGGAGCCCCAACTCAGATCGCGACTGTGGCACCGGTAGTGACTGCCACAACAACCACATTGGCAGCCAACGCATCCACGATCACGATTACTGGTGCAGGGTTTAGTACTGTGGCTGCCGAGAACACAGTGACTTTTGACAACGGAGCTGTTGGAACGGTCACCGCCTCAACGGCAACTTCGCTGACTGTTACGTTCTCGACGAAGCCAACGACCGCTGGCAATCTGACCGTGGTCGTGACAACAAACGGTTTCTCCAGTGGTGCGGCCGTCAAAGTGGCGAACGTCATTCCTGTGGTCACCGTAAGCACTGCTAATCTCTCGATCACGGCAAATACAATAACGATTACTGGATTCGGCTTCTCAACTATCGCCGCCAATAACAAAGTTGTCTTCAACAAAGGCGCCATCGGAACGGTGACGGCCGCAACAGCGACGACTCTGACTATTACCTTTTCAACCCGACCGACGTCAACGGGAGCGTTGACAGCAATTCTGACCACAAATCTGCTCACAAGCGGACTTGCAGTCCAGGTTGCAAACATCATCTAACCGCTGTCAAGCTTGAAGATCGGAGCCCATAAAACGGGCTCCGTTCAAACTGCCATCAGAGTCGCCCGACGAAACGCTTGCACTATTTGGTGTGAGCGTTTTTCTTTAATAGGAACAGCGAGGGTGATTTCGAACTCATAGCCGGCGCGGCTGATTCAGCAGCGTCCTGTTCAGTGAGAGATCTCTGTTTACGCAAACGAAGCAAACAGTCGTCCGTCCTTGAGTGTCCGAATCAGGACTGAGACGGCAAATTTGTTGTCAAGAAGTGTAAAGGCCAAATCGTCTGCATGATCAGACACAAGTTCGTACGTTCCAGCTAGAAACCGTTTTACGGTTCCCCGATCTCCGCGCACTACTCCCTCATAGTCCAGATACATCAGGCGATGATCCGGCAATGGCTCTGCGGCAATTGGTTCCCCGAGACATGGCTTTCTGAGCAGTCTCCAGGCTCGCGCGGAGGATTCTTCTTCCAGCAGCAGATCCCAATGCAGAAAGGGATGATCGTGCTCAAGGATCACGAATCGCCGAGGCATTGAAGTCCCTGCCACATTGAGTTGTCACGCGAACCGAAGGCACTGATAGCTGGCTCAACAGCTCATCCGAACTAAACGCCGCCTGTCTCATCGAACGAATCATTGATCGTCGTGCAGTTGGTCTTTCGGCTGATTCGCTTCAACAGCCCCTTCAGAACTTTGCCAGGGCCGACTTCATAAAAGTCATCACAGCCTTCGCCCAACATCAGATTGATTGAATCTTCCCAACGCACGGGGTTGAGCACCTGACGGATGAGTAACTGACGAATCTCTTCTGGATCCGTATGGGTCTGAGCATCGACATTGGAAACCACCGGAATCTCAGGAGTACGGATTTCGACTTCTGCAAGAACTTCCGCCAATGCTTCGTCGGCCGGACGCATAATCTCCGTGTGGAAGGCTCCAGCAACAGCCAGAGGAATTGCTCGACCACCAGCAGCCACGGCCAGCTCCGCAGCGCGTTCGCAGGCGGCATTTTCTCCGCTGACGACGAGATTACCTGGGCACAAAAAATTGGCGATTTGAATCGGACCATGAGCAGACGCCTCTTTGCAGATCTGCTCAACCTGAGGACGCTCCATCAACAATATGCTGACCATTCCGGAAGGAGTCGCATCGGCTGCCGCCTGCATCGCCTCACCTCGGCGTTTGACGACTCTCAAACCGTCTTCGAACGACATCGCTCCGGAAAATACCAAAGCCGTGTACTCGCCCAGGCTCAACCCGGCCGCCATCTCACAGGCCAACACGATCTCCGGTGAGTCTGCTCGAAGCTTTTCCAATGCAGCCAGGCTGGTCACAAACAAAGCCGGCTGACTGATGACCGTCGAATCCAGCTCTTCGGCAGGACCTTCAAAACACAACTTCGCAAGATCAAAGCCCATGATGTCAGCAGCTCTGTCGTAAAGCTCACGAGCTTTCGGGTACTGAGCTGCCAGCTTGCGGCCCATCCCAACATGTTGGGCACCCTGACCGGGAAAGAACAAAGCAATCTTGGACATGAATTCTCCTTTGCGCAGCCGAATAGCGGCTGATGCGACAGAGCGAAGTCAAAGGCCGAAGTGAATTGGCCTGTCAGTCTACTGAGGCAGATTCTGTTGAGCCAGCAGATCCGTGATGCGCGAATTAATGTGGTGGTTATCGATTTCCGTCGCCATCTTCAGGGCATTGCGGATCGATCGATGATCGCTGGAGCCGTGACAAATGATGCAGACACCATCAATACCCAGCAACGGCGCTCCACCGGACTCCTGATAGTGGAACTGGTCGGTGAGCTTGCCCAAAGTCTGCTTCGCAAGATCACGCTCAGAAGACAGAGCTTTCATCATCGCGCCACCGACGGTCTTCAGGATGAATTCTGCCATCCCTTCGCTGACCTTCAGCACCACGTTTCCAACGAAGCCTTCACAGACAATCACATCCGCTTCACCGTGATAGAGACCGCGTCCTTCCACGTTGCCGATGTAGGTCCCATGCAATTTGGAATTGGCCAGCATGGTGTGGGTATCGCGATAAAGATCGGTCCCCTTGCCTTCTTCGCTGCCGATGTTCATCAGCCCGATGCGAGGTGACTCAATGCCCAACATTTCCTTAGCCCACACCGACCCCATCAAGCCGTATTGGGCCAAATGTTCCGGTCGAGCCGCAGGATTTGCTCCGACATCGATCAGGATACAGGATCCATTAATGGTTGGAAGGCGGACCGCAATCCCCGGACGCTTAACGCCCTTGAGGAAAAGCCGAGTTCTCAGACCCGCCGCAACAACGGCCCCGGTGTGCCCTGCACTAACAACAGCCTGGACATCTCTTGATGCCATCAACTGCCAGCAGCGAACGATGGAGCAGTTCGGTTTCTCGCGCAGCGCAACAGTCGGCTTCTCTTCCATTCCGACGAAACCTTCAGATTCAACAATCTGAATACTCGGAGGCAGAGAGCCGACTTTGGCGATTTCTTCTTCCAGTCGAGGGCGATCACCAACCAGCAGGACTTCCAGATTCGGGATTCGCTCAACGGCTTCAAATGCACCGACGATGTTCGGGCCGGGAGCAAAATCACCGCCCATCGCATCCAGGGCGATCCGCATGGAAGTTATTCCTCAACGCTTTCAACCAGAGTTCGGCCCTGGTAGTAGCCACACGTTGGACAAACAACGTGGGTTGGAGCCATTGTGCCACACTGTGGGCACTTTGCCAATTGGCGGGGCTTAATGGCATTATGACTGTTACGCTTCCGCGAACGAGTCTTTGATTGCCTTCTCTTAGGTACAGCCATGACACTTCTTCCAGACGCAAACTTTGATCAGATACCAGTTTTCGAACACTTAATCGCCAATATCATGTGATCGCCACGATACCAAAACAGTTCCAACTCGTTTGTCATCGACAAATCACGTTGTGCCTGTCAACCCGCCTAAGCGATCCGACGAGTTCCTTCGCAGCGAGGTATTGCTTTCGACATGGGGCACTTCAATCAGCAGGCAATTCCGAGGAATTCTTCCTGTAAATTGGATACCAGCCCCTCTCGCCCGTTGCCAGCGCTGCTGTGTCATCGAACGACCGGCAAAAGTCGCCCATGAGCAAAGAAGTTGACAAATGTGCATGAGTTCGCAATGCGAATCGGGCATCGTGTCAAAGAGCAGGTTCGATGTCAAGAAGGAGTGCCGTTTTGCCCTCGGAATTCGCCCGAGCGACACAAGAACACTCAAAACTGCCCTCTCAGCTCCTCAGAGCCCACCCAACCCTGAACAAAAGTGCCACATGCATTACAGCGAAGACAACGAGCGCTATTCCAGCTGCCAGAATCGGTGCCAACATTACTAATCCCAGAACGGGCGCTATAAACCGAGCCAGAATGGGAGCTAAAAACGAACAGACAAAGATCAGCACAAAGCAGCTTGGAATCCCAATCAGGATCGTCATCGCACTCCGAGCCAGGTCGTCCCGCCTTACATATTCAGACGCTTTTTTCAGAAAGAGCTCAAAGCAGATGAGATGCGCCAACCCTGTCAGCAAACCCATTAGCGCAAGTAAGGATTGCCCACCCGATGGCCCCGATTGAAATGGAGAAGGACGAAACGGATTACTCGTTCCCTGGTCCGCCAAAACCTGAATGACAGAGAAGACCACCTGGGCCGCGAGACAACAGATCGCCGCAATAATCAGCCCCTTCGCCCCACTCCGCTGCGGAATCGCGATGCAGATACATTCCCCAACCAACACAACAATCGCCGCAATGAACATTCCAATTGCAGCAAAGCCAACCAGGATGATGAGGCCGGGAGAACCAACTCTCCCCCCGATTGATAACGCCCCGGCAATAAAGCTGGCCACAAAAATAAACACAAACAACAAAAACATAGAAACCGTTGCCCACCCCTGAATCAACAGACCAAGGCCAGCCAGTCTTCGAGACGAAATCTCGTCTTGCCCACCGGAGCGTGCTGACGATGCCCCTGCTGTTGACCTCGGAGGGGCAAATGGATTTGCTCCAAAGTAGTCGGCCCCGTCATCCTCATAGCTTCCATAGCCAAAATCATCCTCGTCCTGCTCTACGGGTCTTGATTGCTTTCGAGGTCTTTGGCTCGATTGACCCCTTGCAGGCGTTCCTCGATCACTTCGAACCGAGTCACGGCTTTGACTACTCGATGATGATGCCCCCGCGCGAGGGTGCTTCCTTCGATGATGGCGAGGAAGATGCTGCCTTTGGACCGCCAGCGGCAGAAGGGCTGGAGTTTGGTGTACTATGTGACTCTGAACTGACGGAGCGCGCTTTTCGGACTGGAGGACTGCCTGGAGCCGGAGTCTGGACAGCGGCCCCGGCACCGCTTGTCGATGGCGTCGTCGAAGCACTGAGCGGAACATCAACAACGGCTGAGCAGGCAGGACAGCGAATTCGCTTTCCCGCAGCTGTGTCTGGAACCTTCAATGTCTTGCTGCACTGAGTACACTGGACAAGCATTTGCGCACCACACTCTGATCACACGTTCATAACGCCGGGAGACCGCACAGCCTACTCTGAGTCAGCCCATCAGCAAAGCGAATTAATCGCACCAAGCTGGAGTTGCCATCGGATTTGCAAAGGCCCAGCCATTTCACCGCGTCGCCCAATGAAGCCGGGGTCACGCCACAACTCCACCGCCAAGCGCCCAAATCTTATCGGCAATCACTTCCGGCGATTCGAGCCCGCTGATTGTCACGGAATGACACTCCTCCAGGTTGCGGAACCACGTGTGCTGCCGTTTCGCAAATTGACGCGTCGAGATCTTGATTTGCTCAACTGCAGCCTCGAGCGTCAATTGGCCATTCAAATGATCAATCAGTTCACGATACCCGAGCGCCTGGCAGGCCGTGCGTGATGGCGGTGGATGCAGTGCCATCAGTTCGCGAGTCTCTTCAAGCCAGCCATCCGACATCATCAGATCAACGCGCAGATCAATTCGTGCTCTGAGCCAATCCCGAGGCGGCTCCAGCCATACGACAACTCGAGGCCGATCTTCAATGGAAGCAGGGGTGTGCTGCTGATCCTCGGAGATTGGTCGCCCCGTCAGTTCAAACACCTCCAGAGCACGGATAATCCGCCGCATATCGTTCAAGTGCAGGCGATCAGCGGTCACCGGGTCGCAGGCTTTCAGTTTGTCGTGCAACCATTCTGGCCCATTTTGAATTGCCATCTGCTCCATCGAACGACGAAATTCCCAGTCCGCCTCCGGCCCTTCGGAAAGCCCCCGGAGAATTGATCGCAAATACAGCCCGGTCCCTCCAACGAATAAAGGAACACGGCCCCGCCCTGCTATCTCCTCGGCGGCACAAGCTGCGTGCCGGACGAACTCAGCAACACTGTATTCTTCGTGCGGCTCAGCAATATCAATCAGGTGGTGAGCCACTTTCTGTCGGTCGGAAATTGAGGGCTTTGCTGTTCCAATATCCATCTGTCGATAAATCGCCATGGAATCCAGTGAAATAATCTCCGCATTCAGGCGATCTGCAAGAATCAAAGACGTGGCAGACTTCCCGCAGGCTGTGGGTCCCGCAAGGAACCAGCACTGCCGAAGAAGAGAAGAGGGAAGTTTCATGGACGTTGTCACTTGCCTGATTCGATTTCCGGCTCGGCGAATCTCGGCGAACCTTTGGCTTCTGCAGTTGAACGTTGGATAGGACGACGATATGCTGCCCCGTTTCCGAAAAACAGCGGCGCGGGCTCTGCGCGCTGTATTTTGCAGAAATTTTAGCCTAAAACATTAGCTCTGCTGGGTTTACGGCTTATCTCGCACTGCTCTGAGAAGCGCAGTGATTGCAGGCAATTGACGATCAGACCGCAAAATGTCTTTGGTCGTTGGTTGGTTTCGGTCGAAATTGAGGCATTGAAATTCTGTATGCTTCGCTGGATCGGCAGAATTTGCCGGAGATCAGTGGAGTTCGAAAATAGGTGTTTGTTCGGTTCTTGATTCAGGGTGGTCACAGATGTCGGAAGATCTTCTGGTGAAGGCGGAACGCCGGTCAAAGCTTGGTACAGTCGACTCAAAGCGTCTTCGCGCTTCCGGGCGTGTACCTGGCAATATTTACGGTCTCGGCCGACAGGGCGAATCTGTATCAATCTGTGGTGAAACGATTGAGAAGCTGGTTGCGACCCGCTCTTCTGTCGTGGACGTTGAGCTGGACGGTAAAGTCGACAAGGCTGTGGTTCAGGAACTGCAGTGGGACGTTTTCAGCACCTCCATCCAGCACATTGACCTGCGTCTGGTGGATCCAGCAGGTCGAACAACGGTTGACGTGCCGCTCGAGCTGCGTGGCGATCCGGTTGGTCTGAAGGACGGCGGTGCGATTCGTCAGCACCTTAAGAAGGTCTCGATTAACTGTCCGGACTATCGTATTCCAAAGTCGATCGTGGTTCGTATCGGTGGTTTGAAGATTGGTGATGCCGTAAAGGCGTCCGATCTGCAACTTCCTGAGCACGCTCAGCTTGTGACAGCGGCTGGTGACGTTGTTGTTGAACTCTACGATCCTCGCAAGGCTGTCTAGTTCAAGCAGACCTTGGTCTTTTCTGACGGCCTTGAGCGTCGTTAGGTTGATGAAGGTGAAGCTCTGATGAAATTGGTGGTTGGTCTCGGGAACCCGGGTTCACAGTATTCCGGGACTCGCCACAATGTAGGGTTTGATGTAATTGCCGAGCTGTCTCAGCGGTGGCAGTGCCCAAAGCCTCAATTGAAATTTGATGCGGAGATTCGAGAAGCCTTTCCATCCTGTGGAAAGTTACTCCTCGCGACTCCGATGACCTATATGAATCTGAGTGGGAAGTCTGTTCAACAGATTACCCGCTTTTATCAGATTGCGTCGGAAGACGTCGTTGTTGTTTGTGATGACATGAATCTTCCGCTCGGCACACTTCGATGGCGTGCGAGCGGTTCTTCAGGTGGTCAAAAAGGCCTTGCAGATATTCTGCAGCGGCTGGGGACAGATCAGGTTCCTCGACTCCGCTTAGGGGTTGGTCGACCGCCCGGACAGATGGAAGCTTCAACCTGGGTTCTCGCCCGATTCCGATCGGAGGAACGCAGCGAAGCGGAAATCATGACCAAAGTTGCTGCAGATTCAGTGGAATGCTGGGCTGCAGACGGGTTGGTCACTGTAATGAACAAGTTCAATAAATCAGGTTCTCAGTAGACTTTTTAAGTTCGATGTTCGGTGCCGCCGGGCATTGAGTAGGTTCTTTTTGCTCGAATGCTCGCATTCGAGCCTGCCCCAGAGGGAGCATCAGTTCCGTGTCAGTCGTAGCAGAAAAACCGGTGCGCGAGCATCTTTATGAAGGCATGTTCCTGGTCGACAGTGGCAAGTTTGCTATGGATCCGGACAGCGTCACCAATGATATTCTGGCTGTCCTGAAGCGAGCCGGCGCGACAGTTGTTGCGCATCGTCCATGGCAGGATGGAAAACTGGCCTACGAAATCAACGGAATGAAGAAGGGCCTTCATTACATCGTGTGTTTCACGATGCCTGGCTCCGGCATGAAAACCTTGGTTCGTCAGTGTCAGCTGAGCGAAACCATCGTCCGTCAGATGGTGATCAACCACCCACAGAGCATTTTTGATGCAACTGTGGCTGCAATCAGCGGGACAGCTGTCCCTCAGGTTGCCGACGCTGGTGGTCCAGTTGAACCTGCTGTTGATGCTCTCGAAGACTGAGTTCGCTGCTGATTTGTTCTGGGTGCGGGAAGCAGGTCCGAATCGGAGTCTCTCATGGCCTCATTCAACAAAGTTATTCTTCTCGGCAATCTGACCCGTGACCCGGAAGTCCGCTACACCACTGGCGGTTCGGCTGTCTGTGACATTACACTGGCAGTGAATTATCAGTGGACGGACAAGCGGTCCAACGAACGTAAAGAAGAAGTCTCCTTCATTGATGTGACCCTTTGGGGACGCACCGCGGAGATTGCTGGTGAGTATCTTGGAAAGGGTCGACCTGTTCTGATCGAAGGTCGTCTCCAACAGGATAAATGGGATGATAAAGAAACTGGTCAGAAGCGTTCCAAGCTGAAAGTCGTGGCAGATGCCATGCAGCTTTTGGGCGGCAAGCCAGAGGGTGGTGGTGGCGGCGGAAATGCGGCTCCAAGAGGCAACTCTGGTCGTCCAGCCTCGGCACCGTCCCGAAGTAATGATAATTATGGTGACTCAGATTCTGGAAGAACTCCGGATCAAACGTTTTACGATGATATGCCGTCTCCCGGTGGTGACGAAGTTCCTTTCTAGGACGTCGTTTCAGACCACTAGAGACGTGATTTTAGTTTAACAGTGATCAATTTTGATTGGCCGCAACAGAGTCTGATTTGGCTCACTGCTGGTCAGGAATGGTGAAAAAGGAACCCGGCTCGATGGCTAGCACAGTTACACCCAGCTCACGAAACGTGGAAGTCCTGCTCGTCCACGACGTTGAAAACCTCGGCCACCGTGGCGAAATCGTCAAAGTGAAGCCCGGCTACGCTCGCAACTTCCTGTTGCCACAGGGCAAGGCCACTGTGGCCACTCTGCAGAACAAGCGGATGGTCGAGAAGCACAAAGAGAAGCTGGCCGCAATCGAAGCAGGCCGCGTCAAGCAGTACCAGCGAGTAGCCGATGCTGTCAGCAAGTACAGTGCAACGATCGAAGCACACGCAACTGCCGACAATCATCTTTACGGCTCGGTTGTGGCTCGCGATATCAGCGAAGCACTCAAGGCAGCCGGTCATCCAGTCGAAGCCGAACATGTTCGCCTCGACGGACCGATCAAAGAGCTGGGCATGTACACTGTGAAGCTGAAGTTTCACGAGAAGGTCAATGCCGAAGTCAAAGTCTGGGTTGTGCCATCAGCAACCAGCGGCTAATCGCTTCTGAACTTTTGCCGTGCGGGGGTTTTTCGACTCCGGCACTGCTCAAACATACTGAATCCTCAGGCATTCATTTGTCTGAGGATTTTTTCTCGACCTGGCTTGAGCATCTTCACACACAACGCCCTGTCTCCGGACCTTTGTCACCGTGAAGCCCGCCTCGAACATTCAATTCGGGACACACCCAATGGCTGATGATAAGTTACGACTTCCACCGCAGAATCTGGATGCAGAACGTGGAGTTCTCGGCAGTATCCTGCTGATGAACGAAGCCATTGACGAGGTCGGTGAATCACTGAAGGCCGAGCACTTCTACAGTGACGCCCACCAGAAGATCTATGCAGCCATTCAGCGGCTCTACGAAAACGGGGTACGTGGCATTGATGCGATTACTCTGGCCGAAGAATTGGTCCGACGAGGCGACTTCGAATCTGTCGGAGGTGCTGCCTACCTTGCAGATGTGCTGGATGCCGTCCCACACGCGGCCCACGTGCGATACTACTCCAACATCGTCCGTGAAAAGTGGATGCAGCGCAGTTTGATTTATGCGTGCACGGATATCCTGAGCGAATGCTATGACGCCACAGAAGATGTCGAAGGCCTGCTGCAGAGCGCTGAGCGGCGTGTGTTCAGTATTCTGGAAGAACAGGGGAACACCGCCAGCATCGCGATGAGCGATATTCTGATGGAGACGTTCAATCGCATCGACGAGCGTCTGCAGAAGGTCGGCGATGTCACTGGGATTACGACGGGCTTTACGGACCTCGATCATCAGACAACCGGGTTTCAGCCAACCGAACTCATCATTCTTGCGGCTCGTCCGAGTATGGGAAAGACAGCTCTCGTCTGTAACATGGCCGAGGCGATGGCGCGTAAGTCAGGCAAGAGCGTGCTCCTGTTCAGTCTGGAACAGTCCAATCTGGAACTGGCCGAACGATTCCTCGCGATCACCGCCCGAATCAACGGACATGACCTGCGAGCTGGAAATCTGACCGAGGCTCAGCACGATCTTCTTGTGCGAGCTTCTGACGACCTGGCTCGTCTGCCGTTATTCATCGACGATAAACCCGGCCGAACCATGACACAGGTCGCCGCACTGGCTCGCCGACTGCATCGCAAGGCACCCTTGGGCGCAATCATCATTGACTATCTGCAGCTGATCGAACCTGATGAAAAGAACGCTCCGCGCGAACAGCAGATTGCGCAGATTTCACGTCGTCTGAAGTTCCTCGCAAAGGAGCTGCGAGTTCCCGTCGTCGCACTGGCTCAGTTGAACCGCGGTGTTGAACTTCGCGAAGACAAGCGACCTCGACTGGCGGACCTTCGTGAGAGCGGTGCGATCGAGCAGGATGCCGACATGGTGATGTTTTTGCATCGCCCGGACGCCTACGATCCGGAAGACCGTCCGGGCGAAGCAGAAATCGTCGTGGCCAAACACCGCAGCGGACCAACAGGCATCGTACGTCTGACGTGGCGTAAGGAATACATGCGGTTCGAAAACTACAGCCCGATGGCTGAGAATGATTTCAATCTCTAGCCGACGGCAGGAAATCATCGTGAGAGATCGCCTGGCTGTCGGGGCGTGATAACGTTCGATGACTTCCGCCACGTTGCGAAGTAACTGAGGCAAAGCCGTCGACTGTCGACCATTGAGCCGATCGCTCGAATCGTCGTCGACCGCCCTTACGTTCTTCGCTGTTTAAATCTGACGAAGAGCTTGTATCGCAACTGCGTCGGTCGATCTCACATCGATCTCACCGGAGTGAGTTAAACTCATTGGGGGCGGGTGCGCATGGCAACCACGAAAGACACGAAACACACAAAAATACGGCACAGAAGTCACAGTTGTGGAATGCTGTTTTTCG
>JBILXT010000162.1:0-15051 GCA_044378235.1 Planctomycetaceae bacterium
TCGGAAATTCTCTGGCCAATACATTGACCGGGAACTCCGGGAACGACAACCTGACGGGCTCGGGCAACAGTGATGCACTCCATGGGGGCCTCGGAGATGATTCGTACCACTTTACCAATGCGACCGCCGCTGAGCTGGATCTCATTTACGAACTGACCGGACAGGGAACGGATACGCTTAATTTCTCGACAAGCACAACTTCCGTCACGGTATCGCTCGCATCGAATGTGTCGCAGACTGTGCAGGCGAATCGAAGCATCCGCCTGAGCTCCGCTGGCACCTTTGAAAACGCCACTGGAGGATCCAACAACGACAGTCTCACGGGGAACTCGCTGGCGAACGGCCTGAATGGCAACGACGGGCAAGACGTTCTCAGCGGAGCTGCGGGCAATGATGTCATGGCTGGCGGTCCCGGCAATGACTCTTACTTGTTTGGGGTCGCACTCAGCTTTGAAAGCGACACTCTGACGGAGGCCACGAATGCGGGAACTGACACACTGGACTTCACCTCCCTGACCACGGCGGTTACGGTGAATCTCGCGTTGAATCAGTCCCAGAGTGTTCACAAGAATCGAGCGATCTCTCTCAGCTCCGCATCGACCTTCGAAAACGCTTCCGGAGGCAGCAGCAATGACTGGCTCAGCGGTAACACGGCGGCCAACACTCTGAATGGTAACGCTGGCAACGACATTCTGGTTGGTCACGCAGGGAACGATATTCTCGTCGGCGACGCAGGACGCGACGTGCTGGTCGGCGGGCTGGGACTTGATTCGCTCAACGGAGGCGCCGACGATGATATTCTGATCGCAGGACGCACGGTGCATGACGCATTCTTCAACAGTCTGGATGACATCCGCACGGCCTGGATCTCCAGCAGTTCCTATACAACACGTATCACGCGTCTGAGAACGGGTGTGGGGTTCTTCGGTCTTTCGCTGAAAGCAAAAGTCGACGTTCTGAATGACGCCGGCGAAGACGACTCAGTAATCGGCGGCAGCTCAACGGACTGGTATTTCCGAGCCATCGACGATGTGTTGACCGATCTGTTCGCCGGTGAAGTTGTGGATCTGCTGTGACTCTAAAAAGTTTTTAGCCCTAAGTCGTCAGTCGATCGTCGTCTTGTCATCTCGGCGAGATCTTAAGGGGAAGACCGTGGGCTTGACTTGATCAACGCGCCGTTCCATCAGAACAAAAGAAAGAGCCCGAATGATCCATAAAGATCATCCGGGCTTTTAGTTTAACTCTCGACGAGTGGGCACTCCGCCCCCCTGCGGGAAAATATTCCCGTCGTTGACTTACTTGGGAGTTGCGGGTTTTGGCGTACCGGAACTCGAATCACTCTTCGGTGGCTTTGGCGGCTTGATCAGAGTGACCGAATCGCGGCGGTAGGTTCCGGGTTCGGATCCTGCCACGGTGGTGCTGAGCGTCGCATCAATGAAGTCGAACTTCCCGACAATGCGACCAATTGACGGCAGCATGGCGGCCACTTCTCTAACGACCTTCATTCCTTTTGCTTCTTCACTGCCTGGAGGGGCCTGAGCCTGGGCCATGCCCAGAATCATCGGGGCCATCATCCCAGCCTGTTGCAATAAAGCGGCAGTCGCTTTGATGTTCTCGCCCACATTGACGTAGCTGATGGTGCTGACCGTCTCGGGCACTTCGAGCTGGAACGATTTGAATCGTTCCGAATCCGCAAAGCTTTCGCCTTCGCCAGCCTGGGTTTTCAAAGCTTTCTCGACGGCTCCTTGATGACTCCCCAAAATCATCCATCCGTCTCGAAAGCCGATCACCGGTTTCAGCCCGCCAGCCATGGCCAGGAAGTTGGCTGATAACTGTTCGAATCCTTCCATTCCTTCCACGGGGGTGAGACTAACTCCCTGAGCCTGAACCTGAGGAATCTTATTCAGTTCCTGCATTCCACGATGCATCAACTCCTGAATCCGCTCCGGCTTGGTGCACCGCAGGAATGCGACCGATTCCGAGCCCGCTCCAAAAGGAGTTGGCTTGCCTGGAAATGCGAGCGAGGCGAATTCACCGGGAAAGGATTCCAGAAAGTCGGCTCGCAGGTGGACATCGATCTGATCCTGAACGGCTTCGAACTGACTAAGCCCCTGCTGAGCCTCCGGGAAGAGGGTTGGAATGGTCGTCATCGCCCAGTCATACAGTGGCAGAATGGTGACTCCACTGGACAGGGTAAAGCCCGTCGCTCCTGACGGTACCCATTTTCTCCATTGAGTAAACGGCTGTTGGTTGTTGGTCATTTTTCCAATGACCTTTGATCCCGACAAGTCCGTCAACCGTCCATACGACGCGGAACAATTTCGGAAGCCATCGGTGTACTCCACGGTGACCTCAAAATCAAAGCCGTCCATTTCGTCGAGCATCTTCGACATCAAGCTGGTGGCGCGCGCCGCATCGGGATTGCCATTGCTGGCGGTGTTGATAAAGGTCGGGATTCCTCGAAGTTGTTCGAACATCGCCTTGCCATCAACAAACGCGATGGCGTCCTCGGCAGCAGGAAGCTGCTTCAATGCGGCCACGACTCGTTCATCGTCGAACTTTGAGACCGCGGAAGGATTGGCGAGCAGCTTAAGGCTCTCCTCGGCCAGATTCAGCGAAGTCGTCAGAATGACGATGTCTCCTTTCACCCCGACGGATGGCTGAAAAGTCACCGGGATGTGCCCCGGCAATTGAAGGGACTTCATTTCCACATCAGCAATTGTCTTCGTAACCACCGGCACCTGACCATTTGAGGCATCTGCCGCCAGATTCATCAGGTTAACGATACCCTCTTTCAGCGACTCTGCGCCACCATCGGGAACTCGAATCAGGAAGAGTTGCAACGACGTCGGGCCTTCGAACTGTTGAGCATAAAGGACTTCGGAAGCATTCAGCAGCTTTTCGACTTCAATCGGAGCGACGGCAGCCCGCAATGCATCCCGAGCGGCGACAAACTTTTCCGCATCACCCTCGCTCATGTTGCTCTGAATCAGTTGCAGAATCTTCTCATGCAGCTTTGCCTTCTGGACTTCTTCCCAAACAGCCTTGAAGTGTTCCTTCTGATAGTCACGCTCGGGATTGTGCTTGCCGTAGACCGCCATAAAAGCGCCTGGTGGGGCTGCATCTCGAAGGTCGTCGGCAACGGACATTGGCGACTGCATGCCCGCAGCTAATCCCAGAGCAGATATTCTCAGCAGCCAGTTCTTCCACAAACGATTTCGCATCGAGACGCCTTTCAACGGTCAAGTGTTGTCTTCCAGAACTCGGATTCGAAACCAGTTCCGGGGTATGAACCAACATTTTGTGTACCACGATTCTCCACAACGTTGCGGTTCGCTCCAGAGATCGAAAGATTTGCCTGGAAATCCTGATTCCGTGAATGTCTGCCGAGTTCACGCGGCGTCAGGAGCCAGTGAATGCAACGCAGATTGACATCACTGATAGCTTAGAACGCCTCACAAAACCGGGACTGGCTCCCGACAATCGCTGAAAACGTATGTATAAACAATGACGGCAGGGGGGCCTGAACCGATTCTGTTAGAGCCTCTTAGAACTTCTCGGCACGTTTTTCGGCGGTGATGGGATGTTACGTCTGATCGTACCTTAGGACTCGGACATGTAGGGAGTATCAGAAGTCATGTCGTGTGCCCTGCTCTCCGCGTTGATGTTTGCTCGATCCCTCCGTCCCTGCACGTTCCCTGGGGGGCTTCACTTGACGCGAATGGGTGGCTAAACTTTGGAACTTGCGCGGAAGCCGACAAGGCCTGAACCCACAGGGCTCCACTCCTCGTTGACCACAAGGATCGAACATGGACTTCGCAAGCATTCTCCTGACTCAGATCGCAGCCGCTTTTCTTTGCCTCGAAACACTTCAGTTGCTAGAGCCTGTTGTTGACTTAAGTGAAGATATATGTTGATGTTATGTAATGAGCAAGACAGGGAAGTCGTACCCCAGCGACGTCACGGATGACGAATGGGATTTTGTGGTGTCTTATTTGACGCTGATGGAAGAGGACGTGCCACAGCGAACGTACTGCATGCGTTCCGTCTTCAACGCATTGAGATATGTTGTCAAAACGGGCTGCCCGTGGCGATATCTTCCCAATGATTTTCCGCCATGGACTGTCGTGTATCAGCAGGCGCGACGTTGGGTCGCGGCGAAGGTTTTTGAATCGATCGCTCAGGACCTGCGAATGGTTGTTCGAATGAATAGCAATCGGGCAGAGGATCCGACCGCTGTCATCATGGATGCTCGAACGCTTCAGTCGACGCCGGAAAGTGGTGCTCGAGCAGGATATGATGGAGCCAAGCGACGCAAAGGTTCCAAGGTGCATGCAGCTGTCGATACTCTGGGAAATCTATTGGCCACGGTTGTGACACCTGCGAATGAGCAGGACCGAGCTCAGGTTGGTAAGCTGGCTGAGCGAGTGCAGGAAGTTACGGACCAGTCGGTCGAGCTCGCTTACGTGGACCAGGGTTACACGGGAGAATCTGCGGCGAGTCAGGCAGAACAGCATTCCATCCGACTTGAAGTGGTGAAGCATACGGAGGCGAAACGAGGATTCCTTCTATTGCCGAAGCGTTGGGTGGTGGAACGAACCTTTGCATGGCTCGCGCGATTTCGACGTCTTGCTCGTGACTATGAACGACTGGCGACAACACTCAACGGCTGGCATTGGCTCGCATTTGTTTCAATTTTGCTTTCACGGGTGCACCCTCAAAGTGCATAACAGCCTCTAGCGGCCATCCGCGCGACGGGGTGTAAGAGCCCGGCAATTTTGTGCAGCGGCTACATTTCCAGCACCGAGGATGGCGTCTACGAAGACTCCTTCGACGGATTCCTGCAGAAGCCCTTTCGCCGACAGGAACTGGAAAAAATTCTGGCACAGGTCACATACTTAGAAGGCCCACGAGCGAACTAACGTCTGTGCAGCGAAACCAGAAAAGTTTTCTGCGGCAGGGAACTTTTTTCCCGCATTGCACTTTGGACAAAGTCACTCAACCTGGCTGTCAGGACTATTCGGTGATTCCAACCCCGCAAAAGTCTGGTTTTGCAGGGCATGAGTAGAAATGCCCACGGCCTGAAACCCCTTCTCGGTATGCAAACTGCGGATGGCAACTGAGCGTTATTCGTTTGCCACATGGCTGACGAAAACATTGTGATGAGGAACAGACCCCGACAACAGATGTTGACGGGACACTTCCAGGCCCAGAACTCGGGCAAATGTGGAATGTTCTTTCTGCAAAGTTCATTTGGCCGAAGTCACTGAGCAACCGAGCATATTTTCGGGAAGCGCAAGAACCATGGTGATGCTCGTACCTTTTACCACAGCCCTGCCGCCACAAAACGACTATTCGGACTACGCGCCAAGAAATCCGGAGGCGAACCACGAATGTCGAACCGATGAGGCGGAACGACTGGCTGCAGAGAAGCAGGAAGACACCACTCGAAAACCAGATGAGGAACCCGACGAGGAAGACTTCTCAAAGGTCCTCGGAATGCTCCTGAATGCTGCCGTGCCATCGGAAAAAATCGCATCGATCAAGGCAGAAGCCTCAAAGAATACGACAACGATTGAAGCCACCCCTTCTGATGTGCAGGCAACGACCGCTTCAGATACTCTGCAGAATATCCTCTCAAACGGGCCCAAATCTGCTTCATCCGCTCAGAGTGGCCAGAAGAGTGCGATCACCGAACAAGGCTCTACTCCTGATCTGCCCCAATCAAAAGCAGCCGCAGCCGGTTCTGCTTCCGCGCAGGTTGCGAAATCAGAAAAACGCGACACCACCGAAGCAAGTCTTCCTCAGATCGCGACCATTGTGGGTGAATCTGAAAGTCAGACTGAACAGACTGCTGGCGAACCTGTGATCCCTCTCAATAGCACGCCGTCAGAAAATTTCGATTACGCTGATTCCAATGTGATCACGAAAAACCTGCAGACAAAAGTGGACGTGCTGCCAAATACACAGGTTGAATTTCAGCAATTCAGCGTCGAGACAACCTTCTTATCGGGCATACGCCCTTACGAGTCAGCAAGAGATACGGATGCGGTCACTCAGGAGATCATGAACACCCTGAGCCGTGCAGTGGCTGCCTCAGCGCCCACGAGAAATCCTTCAGCGATTGATGGACTGCAATCAGGCGTTTCCAGCGATGGTCTATCTGCGATGACAAGCATCGCTCCATTCGGCGCCGAGAACATAGATTCGGTCAGTTCACTCGGTACTTCGCTGAGCAATTCCTCGGACGAACTCCTGCAGCAGGCAGGCCGTCCACAGGCAACCGGACTCGGGAACTCACGAAGTGAATTAGCCAACGAGTTCTGGGTGCAACAAACGGGCTCTGACACGGATCGTAGTTCGAATCAGGCGGCTTCCCGTGACAAAGATCCGGCGATGGGCAATCTTGCCCCTGCGACAACAACTGGAGCAGATGGCACAAGGCTCTCGTCCTCTGGAGCGGTCACTCTCACTCTGCCGGATCTGACAACTTCGGTGACATCGGAAATGCGGCAGCCGCTGAGCTCTCAGGTTTCACGTGCCGTTATGGAGCACCTTGAGAGACGAACGACCGCAGAATCGGACACCATCACCGTTCAACTGGATCCACCCGATCTCGGTGAAATGGTGATCGAACTCTCCAAGTCGAAAGAAGGACTTTCAGTGAGAGTTACAGCACGCGAAGCCGTCACGATGGATATGTTGCTGGCCCGAGGCAGCGAAATTGAAAGCCAACTGCGGGGCGAAAAAATGGATCTCCGTTCACTGGAATTTTTGTCTCCTGACATGATGAATGGCGGGGCGTTTCAGGGCCAGACTTCTCAGGACTCAACTTCGAGATTCGACCAGCCCGTCGGAACTCAGCGTCGAACCTCCCGTAACGGTGCAGCAAATCAAATCGCGACAGGGACAACATCGCGCACTGGAGACTCACAGCACGCGTTGAATTTCCGGGCCTGAAGCAAGTTACTCAATAAACACAACGACAACGATTTGAAGTACGACAGGGAACTCATCAGCCATGGCCACAGCAGTCAGCGCTTCTACTTCCGGGATTGCAAGCACGGACCAGTTCCTGACTCTGTTTGCGAAGCAACTGCAATATCAGGATCCCACTTCGCCAACAGATACCGATGCGTTCCTCGCCCAGTTGGCCCAGTTCACAACGGTCGAGGGTATTCAGAATATGAATAGTGGCATCACAGGTCTCGGAACCAAACTCGATACTCTGATTGAGGCCTCGTCCAGCAATGACGATCTCAAAACTCTGGAAGCGATCAATGCTGGAGCCAACTTGCTGGGACTCAGCGTTCGCTACGGTGAAGGGGCGAGTGATACTGGGATCGTGTCGGAAGTTAAGCCTGATGATGGTCAGATTCTGGTCAGGATTGGAAACAACCTTTACCCAATCAGTAATGTCACGGGGGTCGCGTACGGCGATCAGAATCTCTCGCCGTAATTCAGTCATCGGATGACGTTAATTTGCCAGGCCTGATGTAAGGCTCTTTCTGTCTGGGTTCCGTAGTCTTCTGTTTCACTGAACATAATCAACGGGTCTACTCGCAATGGCTAACTCGCTTCTTACAGGCATTTCAGGTCTTCGTGGTCACCAGAAGATGCTCGAGGTCGTCGGTAACAATCTCGCCAACCTCAACACGACCGCCTACAAGACATCCCGCACACTTTTCTCTGACCTGATGTATGAAGTTCAACGGGGTACATCGTCTTCCTCATCAGGACTTCTGGGCAGCGTCAACTCAGTTCAGATTGGTACCGGCAGCCGGTTATCTCAGGTCGACCTGAACTTTGCTCAGGGCAACCTCGAATCGACTGGTAACGACCTCGACCTTGCCATGGACGGAGGCGGGTTCTTCGTTGCTTCGTCAGGCGAACGGTCCTATTTCACACGTGCCGGGGCGTTCTCACTGGATGAAAGTGGTTATCTGTCTGACCCTTCGACGGGATATCTGGTACGAAGATTTGGACCAACAGGTGAACCCAACGGGGACCTGCCAGCATTTCAGACGCCCGGTGACGATCGAGTCTATGTCCCGAAAGGAGTGAGCATTCCCGGTCAGGTTTCGACCCAAATGGAGATCAAGGGAAACCTCTCATCAACATCAACTGGCCCCGTCGCTCAGGAAGTCATGACGTCCACACCATTGTTGTCCAGCGGATCGCCTGCAACTCTGACAACTCTGCTGTCCGACCTTGATACGAATACGGTCAACTACATCGCTGGAGACAAGATCCTGATCAGTGGACGTCGCACAGATGGTTCAAATCCTACAGTCACGGAACTGATCCTGACACCTACCTCAACGGTCGGAGACCTCGTCGCTGCATTGAACTCTTCGTTTGCCGGTGCAACGATAACCGTGGACGGCCTGGGTAACATCGTCGGCACAGCGGACGCGACCGGCCCATCCTTCCTTTCAATGTCGTTCAGCGATGGACCCACAAATACTGGCCGATCAGACTTTGAAGACCATGAGATGATCCTGACGCGGACAGGAAAGGACGCAGATACCGTTTTTCAGTCTGTTGAAGTCTTCGATGAAAGCGGTGCCGGGCACACCATCGGCCTGACAATGACCAAGCAGGCTGATCAATCCTGGACGCTCGTTGCCTCTGTTTCACCGACAGAAGGGACAATCCTCGACTCGCTGGTTGAAGGGATCTCGTTTCAGCCCGACGGATCATTTGCTCAAGTAACAGGCTCGGGCGTGGGCGACTCGAATATTACGGTCCAGTTTCGAGGGCAGCCAGCCTCACAGACGATCAATCTGCGTTTCGGTACGCCTGCTCAGTTCGATGGCCTGACAGCACTTGGGCAGGCATCTCGACTTCAGTTGACGCCGGACGGATTTCCGCCTGGTGAACTGGCGGAAGTGCAGATCGACACCGACGGGAAAGTCTTTGGACTGGCATCAAACGGACTGAAGATTCCACTCGCCCAACTGGCAATCGCTTCGTTCCGAAACCCTGATGGTCTCGTTGCGATTGGTAACAACTACTACACATCGTCACTGGCCAGCGGCAACCCCGACATCGGCACAGCCCTGTCCGGCAGCCGAGGAGCCCTTCGCGCGGGCCAGCTGGAAGGGTCCAACGTTGACCTCGCACTTGAATTCACTCGTCTGATTATTGCCCAGCGAGGATTCTCGGCAAACGCCCGAACAATTACCGTCACGGACGAAATCCTTCAGGAACTGACCAGCATTATCAGATAATGCTGGTTCAGCCGCAGACCTACCTGGAAGTTAACTCGAGGTTGATGTCGTCACCACCACCTTCCGTAATAGTCAGCTTGAGTCCGGACGTCGACGGATCGGTGTACTTCTCTGGTACGTAGTACTCCGTCTTCGGTGCATCAACTTCCTTTCCCGCAGGTGTAGCTGCGATTGTTGAAAGAGCGTTGGGATCTGCGGGAGGTGGTGCAGAACCCGCCAGCGATGAGGCGCCCGGCCCGCCAATTTTGATGACAGCAATTCTATACACGCCAGGCGCGGCACCATCTTTAGGCTCGCCATAACTGCTAAGATGATAAACGCCATTTGCGTCCGTCATTGCCGTACCGGGGCGTCCTGGTCCCTCAGGGCGAAACATGACTGACGCGCCCTCAACAGGAACGCCATCCAGTGTCACTTTGCCCGACACGGGAAACGTCTGAGGCTTGTCACTGCCTCCACAACCTACAAGTGCAATCAATATTGACAAGTTCAAAATGAAACGGAAGGGTTTTAGAACACGGGTCATAAATCAGCTCTCCAGATTCGAAAGTTCCTTAAATGGGCTCAACGTCGGGCCAAAAAAGCAACCAGCCCTCGCAGATAATTCCGCCGAGGGCAGTTGCACTTGGATCCCGATTTCACAAAGTGAAGGCAGACCGTTAGTCGCCAGGAACGGTCACTGTCAAGCCATCAGCCTTCGCCCCAAGCCGGTTGTATGTCTCGTGATCGATATTCTGTGAAACGAAACGTACGGCTCCATCCCCGAGCAGGAATTGTGCACCGCCAACGTGTCGAGATCGAAATCCAAATTCGTTGGTCCAACTGTTTGACCAATTGCAGCCCGATGCCGGACTGTCATTACATGTGTCGAGGTTGATGGGATAAAGAGTCGAAGCCATCCCCTGGCCATTGTTTGACTCCAGCCAGCCCTGACGCATGTGGTTACTGCACTCCGGACGCACTTCCCCAACATAAATGGTGTTTGAAAGACCATCAACGCAATCTCTCATGCTGTCACTGCGACCATTGCGATGAAACGGCCCGGAAACGCCACTCGCACCGGTGTTACCTTTCCTGAAGCTAAGGTAGAGGTCTGCGCACAATGGCCCGGTTGCACCAGGATTTCCACCGGCCGGGCTACCAGCATTTGACGCCCCCTTACTGCCAGCATAGTTCTGCACCGTACTGCGACCGTTGAAATTTGCCCCTGCCGTGTCTGATGGACAGATGTAACCAGGCACTCGGAATACGGTCCGCATTAACTGCCCGTTCGGCAGCAATGCGTCGTTCACGTTCCAGTTTGGGGCGGGAGGACTATTGAACGGTATTTGATTGAAGATCACGGACTGCTCAATGTATGGCAACAAATGGGCCAGCAAGCTTGCCTGCTGATAGGTCCGAGCTCCGTTCACATTATTCCAAAATGATCCAGGAGGAAATCTTTTGTAGGTGTCGTGGTAATTATGTAGAGCCAGCCCAATCTGCTTAAGATTGTTTTTGCACTGCGTTCGGCGAGCTGATTCACGGGCCTGTTGCACAGCAGGTAAAAGGAGCGCGATCAGAATCGCAATGATGGCGATCACCACTAACAACTCAATCAGCGTAAAGGCGCGAGGTAAAGGCAGGCTCTTTTTTTTCATCCGGGTGGACTCCAGTCAACGTACAATGAGTGAAAAGAACAGATTGACACCCCTAATCAGGGGTACGCCAGCGTACATTGGCTTATCCGATGATGTCAATGGATTGGTCGCAGGTTGACATTTCTCCTGAATCAAGGACCCGGTCAGACAAACATGAGAAACAGCCGTAAAGCATTAGCATCAATTACTTTAGCAGCAGCGATTACAGGCGGCTACTACCTGAATCAACCGGACCCGAACGCGATTTATCTGGAAGGTCGGAAGGCTGTCGACCTGAACCAGTGGGCATTGGTTCGTGACAAGTCAGAGGTACTTAGAAACTTCGCTGATCACGCAAGCCACAGGGCTCTGCTGCGCGCGTTCGCATTCAAGTCACGTGGCCAAATGGAGACGGCACTCGTCGAGTTCAGTAAGGCTCAATCTCATCCCGCGACTCGCGAAGAATCGTACTTTCAGGGAGGCAGCATTTGCTACGAACTAAAGCAGTACAGAGACTGCATTCAGCTTCTTCGACAGGTCCTGAAATGGAATCCCGAACACTTCAAGGCACATCAACTTCTCGCCGCAGCCTACTACGATATCGGCTCAATGGGCATGGCGCTGGAGAGTCTCAAAAACGTAATTCGGCTCAGGCCCGATGACTTCAGACCACATTATCTGCAGGGGACCATCTATGTGGAAGTTGAAGAATTTGATGATGCTCAATCTGCTTTTGCGGCGGCCGCTCGGTTGGCTGCTGTCGATTCAACCGTCGGGGATGAGATCCGTGCGGAATGGGGAAACGCCCTGATCCGACTCAGGCGTTATGATGAGGCCTTAGCCGCGATGGAGCCAGCGCGACCATGGCCAGACATCCTGACGAACCGAGCGCAAGCTTGCTTTAGCCTCAGACGGTTCGATGATGCCCAAAAGTACGCAGAAGAAGCACTGAGACTTGCTCCGACGAAACCAGAGGCGGCAATAATCTCTGCCCAAATCCATGAACGGAATGGCGACGTGACTTCAGGAATATCCCTGCTGCAGCAATGCCTTGGCAGCCACCCGATGGACCTCGTGCTGCATCAGAGATTGGCAGAGCTCCTCGCTGGAGCAGGGCGTGCTGAAGAATCGCTGCTTCATCGCAAGCGGGCTGGCGAACTCGCCGAACTCCGCCAGCAATTCTCTATGGCGCACAAAAGCGTTGCTACGGATACCACGAATCCCGTATTACGATTGAAGTTGGCCGATCTCGCTGAGAAACTTGGAGAGACCGAACTTGCCCGAGGCTGGTATCTTGCGGCACTCGGAATTTCCCCTAACGATGAGCAGATTCAGGAACGATGGAAACAGTTTCAGGCTCAGAATCCACTGCCCGCCTCCCTGTCCTCGCCTCGCGAGAAACCAAACCATCCGGATTTGCCAGCCTCCTCATTACCTTCACGAGTATCAGCACCCGTCGAATTCTGATCGCATCATCCAGGCGATCTGTGTCCACCGTATTCTTGTTGGTGAGTCTGCTCTGCGGCTGCCATTCCAGCTCTGAAACAGACTCCCTGCCTGAATCAGACCCCGAGCCTGGCGACCAACTCGTTGAAAACTCAGCAGCTCCTAAAGCTCGTGATTTGCCGGTATCAGGGCCCGGCGCTGAGAAACCATCCAGAAATCATCCAGTAAAGAAACACCAAACCAATATCCGATTTGAACCGCTTTCACCAGACGTGTTCCCTGAAGTTATTCCTCGTAATGGCGCAGAGCATGAGTACACAACTCTTCTGGAATCCCTCGGAAGTGGTGGCGCCGCTGTCGATATCGATTTAGATAGCCGCCCAGACTTGCTTATCGCCGGAGGCGGGGATTTTCAGGGCCGATCATTTGTCGGACTCCCGATCTACTGCCTGCGAAATTCCGGTTCGGCGTTTACCAACGAGACGCTCAATACCGGGCTCTCTACGACAGAGTGGTATCACCATGGTATCGCGGCCGCCGACTTTGATGGCGACGGCTTTTCGGACCTTCTGATCACAGGCTACGGAGGCCTCCAGTTATTCCGCAATCTTGGTGACGGCACCTTTGAGGAGATCTCCAGAAGCAGCCAGCTGGTCTGTTCGGACTGGAGCACATCGGCTGGCTGGGGAGACTTCAACCGAGATGGTCATCTGGATCTCTATGTGGCTACCTATGTCAACTGGTCCTTCGACAATGATCCTCCGTGTTACGCAGCAGATGGCGTTCGTCGAGACAATTGTTCTCCAAAACTCTTTGACGCTCTTCCCGATCGACTGTTTCTTTCACTTGGCGACGGAACCTTCTCCGATGCGTCCGCTTCCTTTGGCGTGCGTCCCGACGGTAAAGCTCTGGGTGTCGTTACTGCGGACATTGACCTGGACGGCTATCTCGATGTGTATGTCGGCAACGATGTGATGATCAACACCCTCTATCACAATGAATCAGGTCAACGTTTCAGCGACCATTCCATCTCAAGCGGCGCCGGGGTCAGCAGCCGGGGATCACCCGATGCCAGCATGGGCGTCGATGTTGTTGACTACAATCTGGATGGACTTCCTGATATCTGGGCCGCCAATTTTGAAATGGAGAGTTTTGCGATCTACCAGAACCAGGGAAACATGCTGTTTCGCCACATGAGTGAAGCAACCGGAATCTCAGCCATCGGAGAACAGTACGTGGGATGGGGATCGATCTTTGCCGACTTCGAACTTGATGGCGATGAAGATCTTTGCGTCTGCAATGGAAATGTGGTCCGGTATCCTCAACACTCGCCTGCTCTGCAAAGGATGTTGGTGATGGAGAACGTGGAGGGCTCCTTCTTCGAGGAAGTAACTGAACAAGTTGGGGAATCACTGATGGTTCCACGAAATGGGCGTGGCCTCGCATCGATGGACTGGAATAGCGATGGACTTCCGGACCTGCTGGCAACACCGACAAATTCGCCCGCGATCCTCTACACAAATTGTTCGGAGCGCTCGGGCCACTCGATCACGCTCACTCTCATTGGTCGCCAATCCCCAAGACATCCTATCGGGACCACCGTACGATTTCGGACTTCCAAAGGCGACCGCATTCGGCAGTTGAAGGGAGGATCAAGCTATGCCTCCACCTCCATGCCAACTCTTCACTTTGGTTATCCCTACAACGACAGTATTTCGGAGGTTCACATCGTATGGCCTTCGGGTGTTGAGCAGGTCCTGCCCGCGCCTCCACTCAACTCGCACCTGACAATTCTTGAGACAGCGTCAGACGGCAAAGATGTTCAGCATCGTGTGACCCCTGCAACCCGCTGACTTGCATTAGTGACGCAGAAACTCAGCCGGTGTCGCCTACTTTTTCACTTCGATCACAGTGAGCTTCAATGGTCGTTCCATGACCAGAGGCTGGCCATTGAAATTCATCTGCAGCCGAACGTTCACCAAATGCTCTCCCACAGTCGCGTTCGGCTGAGCAGTGATCTCATATTTCACCTCGGGCTGATTCTCCGGAATACTCGCGCCGGGAATGCTGATGCCGCCAACTCCACCCGGTAACTGCGACTGAACAGTTATGGCACCGGTGAACTCATATTGCCGGGATATCTTGATGACAACCTCACCCTTTTCGCCCTGCTTGATGGCGAGCGTCTCCGGCATTGCGTCAACCTTCGCTGGAAACTCAACCACTTTGATCGTGAGCGTGTTCGAAGGAACAAGGACGTTAAAGGCTCTGACGTTGGCTTCGTTCTGCTTCTGATTCGCAAACTGGTCTGCTCGCTGTTTCTCCTGCTGAGCTCTCTGCTGAAACTGCTGGGCCGTCTGAAGATCGGCCTGTGCCTTCGTGCGAGCTTCCTCGGCAACTTTTTGCTTCGCGGTCGCTTCAACCTGCTTAGTTGCCGCATCGGTCGCCGCCACGTTTGCCTCATCAGCCGCCTTCTTTGCCGCATCAAAAGCCGTTTGAGCAACCACAAGTTGTTGCTTTAACGTTTCGTTCGCTGCATCCGCTGCAAGTTGTTCCGTCTTTTGTTTCAACACTGCTTCGGCCTGTTTCGAGGCCGCTGATGTCGTAGTCGCTTTCTGATCGGCTTGCTGTTTCGCCGTGTTCGCCTGAGTCAGAGCCGTATTGGCCTGATTAAACTCCGTTACCTTCTGCTGGCTGTCCTGCTGTGCCTTCTGGGCCTGCTGTTGAGCATCCATCAGGATCTTTGCGATACG
>JBILXT010000547.1:0-4286 GCA_044378235.1 Planctomycetaceae bacterium
ATCCTTCTTCGGCGGCGAGTACCGCCAGATCATTCGTGGCCTCTTCCTGAGATGCCTCGTAGTTCAGGTTTGCCAGTTCGACAGTCAATTGCTGCTGGCGTGATTCGAGCATTGCAAGGAGATCACCCTCCTTGACAGGCATCCCTTCCAGCACGTTGATCCCGTCAAGTACTCCAGAATCATGCGCCGGGACTTCACA
Source organism: Planctomycetaceae bacterium (assembly GCA_044378235.1). GTDB lineage: Bacteria > Planctomycetota > Planctomycetia > Planctomycetales > Planctomycetaceae > SXXK01. The sequence goes on from JBILXT010000547.1 coordinate 200, forward strand.
TTCCCGGATCAGGCGAATTGTGACAGGGGCGACATGAATCTCTGGTGGCTTCGGTTCCTCCGCACAGCAGCGAGTGCTGCCAAACGGAAGGGTAGAAGTGATCAGGGCAATGGCAATAACGGTTCTGATCAACATGGTGGTCTCGTTTCTCACAGTGGAACCCCTGCTCTCGGTCCTGTCTCGTTGAAAGACTACTAGAACCACTGAAAATATTTTTCCCGCAGAAACTCAGAGAACTCCCGAAAGAGCACGAAGCCGACGGCACGCTGACCGCAGTGGATCCTGACGCTCACGGAAGCACCGAGATGTTTATGCTTCTCCGCCGGCGCTACACTGGCTTCCTCAATTGTTGCATAGACAACCCCGTAGGAGCGACCATCTTTCAGGACCATACTGTCTTCCGCTCGTGTCGCAACGGCAAGTAACCTTTCATCGGGCTCGGAGGCAAAATGAAAGCGAACCGGAACACTCTGGATGTCACGGGACGAAGTAACGGGAAGATAGCAGAACAACTCTTCAGGCACCTCAACTTCCAGATGCCACTTCGATTCTTCCGGGACCAGGTCAAACAGAAAATCACCCTGCTGAATTGGGCGAGAGTTCAGATCCTGCTCCAGCTGCCTGCGAAAAACTCGTCCACGAGCATTCGCGCGAATAATCAGTCTGGATTCCTGAGACTTTAACAGCTGTAGTCGTGACTCCAGGTCAGAGATTCGCTGTCGCACGGCCTGTTCACCCCCCAGCGCCTGTTCAACACCATTCTTCGCAACAGCTCCCACTTCTTCTGTTAGTCTTGTCGTTCGGAGAGATGACAGACGAACCCGTTCTGTTTCCAGCTGGCCCAGAACTTCCTGAATCTTCAGGATTAATTCGGGGCTATGAATTCGCAGCAGCTGCATTTCCGGCTCGACTTGAGATTCATGCCTGACAGCCAGCTCCTGAATGATTCCGCTGCCGGGAGCAAAAATGCGTTGTTCGGACACAGGGAGATATCGGCCAGCGGCATCAATCTCAAAATCCACGGGAAACAACGACAGCCCAAACAATATGGTCGCGATTGTCAGCCAGAGAATCGACGCGCGAGTGCGCCGCAGAAATGATGGTCTGGATTTTTGACTTGAGCTGGCACGCAACAAAACGCGGCTGACTTGTTCGATACAAAGATTCCAATGAGTTTCAGACGGACGGGGCGAGTTCTCGAAAAGCTCAACCAGTACGCGCCATTCGCCAGAACCAGTCAGATTCGAATCCTGTGCCTTGACACGCAAAACCCGAAGTTGGCGTGTGCCTCCGTCATGGAGAATGAGTTTTGTTTCCGAATCCAGGAGGCCTGAGATCTTTGAGTTCTCTGCCAACAGGATCCATTCTGTCGGCGAGTTCTGACCCAATTCAAAGACGGCCCTGGACAGCGAGATCAGAGCCTGGGGGACTTCAAGCTTCGTGTCGACTTTGTCAGTGCCCGATACCCCGATTAACTCTGTCTTCCCGGAGGAATTGTGGAACAGACTGACCCGGTCCGCATTCAACAGCACTCGGATCTCTGAGGCGACAACGGCTCCAAAAGCCTGTGACGAAAATGAGGCGTAGGTTCGCTGACAGAATTCCGCGATGGAAGACTGCGTCGCCAGTTTTTCATCCATCCGAACAATCAGATTTCGGCGAAACCAGCCCGCAAGACATTCGCAGAGTGCCAGCGTCGCATTACCCATCAGGAAGTTTTCTGCAGGGTCGCTGTCAGTCCGAACCTCAAGACAAACCGCATAGAACCTCGAGATATCGTCAAAACAACGACTGCACCAGATCGCTCTTCCTGAGCTGTGCTTTTCCTGTTCAGCCAAAACCCTGTCTTCCGCAAGTTCTCCTTTGACACTGGAGACTGGCGGAGGAGCATTAATTCCTTCATCTGTGGTGATCACTCGCTCCGGGGACCCATGGGAGTAAAGCCATACTGTGCAGCTGTTAATCTCGCCCGCCGACTGCAATGCCTTTAGCACGACTTCAAAGAATTCTGCAAATGGCAGGTCCAGCGAAGCACTGCGTTCGGCGGTCAGCAGCCGCGACTCAAATAGTCGCAAAGTCTCTCGAGTGGCATTCTGCATACACGTCTGACCAGTGAAGGTGACTCGCCCGTTTCTGCGGTGAGTGAAAGGAAATCAGTTACCGTTCGACTTCTGCCGCTGAAGCGTTTCCGCTGATTACTAAACATTACCCCCGGGGGCGATGAATCCCATAACCTTCCCGCGAATTCAACCCTCGGCAGATGTTGCGAATCTGCAACGACCATCGCATTTCCCCCATTTATCCTGTTTTCTGTGGTGTCAACGATTTCGCGAGCGGGGTTCAATAAAATCGTTTGGGTTATCGGGGCTGCGGGGAACTCAAGCGCCTTCGATTTCAGGATGGCACTTCTGAGTGATTCTGATTCTCATCCCAACCCACTCAAACGCCGGCAGCATTTACGGGTGAATCGCCGAATCTGACTTACGGCTTCAGGTCGCACAACTGGTCCTCGCGGCAGAATCGGCGCGAATGGCACGAAGAGCAATATCGTGGCGACTGAAAGAATTTATAGTCTTTCTGCATTGGTCAGAATCATTGCAATCGGAACAGAAGGATGCCGATTCCTAGAGGGGGTGATGTTCCATGCGCGGGGGGGCCGCGCTGCCAACCATCTAAACGCTGGCAACGTTGAGGGAAAATTCGATGAATACACCTGCTTCCATTAAATCTCAGGTGTCCCGCATGTTCTCCGGGGCAAAACGCAACCCGTTGCGTCGCCCGGGAAGTGTCTTGTTGCTGGGATGTTTGCTAAGTGCAGGATGCGCATCACGCCAGGCGTGGAGAGAGACGGTCGGTAACGATACCAGTCGAGTCGATTGCATAGCTGCGAAAGTGGATAACCCTGAAGCAGAAATCTACGAGACTTCTTATACCGCTGATCCGTGGACTCCCTTCAAGAAGGAAGACTATGCCAACATTCTCTACAAGGATGTTGAGCTGCAGCATGTTCTTGGGATCGCCATGGCCAACAGCAAAGTGCTTCGCGATCTTGGGGGCACGGTGCTCCGTAATCCTGATTTCGTGAAGACCGACTTCAGTGGCGGCCTGCAGGAAATGGATCCACGCTTCGGAACGGAAGCCGCACTCAGTGCGTTTGATGCACAGTTCAGGTCGACAGCAAATTTTGCAAATAACGACCGGACTTACAATAACTCATTCTTCGCTGGAGGTACGAACACATTCGTTCAGGATGCGAACGACTACACGAATGAGCTGTCGAAGTTGAATGCCACGGGCTCTCGAATGGCCTTGCGTAATGTCACCAACTACGACAACAACAACGCACCTGGTAACTTGTTCCCGAACGCCTGGGACAACTATATTGAAGGCGAACTCCGTCAGCCTTTACTGCAGGGTGGTGGTGTCCAATTCAATCGTATTGCTGGTCCCGAAAATGCCCTGGGTGTCTATAACGGCATTCTGATTGCCAAAGTCGGGACCGACATTAATCAAGTCGACTTCGAGATGGCCGTAAGAGATTACGTCAGCGATGTTGTCAACGCCTATTGGGACTTGTATCTGGCCTATCGGCAGCTTGAAGCGAAAACAGTGGCGATGAACCAGGCTCTGGAGACCTGGAAGACCCTGGAGAAGAGTCCTGACGACGATGACGTACGCGTGGCTCTCGCCAAAGAGCAGTATTTCCGCTTCAAGGCAGACGTTGATGAAGCGATCTCGGGCAGAATTGTGCAGGGCACTCAGGGACGGAACGGAAGTACCGGGGGCACTGTTCGAGGAGTTGACGGCGTGCAGGTTGCGGAACGTCGTCTTCGGCTTCTGATTGGTCTGCCTATTGCTGACGGAGAAATGCTGCGGCCACTTGATGAACCTGAGCAGGCGAAAATGATATTCGATTGGTCATCTGTGACCGATGAAGCAATGATGGGACGTCCGGAATTGCGGAAGCAGCAGTTGAAAGTGCGGCAGCGGGAAATGGAGCTGCTGGCTGCCCGAAACTTCCTCAACCCACGACTGGATGCTGTGGGGCGCTATCGCTTCCGTGGTTTTGGAGATGATCTCGTTGCCT
>JBILXT010000163.1:0-15016 GCA_044378235.1 Planctomycetaceae bacterium
GCATCCTGAGGCCTGGCCAAGCCTTCCAGAGCCTTACCAAGACTGAATCGACAGTCTGCCAGAATTCCCGGATCTGTCTTGCTTGAGGCCAGTGGATTTAGAATCGCAACGGCCTTCTCATGTTCCTTTTGAGACACATACGAATCGCCCAACAAGAGTTTGGCCCAATCTCCATGAGAATGCCCTGAGTGCTTCTGTAGGTATTCGGTCAGTTGAAGAATCGCGGCCGGATAGTCCTTCAGAAAGTAACTGCACTCGCCGAGACGATAGCGAGCATCTGCAGCATCCTTGCTGTCAGGCTCAGCCGTTATGTACTTCTGAAACTCGTCGCGAGCCGGTCCGTACTTTTCCAGAACACTCAGCGTGCGAGCATGGTAAAGTCGAGCCAAATTGGCGCGCGAATGCTCTGGGAACTCTTTGAGGAACTGGCTGAGAGTTTCTTCCGCCTGCTCCCAACGTTTGCCTCGATAAAAGCCAAGGCCGAGATTGAAATCATCCGTCGCCTTGTCTGCAACGGCCATCTCGGGCATTAGAAGCATCACCAACAGCACCTGAACCACGGTTCGGCAAACCGATGATGTCGTGACCAGCCGAAGAAAACGGCGCAATCCTGATCTCTCAAGGACCTGACGCCTCTCCCCGCAGAACAATCTGGAGGTCAACATGGACTTGTTTTCCACTTAGAAACCTGAATCAGAGCTTTCTGGTTTGAGTCACGCCAGAACAATACTTCGGCCCAGACGCCGAAATCGAGGGATTGTCACACCACCGTACCTGACTCCGTTTACCATAGTACGCACGAAAATGCCGATTCCGAAGTCTGATGGGCCTCAAATTGGCACGACTACCAATCTGTATGCTGGACCCAGACATGGAATACTCACCCCCGCTTGCGCAAACCACCGCTGGGTGATCCAATTGTGCCCCCAAGGTGTGCTTCAACTCAACATTTATTCATTAGTGGTCCCCTCGCCATACGACGAATTTGAAGTTCTTCTGCAACGCGTAATGGGGTATTTCCAGTCGAAAATTGACGGCCCTATAAGAAGCACAGTATCCTTCAGGTCTGCCCTTCCGAACCTAATGCCCACCCCGCACGCTGTTTCCGGCGTTCCGTCCTGCCTGTACCTTCTGTCCGAATCCAACCAGCGCTCAGGAGCAAATCATGCTTCGAATTCACTCCAGTCAAACGTCCGCCTATTGCGATGGATGGTCGCGTCGTAGCTTTGTGCAACTGGGAGTGGCCGGAATGGCCAATGTTGGACTGTCTCAGATTCTGGCGGCAAAAGAGCAATCGCAGGCACCCGGCAAATCATCCAAAGATACCTCAGTCATACTGCTGTGGCTTGATGGCGGCCCGGGGCACATGGACACCTACGACATGAAGCCGGAAGCTCCGGCCGAATATCGAGGTATCTGGAAACCAATCCCTACAAACGTTCCGGGAATGGAGGTCACTGAACTCTTCCCACTGCAGGCCAAAATCGCTGACAAGTTTTCTGTTGTTCGTTCCCTTCATCATGATAGCGGCGACCATTTTACAGGTGGCCATTGGATGCTGACGGGGCGAGGCGAAGGTGTCAGCGGCGCAAACACGAAGGGCAAGTATCCGTTTTTCGGATCAGTGGCCACCAAGGTCACAGGAGCTCGTCGACCAGGCATGCCAGCCCATGTTGCCGTTCCTTACGGAATGAGTATCGGACTGCGACCGGGATATTTTGGTGGCAACTATCTGGGAGTGCATCACAATCCGTTTGAGACTGAAGGAGACCCCAACGCGGATAACTTTCAGGTCAGGAATGTGGGACTCAGCCAGGATCTGTCTCTCGATCGACTCAACGATCGCCGCGCGCTTCTGACCTCAGTCGACAGCCTGCGCCGCGAGGCCGATGCATCGGGTATGTTCGAATCCATGGACCGCTTTGATCGCACCGCGTTCGATATGGTCACAGGTGCGAAAACTCGTGAAGCATTCGACCTGACTAAAGAAGACGCAAAAACTCGCGAACTTTACGGCCGCCATTCGTGGGGCCAGAGCACTCTGCTGGCACGGCGGCTTGTCGAGGCGGGTACGACGTTTGTCTCCTGCCACTTCGGAGGCTGGGACCACCATTGGGATCTGAAGTCCGGTATGGAGAACTATCTGCCGAAAATCGATCAGCTCGTTTATGGACTGTTGACAGATCTTTCTGATCGAGGACTTCTCGAGAAGACGTTGGTCGTGCTTTGCGGAGAATTCAGTCGCACTCCTCGAATGAATGACGGCGGTAATGGCGGTCCTCCGCTGAGTCAGGGAACACCAGGTCGTGACCACTGGGGAAATGCCATGTTCTGCTTCCTGGCCGGCGGAGGAGTGCAGGGCGGTCGCCTGATCGGATCAACAGACCACCTTGGCGAATCTCCCAAGGAGCATCCTCTGCGACCAGGCGACATTCACCACACGATTTATCATGTGCTTGGAGTTGACCCGTCGCAACATTTCCTCGATCACTCCGGTCGACCCGTTGCCGCAGTCGACCATGGCGCTGTGATCCACGAGTTATTTTAGCGACTGATGTCCTTGACACTGATTCACAACGACTCGCTGCTGTCTGACCGACCAACAATCTTCCGATCCAAAACCCCTTGGCGTAATGCTCAGTCGACCGAAAAATTACATTACGCACACAACACATGAAATCTTTCGGTCATTAAATCTTTCGGTCAAAAACCCCTTGGCGTAATGACCAGTCGACCGAAAAATTTCACGACCGAAAAATTGAATTACACACACAACACATGAAATCTCTCGGTCAAAAAACCATGGCGCGCTTTACCGTCGGTCAGCCGACTGCCAGGCAAGCCTCTGACGGTAACCATTGATCCAACTGTGCGCGGATGTCATCAGCTGGATGCAACAAATCGGCGATTGAATCCACAACCAGATCTGGCCGAAACGCGAAGTTCTGCAGGTCAGCTCGCGACGTCGTGCCGGAAAGCACCAGAACAGTCCGATACCCCATCTGAACTCCGCCAAGAATATCTGTATCCATCGTGTCGCCAATCATCACAGTATTCGCCGCATCAAGCCCCAACTCCTTCCGAGCAGCTCGCATCATCACAGGACTTGGCTTTCCAACACTGAAGGCTTTCACTCCCGTGGCTTTCTCCAACAAAGCAACGACAGCTCCACAGCCGGGTCGAGTTCCCGTCGATGTAGGGCAGTTCGGATCAAGATTCGTCGCAATCAGTTTAGCGTCTTCCATGATCAACTGCACGGCTCGTTCAACCATTTCGAAAGAAAGCGTCCGTCCCTCGCCGACGACAACATAGTCTGCGTGGCTGTCAACGATTGAGTAGCCGTTGCTGTGCAGAGCATTCATCAGGCCACTTTCACCGATGACGAACGCCGTGCCGTTCGGAAGCTGACGCGCCAAAAATCGAGCGGTCGCCATCGCACATGTGAAGACATGCTTTTCCTCTATGGGGATGCCCATACGATTGAGCTTTGTCGCCACATCACGCCGACTGCGCTGACTATTGTTGGTCAAAAAGAGAAACGGAACGTTCTCATCCAGCAGCTTCACAATAAACTGTTGTGCTCCCGGAATAAGTTCAGTGCCTCGATAGATTACCCCATCCATGTCAATCAGAAACCCGGAACTCATCTGATGTCTTTCTCTGCCAAACCAATTGCAAAACAGTGCTCTGCAACGTTCCATTGCCGCAGAACTTACACAGCTCCGGGATTGGCAAGTCACGTGCCACTTCGCGTTCGATTGCGATATCACGCCATAAACATGGCACTTTGCAGCATGCCGCCTCTCGCGTTTTCAGGATTCGATCACCACCAGGTACGGTGAACGGACACAATCAAACGTTCTGAAACATTGCGTGCATGCTCAAATCAAGCGCAGGCGTTCCAGCGATTGCTGTAGCCTCAAAGACAGACCTGGCAGAGGCATCCTGTGCAAGCTCTCTAAACCGACGCACGTAATGATCTGATCATGCCTGAGGCTTTGTGCAGCGTCTCGCGATATTCTTCCAGCGGATCGGAATCAGCAACAATGCCTCCACCAACCGGAAACTGAACCCATCCGTTCTGAAGGGTAAACGTACGAATCAAGATGCTGCTGTCAAAATCACCACCAGCCCCCAAAGCAAACAAGCTTCCGCAGTAAGCTCCGCGCACTGTTGGCTCAAGCTCAGCAATAATCTGCATCGCGCGAATCTTTGGCGCGCCAGTGATTGAACCGCCAGGAAAACAACCCGCCATCAGGTCCCAGACATCACACTCGTCGCGCAACTGACCGACCACCGTGGAGACAAGATGCAGCACCGTCTCGAAACGCTCAATCTCACACAAGCCGGTGACTCGCACAGACCCCGGCCTGCAGCTTCTTGAGATATCATTCCGCAGGAGGTCGACGATCATTACGTTTTCAGATCGATCCTTTTCACTGGTCGCCAGCTCCGTCCCGGCATAAAGATCTGCAATGGGAGATCGAGGTCGACGACGCGTGCCTTTGATCGGTCGAGTCTCCACGGTTCCGTCTCGGTCAACCTTTAAGAATCGCTCCGGCGAAGCACTGACAATTGCCGTTTGGCCCGCCTGAAACAATCCACAGAACGGCGCTGGATTGTTGGTGCGAATGGCGGAATACAATTGCAGGACAGTCCCTGACCACGGAGCCATCAGCCGCTGCGAAAGATTGGCCTGAAAGATATCTCCAGCGCGGATGTATTCGATGACTCGACTAACCGCCTGCACATATTCGTCACGAGTAAAATCCGAATAGATCTCGCTCGATGGTTCGATGCGATGCAGGAAACTGAACTGAGACTCCGGAACAATCTGCGATCGGCCCGAATTATCATCCGGCTTTCTCGCGACACAACTCGATTGCAGTCGCCTGTACAGCCATTCCTCACGTTCTGCGACCGTAAACTTTCGCAACGATGCCGGCATTTCGATCACATAGGCTCTGACAGTGCCATTGATGTGATCCCAGACGATCGCCCAGTCGTACAACCCAACCAGCAAAGCGGGAGTTTCGAAATCATCGATCGCTGGAATCGGCAGCTTTTCAAAGGCACGCCCCAGCTCGTAGCCCATCAGCCCGGCAATTCCTCCGAAGAAGGGAGGCAACTCCGTCAACTCATGAACTTCAGGCTTGCTCAAACTCTGCTGCCAGTCGCGCAGCTTTTGAAAGGGCGATGTCCCGAATTCTGCCGCTCGGATCTCTAAAACATCAACAGGGTCGGCCGTCAGGAACGTGTAACGAGCATCCCGCTCGCGATGTTGAGCAGCACTATCCAGCAACAGCAGATACGGCGCATCTTCGAAGGCTGCGACAGTCTGTAATACCGGCAGGCCGGGATCGAGTTCAATAGTTCGAATGAACAGTGACACACTCACACTTTGAATGAGAGGACATCGGGTACAGAAGACTCCGTCGGCCTTACCGAAAACACTTCTGAAAAGTAACCATGGTCTGTCGTGCCGTCGTCAGAGAATCGGGAATTGGAAACGCTTCAACCGACGCATAGCCGTCATACTGGATTTCACGCAAGGCCGTCACGATCGGAGCATAGTCCATGTGACCGCGACCGGCCGCCTGCCGATTCGAATCCACAAAATGCACATGCCCCACAAAGGCCCCACCATCTTTTAGCCCGCCAGCAATCGAGGTTTCTTCGATATTCATGTGGAACAGATCTGCGAGCAGACGGATGCTTCGACCGGCCAGCGGCTTCAGAAGCTCAACACCGGCCGCCATCGTCGTCGCCATGTTAGTTTCATATCGATTTAATGGCTCATAGTGCAGAACCGTCCCGCATCGTTCAGCATGATCACCCAGCATTTGCAACGCATCCCGCAGATATCCAATCGCAGTCTCGCGATCAACGACATCGTCCCACTTGCCCTGCATCGATCCAATAACTGCCGGAGCCCCATACTCAGCACCAGCGGAAATGATATTGCGAATAAATTCCACGGCTTCCTTCCGACGTCCAGCATCCGCATCGCACAACGATAACTTGTGGACGACCATTCCCGCACCGGTGCCAACGGCAGCCAGCTTTAAGCCATGCTCGTTCAGCAGTTGTGCCAGCGGCAGCGAGCGAATCACGGCTCCCGACGGCGCAAACAGCTCGATCGCATCAAAGCCAATCTCCGCGGCCGCTCGACATGCGCCGGGCAGATCATCATGAAACACAAAAGGCCCCTTGCGAGCCTGTTCGACAAGACTGACGGTGACTGCGGACTTAATCATGGAACAAAAACCGAACCTTGATTTGGAAATCTGAGATTTGAAATTTGAGATCTTTAGCCGTGACTGCTCCCGCAACCACGACAAATCTCAGCTACGCACCGGCACGTCCGGATGATAACTCAAACGCAGCGCCAGCAGTTGCTCGAAAACGAGGACCGCGATCAGCAACCCGATCAGCACCCAGCGTATTTCGCGACCTGCTTCTGATCCACCCAAGGCCTGAGCAGCATCAGCGTCCAGAACTCGCACATGTCCCAGATCGGCTTGCTGCATTAATTGTTCTGCATCAGCAACGGCCAAAGCACTTTCCGATGATGAGACATTAAGAGCCACTGACAGGTCTGCTCCAGTCCCTTCCGCGTCGAAGCGTCGGACCTTATAGACGCCGGGGCGATCGGCTTGAGCAATCGTCACTCCAAGCTTTTCTTCCTGAACCGTCTTCGTCCCGTTCTTCTGTTCTGACTCTTCTGTTTTGCTGTCATCGTTGGTCACCGCCGGGGCAACAGGCTTCTCTACCGCGAGGATTGTCGCCTGAAGACGCACGAAGGTTTCCGCAATCGGTTCATCGTCACTGGCCGCTTCCGGAAGGAAGACTTCGACATTCTCGGTGAACCGTCCCACCGGCCATTCAAGCTTCACGGGTTCCGTCAATTCTCGCAACTCAACAGTGTCCGTCTGCTTTTGCAAATACTGATGCATCAACAGGTGCATAACCACATATCCTGGCGCGGCAGGAGACACAGGCCAGTTCGACCAGCGTCGACCAGCACCTGTCAGGAAGGTCAGCACTTTGCCTTTCCCGGAACTATGTTCGAAAGCCACCGGTTGCCGATTCTTCAGCCGAACCAAAGTCCGAACGCCATCTCTGCGTTCGGCATCATCAGGCTTAAAGTCGTCCGTCACCTGCATCCAACGCGCAACCTGCACGGTGTCCGGGAAAGGACTGTCCGGACTATTGTAGACCACAAAAATCGGATGCTGTTCAAAGACTGGACTGACGAATGCCTTCTCAGTAGCTGCGGCACCTTTTGAATTCTCGGCAACGGCCTCATGCAAAGTTCCCAACGGAATAGGGAATAACTGCAACGAGGGCTCTCGCAAGGTTTCAGAATACCAACGTGTATTCGCCTGATCTCCGGGAAACCACGCGATGCCTCCGCCAGCTCGCACATATTCAGCAAGCAGCACGGAGGCGTCAGCTGGAAGGTCACGAATGTTAAGCAGATAGATGCAGTCGTAACCGTTCAGATTTGATGAAGTCAGCGCCGATGATGTTCGGACTTCGGTCGCCAGACCCGTCAACGCCGGGTCAGCACTTAAAGCAGCCGCAACGAATGAAGCATCTTCCTGCTGTCCTTCGTCATCGACAATCAAAACGGTGCGTCGCTCGGTCACGTCCACCGCAAGAAAACGCAGATTGTCTTCGCGCAGAGCATCATCTTCAAGGCGAACTTCAATCTGATGTCGCCCTTCCGAATCGAAGGTCAAGTCATGAGAAATCTGCAGCTCAGCCCCCGGCTCAAGATCCGGAACAAGCACCTTCCCGGGCAAAGGATTTCCATCGACCAGCACCGTACCACGCAATCCGCTGGCTTTTGTCGCGCTGTGGTTTCGAACTGTTAACGTCATTCGCCACGGAACACCCTGCGCGACGGCCAGAGTTTCCGCCGACAACTGCTGCAGGCCAATATTCGGGCGAGCATCCTTCACGACTTTGACCAGATCCACGGAGGCTTTGATCGTCTTCAATGATTCCAGGGCCGCAGCGACTTCAGGACGATTGTTCCAGTCCGACGCGCGAAGATCTGTCAGGATATGAACCTGAGGCGACGCACTGCCATCAGCTGCTAAAATATCTTTCGCCGCATTAATCGCATCGACTGGCGAAGCCGCACGCCACGAACAAGTCAGGTTTCTCAATCGGGGCAGAAGCTCCTGAACCAGAGAACCATCCAAAACACGATCTGAAACAATCGGGCGACGAGGATCCGTGATCGACAGAATCGTAACTCGGGATGCCCCCGGCTGACGACTTCCTTCAGCGAGCATGTTCTCCAAAGTCGTCAACGCTTCTCGAAAGACCGAGGAATCACCTTCGCGATCGCGCATCGAAAGAGAATCATCCAGCAGCACCACATGATGCATACTGGCCCCTCGCAACATCAACAACCGGCTGGGGTCCAGCACCAGTCGAGCAATCAGCAGCACGATCAACAGGACCGCGAGAACTCGCAGGAGCAAAAGCAGCAACTGCTCCAGAATGATTCGACGGCGGTTCAGTTCCTCACTCTCAAGGAGAAACTCCATCGCGGCAAAGCGAACTCGTTTGTACCGAAGTCGACTCAGAATATGAATCAAAATCGGCACCGAAACCAGCGCAGCCCCAGGCAGCACGAAAGCTGGATTGAGGAAGAACTGGATGAGCCAGGACATGATTCACTAAGGTTTCGGATTAAGGTTTAACGTCCGGGGTTTGAGGTTTGAACTCTAACATTATCTGCTTGCGATGGCAGTCGACTAGTGCATTGTCACGCTTTAATTTCGGGGTAGTGGACCTTGCTAAAGGTCCTCATTTGTTCGGATCTTTAGCAAGATCCACTACCTCCACCCCCGTTTTCATCTTGAAAGAACACTAGTTACTTCTTTCGTCGTTGCATCAGAACATGAGCGAGTGAGGCATCCAGATTGTCGGACGTACGGATCAGTTTGTAATCGATTGCACTCCCGGCACAGCGGCGTCGAATGGCGTCTAAAAACTTGTCGAGAGCTTGCATATAACCAACACGCAACGCGGCCGGATCACATGTCAGCTTCCCGCCGTCTTCGAGCCCTTCGAAACGCAATGTGCCCGAGTAGCGGAACTCCAGCTCTTCGTCATCCATGATGTGCATCGCGATGACTTCATGCCCTCGCTGACGAAGCATCGTGAGCCCCTTGAAGAGGTCTTCTCGCGGGCAGAACAGATCAGACATCAGGATGACGATGCTTCGCCGAGTCAGCGATTCGTTCACTCGACGAAGTACGCCAAGAATGTCGGTCTTGCCACCGGCCGTCTGAGTTTCCAGGCCCGACAGAATGGCCTGCAGATGATTGTTTCGACTGCTCGCCGGGATCTGACTGCGGATTACAGAATCAAACACGCTGACGCCGACGGAGTCATGCTGTTTCAAAGCCAGCATTCCAAATGCCGCAGCGATGGTTTGCGCGTAGTCAAACTTGGACATCGCGCCAGACTTGAACTGCATCGATTCGCTGCCGTCAACAACCAGCATGATGCGAACGTTCGTGTCTTCTTCGAACTGCTTCAGATAGTATCGATCGGACCGAGACCACAGCTTCCAATCAATACGGCGCAGGTCGTCCCCGGCCACGTATTCACGGTGCTGCAAAAACTCGAGCGACTGACCAAAGTACGGACTGCGATGTAACCCCGAGACGAAGCCTTCGACGACTCGACGTGCACGCAGCTCCAGACGCGAGATTCTCGCAATCTCCTCAGGCCGCAAAAATCTTTCCAAGTCCTGGGTCACTCGTCAGTTCACTTTCACGAGCAGGAATAACACAAACGCAGTAAGGAGATGATCGGAAGTCAACTGAACACACAGTCTGACAGCTACTGGCCGTCAATCAGAAAGTTGTCCGGCTTCGCGCATTGTTCAGTGTTCGTTCGCTTGTACTCCGGAAGCAGGCGCCCCCATAGTTTCCATCCAAAGTAGATGAGACCGCCAAACACGGAAAACGAAAAAACTGAAGGTACTCGATCTTTAATTGCCCATTCCGTCCACGCAGGCATCAGGGTCTTGTCATCTATCATTATCTCCGGAGTAAACCAGATTGCGGTGACAACGGTCAGAAACATCTGAAGAGTGGGTTTAGAGAGACGGTGTTTTCCGCGATTGTAAATTGCTACATGGAAAAAGACGCCGAGCAGACCGTAAACGACGATGGTATACGCCAGCATCGATATTTCCTCCGGCATGTGCAGGTCCTCAAACAGAATTCGAAACCGACGGGATGTACCTCTAGGTCCGAGCGGCGTCAGAGAAGGCAGTTTTGTCAGTTGGTTATCAGGCTGCGAAGATTTTCCCAAGCGACGGGTCACTCGTCAGTTCACTTTCGCGAGCAGGTGTTTCCTGAATCAGCCGTTCAATAACCTTGTCCGAGGTAATGCCTTCGCTCTGAGCCGTAAAGTTCGGCACGATTCGATGACGCAGGACCGGACCAGCCAGCTTCTGAATATCGTCTGTTGAAACCGTCGTTCGTCCATTCAGCAATGCTCGTGTTTTCGCACCCAGCAGGAGATTCTGGACAGCTCGCGGCCCCGCGCCCCAGCCGAGCCAGTCGTTGATCCACTGCGGCGTACCGGGTTCTCGAACGCGAGTCTGTCGAACAATCGCGAGCGTATAGTTGATCACATGGTCCGAAACAGGAACTTGACGAACGGTCGACTGAATCTGCATGACCTGCTCACCGGTCAATACCGGCTGAACCTCCGGTCGAAAGTTCGATGTCGTCTGTCGAGCAATCTGACGTTCCTCTTCGAACGTGGGATACTTCACAAAGACCTTGAACATAAAGCGGTCCTGCTGCGCTTCTGGCAGCGTGTAGGTCCCTTCCTGTTCAATAGGGTTCTGAGTCGCCAACACAAAGAACGGAGTGCTCAACTTATGAATTGTCTGTCCGACCGTAACCTGACGCTCCTGCATCGCTTCCAGCAGAGCTGCCTGAGTTTTGGGCGGCGTGCGATTGATTTCGTCGGCCAGCACGACGTTGTGGAACAACGGTCCGGGAATGAATCGAAATTCACGCTGCCCGGTACTGCGATTCTCCTGCAGAATATCGGTGCCGGTAATGTCGGCCGGCATCAGGTCAGGAGTAAACTGGATTCTGGAAAACGTCATCGACAAACTGCGAGCCAGCGTACTGACCATCAGAGTTTTCGCGAGTCCTGGCACTCCTTCCAGCAGAACGTGGCCCTGACTGAACAAACCAATCAGAAGCTGTTCAATAACTTCATCCTGACCCACAATGACTTTGCGAATCTGTTCCTGCAGTTGGGCATACGCTTTATGCAGAACATCAACCGCCTCTGCGGAGATGTCGTTCTGGTTCTGTTCCGACATTTCAAATTCTCCGGCCTGCACTGGGGCCGTTCCATGTGGCCGTTACTGGGTGTCACCGGCGACTACCGGCTGTAAGACTGCTACGACGTTTCTCGCCAAACAGTCTCTCGAAAAGACGGTGATCAGCCCGAAAAAACATTCGAATGCCAAAATCACCGACCAATACTGAGCCAGACTATAGCAGACGGCGTACCATTGAGAATTCAACGGGAAAATTCTCCCGGCAAACGCGGGATCACCTCGTTCAGGACCTGACATCACCGAACCCGGAAATGGGCCTTTGTTGAATTTCGGGGCCAACTTGACTCCCGTGCCGCGACGGCGACACTGCCGACCTCGATGGTCAGCAGTCTGTATTCTTGATTCTTGCGAAAAGCGGAGCCCTTATGAAACCGTTGAACCAATTTTCTCGTCGTGCAGCGCTTGGTTCCATCGCCGTCGGCAGCCTTTATTCGTCGGGATCTGGCTTTCCGACGGTCTTCGCCGATGTGGAAAAGCCAGCGGATTCAGCGAAGAGGAAAACACGATTCGGCGTGTCGACATATTCGTTCTGGCAGTTTAATCGCGAAGAATTTCGGGACATTAATACGTGTATCGATATGGCCGCCGAATGGGGTTTTGATGGAATTGAAATTCTCCATCGCCAGATGACTGACGAAAGCAATTCAACTCTTCAAAGAATCAAGCAGCGAGCGTTCATCAACGGCCTGGACCTGTGCGGCTTCTCGACTCATCAGGGCTGGGTTTCGCCCGATCCGGAAGTTCGCAGAAAGAATACCGAGCACACGATTCACTGCATAGAACTGTCTTACGCACTCGGAATTCCGACGATGCGCGTCAACACCGGGCGATGGGGAACAAGCGGGAACTTCGATGAGCTGATGAAGAATCGGGGCATCGAACCAGTTCTTGAGGGCCACACGGAAGACGAAGGCTTCAAGTGGGTGATCGACGGACTCACAGAGTGCCTGCCTGCGGCCGAACGTTGCGGAGTTACTCTCGGACTCGAAAATCATTGGGGGCTCGGACGCACACCGGAAGGCGTCATGAAGATCGTCAAAGCGATCAACTCACCATGGCTCAAGACGACGCTTGATACCGGCAACTTTCTGGAAGACCCCTACGATCGGCTGGAACTCATGGCCGACGACGCCGTGCTTGTTCAGGCCAAAACTTATTACGGCGGTGGACTGTGGTATTCGCTGGAGCTTGATTACCCACGAATCGCGGCGTTACTGCGTAAGCACAAATTCGGCGGGTATGTGTCACTGGAGTTCGAAGGGAAGGAAGACCCGAAAGTGGCTATCCCGAAGAGCCTGGAAATGCTGCGGTCGGCCTTTGCGTGATGGAGGTCTGATGAGCTTCGTTGATACGAATGGTAAACAGACGAATGCGCATTGAGCCTGAGACACTGCCGAATTGAAGTACAAAATCGGCTAGCGTCTCAGGCTCAAGGTGAGCGTGTTTCTGCGAATCGCCTTAGAGCATTTGCTTCTCGGCGATCAGATCTTTCACAAAGCCGACAGTCTCGGCCAGTGCCACCTTCTTGGGATCTGCTTCAGTACGCCATTTGACCTCGGCGATGCCTTCGGCCAGGCCTTTGCCTCCGATGGTGATGCGAAGTGGAATCCCGATCAGATCCGCATCCTTGAACTTAAAGCCCGGGCGCTGATCACGATCATCCATCAGCACATCGATTCCGGCCGCTGTCAGTTCATCGTAGATGCGATTCGTCACCTTCATGACTTCCGCATCGCTGACATTCAGTGGGATAATCTGCACGGTGTATGGAGCCACGTTAATCGGCCAGATGATACCGTTCTCGTCGTGGCAGGTTTCAACAATCGAAGCCACAACGCGAGTCACCCCGATGCCATAGCAACCCATGATGATCGGGTGAGATACTTCCTTGTCATCCACGAACTTCGCATCCATGGACACACTGTACTTGGTACCCAGCTTGAAGACGTGGCCGACTTCGATCCCATGAACCATGCTGAGTGTTCCCGCACACTTCGGACACGGATCGCCAGACTCTGCGTTTCGCAGATCGAAGGTTTCTGTCAGGTCGAAGTGCGTGCCCGGGATGACTCCCGTCAGATGCGCGTCCTTTGAATTCGCTCCAATGATCGCCGACTTAATCAAAGCAACATCGTGATCAACGAAGTACGAACATTGAATGCCAATTGGCCCCGCAAAACCTACTGGTGCGCCAGTGACCTTCAGGATGGCGGCTTCATCGGCGAGTTCAACTGAAGCAGCTTTTGTCGCTCGGCGAATCTTACCTTCGTTGGCTGTGTGATCGCCTCGCAGCAGAATCGCAACCGGCTTGCCATCAGCCACGTAGATCAATGTCTTGATGAACGAGGTCGCATCTGACTTCAACATCTTGCTGACCTGTTCAATACTGCAAGCGTTGGGTGTGTCCACTTTCACAGGAGCAGCCGCACCTTCGACTTTTGTCGGCAGCTTCGACTTGCGACCAGTCTCTGCGCGTTCCTGATTGGCGGCGTACCCGCAGTCAGGGCAGTGGATGACGAAGTCTTCCCCGTTACTGGCGGGAACCATAAACTCGTGAGACGCATCGCCTCCGATGGGACCGCTTTCTGCTTCAACAGGCAGATACTTCAGGCCGCAGCGTTCGAAGATCTTGCAGTAGGCTGCGTACATGGCATCGTAGGCCACGTTGAGCTGTTCGAGCGACGAGCCAAAGCTGTAAGCATCTTTCATCAGGAATTCGCTGGTTCGCAGAACGCCGAAACGAGGTCTCTCTTCGTTGCGAAACTTGGTCTGAATCTGATACAGCGTGATCGGCAGTTGGCGATAGCTGCCGATGTGTTTGGCCATCAGGTCGGTGATGACTTCTTCATGGGTAGGGCCGAGCGCGAAGTGCAGCTTGCGATCGCCACGCTTGGCTTCGAAGTTGAACAGCACGTTTCCAAAGGCTTCACGGCGTCCGGTACGTTCAAAGATTTCCATCGGCTGCAAAGCCGGCATGAAGAGTTCCACCGCGCCGGCTTTGTCCATTTCCTGACGGACGATCTCTGACACCTTGCGGACCGAACGGTATCCCAGAGGAAGATACGTATACGATCCTGCCATTAATTGTCGAATCAGCCCGGCTCGCAGCATCAACTGATGGCTCGGCACTTCGGCTTCGGCAGGAACTTCTTTCATCGTCGGGATAAACGTTTGTGACCAGCGCATCGGGGAACCTTGGGCAGATAAAAGACGTTAAGGAGCAATAATCGGCCGGATTCTAGCAAAGTCCGCCAAACGGCAAACATCGATTCTGAGGCTGAAGGGGGCCAGTGGGGTCTGGGGGACTGAATGATGGGCGTGACCTAAGTTCATAGCCGCACATTCCGCACTGCCTACAGCTTTTTCGGCAAGCTGCTAGACTCCCGCCCAACTGATTTCCAAACGCGCGAAGACTGGTGTTGGTGGCGGGCGGGAACGACTCTCTGAAAGCGGCAAAATGGCTCGGGTGTTTGTGAAGGAACTGAAGGACGGCGATTCCGTCAATGAGGTCTATCTGCTGGCGGATAAACAACTGCGAGCCAACCGCAATGCAAATCTCTACCTGCTGGCGACACTTCGAGATCGAACCGGAGTTGTCAGCGGTTTAATGTGGAA
>JBILXT010000548.1:0-4269 GCA_044378235.1 Planctomycetaceae bacterium
TCGCTTCGTGCGACCTGATGACTGCCGATGGGGCCTGTTGCCCGACGACGCTCTGAATTGACGTCAGCAAGAAGAGCAGCCAAAACAAGTGTTTGCAGGATGAGTACGTCAAGAGTTGCAGCCTTCCATTTCCTTGCTACGGTTTCGAGCAAACCTCGTCTCAAACGTCCCAACTCGATTGTTGTCGAGGAGTCATTTCGCGGCCAATTCTTCTACTCGCGTCAGAATCATTCTCTGCAGCACAACACAAATCATGACATGAACAGGGATTAGAGAGCACGGTACGCCGTACTGAAAGAAGTCTTCTGCCGCTCCACGAAAGATGTTATCGAGTACTGCGATCAGCATCCCACCCATCAACGGAAAGATGATGCAACACACCGCAAAGGCCACCAGCATGCCGCCATGTCGAAACCAGACCGAGAACAGAACGCCCACATGAAGTGTGACCAGAGCCCAGCTTAACGAGGCCCAGAACCATGGTTCGGCCAACATCTCTGCCGTGTCCTCATCAAATCTGGGTTCAACGGCCAGCATCCAGAAGAATCCCAGTGTGAAACAGACGACTCCCGGGATTGCAAACGGCAGTACACCAACCACCATGCGCCGCAACAAACGGGCTCGCGACATTGGCAGCATACAGAGCGAGATCAATGTCTGTTCAAAGATCTCCTTATTGAAAAGGAACCCGTAAACTCGCCCCATCGCCAGAACTAAACCTCCGACGCCAACGAACATCATCGTTCCGGCATAGGCTTCGGCAGGCGCCGCGTCATCGATCGCGATTGAAATAAACAGAATGACTGAAACCGAGATCACCGGCAGGCAGATGAGCCATACGATAAACCAAAGAAGTCCACCGCCGACAAACTGCCACGACTTCCATTCAAGAGCGTCTGGCCAGGACCGCCGAGGCGGCAGCTTTCGGGTTTGTGAGAGAACTCCGCGACCTGGGGCCGCAGCTGCAACAGCCCCCTGTGCAATCGCGGCTTCATTAAATCGCTCAAATAGTTGGTGACTGATTGCAAAGAACAAGCTGCCGACAAACAGATGAAATGTCATCTGAAGATGCCAGATCGACTCGCCTCGTTCAAACATCAGGTACGTTCCTGATGCCTGCCACATGGTTCGCTCCCTCCAGTTTCCGCTGAGCCATGCCAGATTATCAGATAGTCCTGGCAGCCCCCAATCATCGCAACCCAGCGAGAACAGAAAGGGCAGCACGTGGCCAAATTCCAAAGTCAGCCAAACCAGAAACGTGGCCGTGACGGCTCGCGAATTATTTCGAGTGACGGTGCTGCAGAAAAGTCCGGCCTGACTCAGGCAGAAGGCATAACAGATCAGCCCCAGTAAACTTGAGAAGATCTGTTCTCGAACAACACCACCCAAAGTCACCGCCAGCATCAGAAAAGGGGCTGCAATCAGGATGAGCAGAACGACAACGGCCAGCCGCGGCAGTGATTTTCCCAACAACAGAGTGACATCGTGAACTCCTGTCATTCGCAACAACGGCAGGGTTTCCTCTTCCTTCTCCTCCGTGATCGCTACCGCAAAGTACATCACTCCCAGCAGCGTCAGACACCAATAGCAGCATTGAACAACATTGCCGATCAGCGTCAGTCCGGCGGCTCCGAATCGTGCTGTTTCTACAACCTGCAGAAACAGCAGATACAGCATCATGACGACCATCCCACCGCGCACCATATGGTGAGACAGCAGGCGTGATTCCTGTCGAATGCTGCGGGTTAGAAAGGCAGAGGTCTGTGACAACATCAACTGGCTCGCTCGGGAAAATCAGAAGCTCCCGTCGACGGAGCGACGGGGGTACCGTACACCCGTCGCTTCGTCGACGGGATTTTCTTCGATCATGACAACGCTGCCTGAATCACCTCGCCATGCACGTCCGTCAGTCGGAAATGACGGCCCTGATATTTGTACGTGAGTTTCTTATGGTCAACTCCGGCCAGATGCAGCAGCGTGGCGTTAAGGTCATGAACATGGACGGGATCGCGAACAATGTTGTAGCTAAAGTCATCTGTTTCACCGATCGTCGTTCCCGGTTTGATGCCAGCTCCCGTCATCCAGATCGTAAAGCATCGAGGATGATGATCACGTCCGTAGTCATCGGGCGTCATTTTGCCCTGACAGTAAACCGCACGGCCAAATTCTCCACCCCAGACCACCAACGTGTCCTGCAGCAGGCCTCGTTGCTTCAGATCAAGAACCAAAGCGGCTGTCGGTTGGTCTGTCAATTTGCATTGAGCCGTAATATTTCTCGGAAGTTCCAGATGCTGATCCCAGCCGCGATGAAACATCTGCACAAATCGGACGCCTCGCTCGCACAATCGACGCGCCATCAGGCAATTCCACGCGAAGGTTCCGGGCTTTCGAGCATCTTCACCGTACAAATCAAACGTGCTGGCCGGCTCACCGGACAAGTCCGTGAGTTCAGGCACCGACGTCTGCATGCGGTAAGCCATCTCATACTGTGCGATGCGAGTTGAAATCTCCGGGTCGCCGGATTCCTTTAGCTTCAGGGCATTCATCGCCGCCAGATCATCCAGCATTCCTCGACGGACGGAACTGCTGATGCCCAGCGGATTGGAAAGATAAAGCACCGGGTCGCCCATCGAACGAAATTTGACACCGGCATAGCGAGTCGGCAGAAATCCGCTTCCCCACAGCCGATCGTAAAGAGGCTGATCGCCGGACCCGGAGATCATTGCTACAAACGCCGGCAGATCACTGTTTTCGCTTCCCAGTCCATAAGACAGCCACGACCCAAGACTTGGCCGCCCCGCTTGCTGAGCACCTGTCTGCACAAAGGTAATTGCGGGATCGTGATTGATAGCCTCCGTATGCATTGTCTTGATGAAACAAAGGTCATCCGCAATCTTCGCTGTATGAGGCAGCAGTTCGCTCAGCCACGCGCCCGACGCCCCGTGCTGTTTGAACTTGAACTTCGTCGGAGCAATCGGAAAGCTCTTTTGGCTGCTGGTCATTCCCGTCAATCGCTGACCCTGACGCACGGAATCCGGCAGCTCCTGACCTCGCATCGATTCCAGTGTTGGCTTATGTTCGAACAGATCCAGTTGCGAAGGAGCACCCGACTGAAACATATAGATGATGCGTTTGGCTTTCACCGGCAGGTCCGGGAATCCGCTGAGTCCGGGAGTTCCGGCAGGCACATCGGCCGCCTTTGACTCCTGCAGCAGGCCCGCCAGAGCCGCCAGACCCAGCGCCTGCGAGCCTCGCGCGAAAAAGTGACGTCGATTCTCGGCGAACAGATGATCGTTCAACATGGTCATGGGGAGACTCACTATTCTTTCGTCACCACTTCATCAAGATTCAGAATCAGACTCATTACGGTTGTGAGTGCCGCCAGCTTCACGGGATTTAGATCTTTATTCACTGCGAACTCGCCCGAATGAATCAGCTGTTTTGCTGCTTCGGGGTCAATCTCATACAAGCCTAAATTGCGTTCGTAAGATCGCTGCAGAATGGCAAGCTCTTCCGGTCGTGGTTCACGAGCTGCCGCCATCACGAATGCCTTAGAGATCTGCTGTGCCGGATCGTCTGCACATTCCGTCATCATCCGCTGCGCGAAGACTCGAGCGGCCTCCACGAACGTGACGTCATTCATCAGAGCCAGTGCCTGTAATGGTGTGTTTGTGCGAGATCTTTGCACGACGCACGCTTCTCGGCTGGATGCGTCCAGTGTCACCATGGTCGGCGGCGCGACGGTACGCTTCCAAAAGGAGTACAGGCTGCGTCGGTACAAATCTGATCCGTGCGATTGCGGATAATCTGTGACCGTGGCGATCTCTTTCCACAGTCCATCCGGTTGATAAGGATTCACCGATGGCCCCCCAAGTTGTTCGTTCAGCAGTCCGCTGAGAAACAACGCCTGATCGCGAATCGCCTCTGCAGGAAGTCGCCGCCGTGGACCTCTAGCCAACAAGCGATTGTCGGGGTCGAGTCGCAGCAGCTCAGATGAGACTCCTGATGACTGGCGATAGGTCGCACTCATCACGATCAACTTGTGCATGGCCTTCATGTTCCAGCCGGACTCAACGAATTCTACCGCAAGCCAGTCCAGCAGTTCCGGATGGCTTGGCCGATCTCCCTGAGAACCAAAATCCTCAGTGGTGCGGACCAGCCCCTGGCCAAAGTACTTTTGCCAGATGCGATTCACGGCCACGCGAGCCGTCAGTGGATGTTGAGGATTCGCCAGCCAGCGTGCAAATGCCAGGCGATTGTTGGGAACAT
>JBILXT010000549.1:0-4263 GCA_044378235.1 Planctomycetaceae bacterium
TGGCGACACGAATGACGCCTATAGTACGAGTGCACTCAACACGAATATTGCTTCGCTGATCGGCGATGGACAGTGGCACACTTATACTCTGATTGTTGACAAGGCCGCGGGAACTCAGGTCTATATTGACGGCGTCCAGCGTGTCTCTGCTGCAACTCGGGGCGGCGATGCGTTCAATCCTTCAGGCGATCTCTATCTTGGAGTCCGATCGGACCTGAATTCTTCGCGATACTTCGGAGGACAACTGGACACCGTTAGAGTTATCGATCGAGCATTGACCGTGTCTGAAGTTGGGGCATTGAATACGGGGAACTCGCCTTCGGCTGGCTCGACACAGTCCACAGCAACTGTTTATGTAACAGTCCAGAATGCTGCGCCGGTCGTTTCCATCAATGGTCCTTATCAATCGAGCGTCGGCCTGCCAGTCACATTCAGCGGCTCAGGAACAAGCGATCTCAATAACGACACACTGACTTACGAATGGGACCTCAACTACGATGGCGTAACGTTCAACTCTGACGCAACCGGCATGACGATCTCAAAAACATGGGCCGAACTTCAGGCCGGTGGAATACAGGTTGGCACCAACAGTATCGCATTGAAAGTGACGGATTCACGTGGTGCTGAGACCATGGCCATCACTACGCTGCAAATGTCCGCGAATGCGGCGCCGACTGCACTTTCACTGAGCAATTACGTGATTCCGGGAGCACAGACTGGCACTGTCGTGGGGACCTTAACAACGACGGACTCCACCACGGGAGATATTCATGCCTATACTGTCACGGACAATCGTTTTGAGGTCGTGTCGGGGCAGTTGAAACTCAAAGCGGGACAATCGGTGAATCGAGACACTGAGACGTCTGTTTCGATGAACATCACAACGACGGATCTCGCCGGCAACCCGTTGACTCGCGCCTTTGTGCTGACGGTGGGCAATGGTCCGGTCGTGGCTCGTGACAACACCGGTTCCACAAATGAAAACACGACACTGACGGGCGCCACTCCTGGTGTCTTGTTCAACGATGATGTTCCGTCAGGGTCTGTCGTGTCCGGAGCACTTCTGGATTTCAACGCCGCACAGGATACGAACGGGGATTTGATCTGGCAGAATACCACGGCCGTGTCTGGTTCCGGGCTGACTCTGGGAACCGGAGTCACGCGAAACGCGGTGACGTCGAGCAGTCATTGGGGCATTCTGTCAGCGTTCGACTTCAATGGTTCGTCCACTTCCGGAGCGTTCAGCAGCACTTCACTTGCGGCTCTGCCGGGAAATCCCACTGATGGAGCAGGCACGTTTGAGCTCTGGTTCAAGCCGGACGAACTGACGAAAAAATATATCCTGATCGATTCCGGAAGTACTCAGCCAGGGACTGGTCTGTCCCTGCGTCTCAACGGGACACAACTGGAGTATTCCGTCTATACCGGAACCGAAGAAGCCGTTGTGATTTCAGACATCAGTTCGCAACTCGGCACGACCGACTTTGTGCAGTTCGTTGGTACGGTACGCCTCAACGCCGGGGTTGCCTCGATCGAAATGATCGTCAACGGCGTTTCTGTGGGAACCGATTCAGCATCAGGATTTACATCATGGTCTGATATCAACGAGAATTTCGCGTTGGGAACCGTCCAGGGATCTGCTACCGTCTTTGGTACTTCCGGTGATGATCCATTCGCTGGTGAGATCTCAAACTTTCGCTTTTACGACACCGCACTTTCCAGTGCTCAGGCCCTTGTGAATTATAACGCGGTGGCTGGGACACGGACGGGCATTACGGTCGTATCAACCGACACCGCAACAGACGCGACGCGGGGATTGGTGACCGTGAACGCGAATGGTGCATGGACATACAATCCGAACGCTCAGTTCGAATCGCTCGCTGCCGGCGCGACGGCGACAGATTCTTTTCGATACACGGCTTCCGATGGAAACGGCAACTCCGACACAGCTCGCGTGACAGTGACCATCACCGGCGTCAACGACGCTCCAGTGCTGGCTTCAGTGGCAAAGTCACTCGGCTCAATTGCCGCCAACACGACTTCATCAGCAACGACAGTGGGAAGCCTTCTGGGAGCCTCAGTTGCTGATGTTGACGCAGGGGCTTTGTCGGGAATCGCCGTAACGGGCACGACCGGGACTGGTATCTGGCAGTATTCGACCAACGGCACGACATGGACGAATTTTGGTTCGGTCTCTGCCAACAGTTCGTTGTTATTGCGGTCCACAGATCAGATACGCTTCGCGGGAAGTGGAACAGCCGCCGGTGCAGCCACGATAAGTTACGTCGCGTGGGATCAGTCGACAGGAACGGCCGGATCCAAGGTCGATCTGGCAGTCACAGGTCGAGGCGGCACGACGGCTTGGAGCACGAATTCTGACACGGCCACGTTAACTCTGAATCGAGTGAACCTCGCTCCAACAGCGACATCAGACAGTTATACACTGCCTGAAGATACGACACTCTCAACGGGAGTTCCAGGGTGGTTCAACAACCAATGGACGACTCGCCAGAGACTGACCTTCAACAATGGGGCGGGCACAGCGCTGACCAATCAGGCAGTCCTTGTCACACTTGACGCCACGAGAATCGACTACTCCAAGACGTTGAACAACGGCCAGGATCTGCGATTTGTCGACGGTGACGGGACACTGCTGGATTACGAGATTGAGTCGTGGGACGAATCGGGAACCTCACGAGTCTGGGTTCGAATTCCGCAGATCGACGCAGCATCGAATACGGACTTCGTCTGGATGTACTATGGAAATTCCGGCGCCACGAATGTTCAGAATTCCGGAGCAGTCTGGACCAATCAGGAAGCTGTTCTGCACATGAACGGCACGCCGGTTGATTCTTCGTCCAATGCAATCACCGTCACAACTTCGGGAGCGACGGCGATCAGCGGTATTAGTGCCTCCGCCAGAGATTTTGATGGCGTGGACGACAACATCAAGCTGGGATCGTCGACCGATCTGAACAACATCTTTGCCACGGGGGGAACAATCTCTGCCTGGATCAATCCGGATGGTTGGGGAGAAAATGGCTACGGTCGAATTGCCGACAAGGCAGCCACGCATCTGGCTAACGGGGGAGGAGAAGCGGGATGGGGTCTGCAGGTCACTTCCGCCGGAGCGATTTTGTTTGATCACGGATTCGGGACAACTCAGGGAGAATGGAAAACCAACAATGGGGTTATCGCCCTGAGCGGTGGCTGGTACCAAATCACTCTGGTTTACAACGCGGGAACACCGACGACCGATCCGAAGATTTTCATCAATGGCGTTCAGGTCGCGGTGAGTGAAGTCTTCACGCCATCCGGATCAATGCTGAACGACTCGTCCCTGCAACTCACAATCGGCAACCATGCGGTCGCGACGACTCGGACATTCGATGGAGCCATTGATGAATTCCGAGCTTCGCGAACGTCAGTAACGGCCGCGCAGGTTCTGGCCGACTATCAGTCCATGATGGGCACATTCACGACGATCGGCTCAGCAGAAGCTGGACCGACTGGAGTTCTGAGAAACGATAGTGATCCTGACGGAGACACACTCTCCGTAGCGTCCTGGACGAATCCCACGCGGAGTCAGGCCTTCACGATGAACAGTGATGGCACGTTCTCCTATACACCGCAGGCCAATTTCAACGGGACCGATACGTTTACTTATCGTCTCACGGACGGCACCAATATTCTCGCACCGGTCACGGTGACATTGAACGTGTCTTCGGTTAATGATGCACCAACAGCCGTGAGTGTTTCCAGTAGTTCCTTCGCGGGATACACGAACGCAGCTGTCGTCGGTAATGTCACCGTCACTGATCCCGATGGCGGAGACACTCACACGATCACTGTCAGTGACGCCCGTTTTGAGATTGTCTCCGGGCAGTTGAAACTCAAGGCGGGGCAGCAGATCAATCCGATTGCTGAACCCACCGTCACGATGGATCTCACCGCGACTGACACCAGTGGAGCCAGTAGAGTCGTTTCCACGACGTTGACAACGATCGATATTAATACTTCACCAGCTCTTTCAATTACCACCATCACATCGTCTGTGGCAGAGAATACGCCGATAGGGACGGCGATTCATGTTGCATCGATCTCGATCAGTGATGACGGGATTGGCATCAACAACCTGACATTGACTGGATTGAATGCTGGTTTATTTGAACTGATCGGGCAGGATCTCTACCTCCGAGCAGGGGCCGGTTTTGATCACGAAACGGCGGCGACAATCGATGTTACGATTGAAGTTGATGACCC
>JBILXT010000164.1:0-14977 GCA_044378235.1 Planctomycetaceae bacterium
CTTGCCGAAGTGGACGTAATACAAATGTGAGTCGTCCTGATAGCCGAAGAACAGGCATAGCGACTGGTGGTCATAGGTTGGGATCGTCGACTGAAAGCGAATGTCCATCACAAAGCTGGAAACCTTCAGGTCGCGAATCAGATTGCGATTTAAGGGCGATCGGAATGGCGGCTTGAAGTCGCTGTTGCGTTTGGTCAGAGCAATCACCTGATTGCCATTCTGCTCCAGGAGACTCCAGGCAGACTTGTCTGTTGGCTCGTAACGATCAGTCGCTTTGTCTTCAAAGTTGTGTTCATAAACCAGTTTCATGCCGGCCGGTGGCTCAACTGCTGCGGCCGCGGCAGGCTCTTCGCAATGAGCCAGTGCGATCAGACAATAGGCCGTGACCAGATTGGGGTCGCCTTCATACCAGCGATCAGCTTCATTCAGCCAACTGCCGTTCTTCTGCTGCAGGGAGGCCAGCTTGCCGGACAGTTCCTGCTTCCATGGATGCTTTGTGCCTTTGTCGTCTACGAATTCTTCCTCACCCAGAGCCGACATGGTCTTGGCCATTGTCTGGTAATAGTAGTACAGCCCCTGCTGGCCCATGTTAGGATTTTCATCCAGCGTGTAATGTTTCTTTAGCCATGCCGTCGCCGCTTTGACTCGCTGATCGTCTTTTGTCAGGCCCGCATAAATCATGCTCTTCAGGCCGGCATACGTGATGCTGCCATAAGATTTGTGACCGCCATTTTCAGTGGTACCAGCTTTGGATTCACCACCTTTGGCCGGTGTGTAGATGAATCCGCCGTCATTCACTTTGCCAGCATACGGCAGTTGATTGTGCTGTGACTCCAGATTCTGGGCGCGAGAAACAAAGATCAGAGCTCGCTGCATTGCCGGATCATCATTGGCAACTCCCGCCTTCTTGAGGGCTTCGATCAGGAACTGAGTGTTCGACATGTCCGGACGCTGCTTGCTGTCGTAGCCGCCACCGCCGAAAGCTCCGTCGGTCGTTTCGATGCCTTCACCTTCATCCCACTGGAGACCTCGCAGAAAGTTCTCAGCTTTCTTGATCACTTCGTTGAACCGACCATCCGCATTCGCTTCCGACAACGCTAGAATCGCGATGCAGGTTTCGTAATTCTGATGACGACTTTCAGCCGTGTGAATTCCGCCCGAAGCTTGCTGCTTCGAAACGATGAAGTCGAGTCCCTTCTTCACCACGGCATCATCAATGCCTTGGCCTGACACCAGCAGTGATGTGGTCACCAGCCCGGTGATTCCAACGGCATCAGAGTTCGTCCAGGAACCGTCCGCCGCCTGAGTCACCTCGAGAAACTGCAGGCCCTCCTGCTGCATTTCATCGATCGACTGTGCGGTTGCTGATGCAAAGTGATTAGAAAACAAGAGGCCGCAGAGGACTGCCGTGAGTGTTGTGCGCATCGTGGATTGACCGAACTAAAAGCGTGGAGTGGAGGAGCTTGTGTGCTCACTATCATACTCATGGTTCACGCATGCGGAATGATTCGGTCCCCGGAATTCTGGTCGGGTGGGGCGAATCTTCGGGGGATTTCGGCACCGAGTCGCCGGGAACAGTCGCGTGGATCAGGCCGTTATCGCAGGTTTGGGCACGCTGATGGGCGATCGTTGACCGTAATACCGTTCAGTCAGCCAGGCAGAGAACAGCGAGAAGACATAAGTTTCAACCGCTGATGAACGCTCATGAACGCTGATGAGTGCAAAAGAGGCAGAGAAGCCATGTGATCATCCGTATTGAAGTCTGCAGCCGTCACTGTTCGACGAGGTCTTGGAGGCGAGCCGAGGCTGGGCCTCCGAGGCCATCAGTGTTCATGAGTGTTCATTAGCGGTCTTTACGAACACTCTGATCCACGCACTTCATTTCGCGACGAACCACAACCCATAGCTAAGTCAGCCCCGGAATCGGTTCGCCATGGTAAACCTGATGCGGACGATTGACCTGGTCGTACCAGGCCACGGTTTGAGGAAGCCCGAGCGACTGATAGATCGTCGCGGCGAAATTCTCCGGAGTCTGCGGATCATACTCGGGATAGGCACCAATCGAGTCCGTTGCGCCGACAATTCGTCCGCCCTGAACGCCACCACCGGCAAGGAAAATCGACTGAACATTGCCCCAGTGATCTCGCCCAGCCGTTTTGTAGTGACTTGGCAGCAATGAAACCTTCGGCGTTCGGCCGAACTCACCAGCCATCACCACCAGAGTATTCTCCAGCAGGCCCGACTCATGCAAATCATCCAGCAGCGCGCTGAGAGCTCGATCGGTTGGCGGGAAGAGGTTATCCCGCAGATGTGGAAAGGCATTGCCGTGAGTGTCCCAGGTTTCATCGTTGCCCAAATTGACCTGAACCAGATTCACTCCGGCTTCGACGAGTCGACGTGCCATCAACAATGACCAGCCAAACGAATTCTTCCCGTAACGATCCTGAACAGCGTCGTCGGCACGAGTCACATCCAGAGACTCACGAACCTTCGGATCGACCAGCAGCGAGATCGCTCCTTGTCGATAACGATCGAACTCTGTAGTGCTGGCTCCGGCTTCCAGCACACCGCATTGACGTTCGAGCTGTCCCAGCAGGGAGACTCGCTTATCCAGTTGTGGTCGAGTCATCCCGTGAGCAAGATTGAGGCTTGGAGCTTCGAAGATTCGAGCATCCTTATCGCCTCGATCCTGATGATCGAATCGATGCGATGGAAACGCACCATAGGATGTCGCATGGAATGGCGACGCTTCAATGAACCAGGGATTCCGATTGGCTCCCATGATGCCTGCGAACTGCCCAGGAAGTATACGTCCGGAATAGTGGACCAACTGTTCAGGCAGCACGGCTGCCGTCGGAAGATTGTTACGTGCAGTGGTGACGCCACCGGCGACGGCGGCAATACTGGGCCAGTCCAGAGGACGTGGCAGGCTGGGATTAAATCCCTGCGGCAAATCACTGCGTCCCGTCAGCATCATATGATGACCGGCCGAATGATCATTCGTGGTATGTGACAACGTGCGGCAGACGGACCACAGATTACTTCGGAGTGCCAGGCCCGGAAGATGTTCACAGATCTGAAGTCCGGGAGTCTGAGTTGCGATCGGCTGGAACTCACCACGAATCTCTGCCGGAGCATTTGGCTTGGGATCAAAACTGTCGTGCTGCGACAAACCGCCCGAAAGAAAAATGTAAATGCATGCGCGGAATGGCTGTGAAGCCGGTTGCGATCCGGCCGCCATGGCCTGCAGCCCGGCCATATGATTCATGCCAAGACCCAGCAGTCCAATACTTCCCGCCTGGACAGCATGACGACGCGCGATTCGTGGATGATGGCAAGAGAAGGAGTTGCTCGGCATCATCGGAAACTCCGGCAAGCTTGTGGACTCAGAGGGTGAATCAGGTATGAGGCGGGATCTAAAGCTTAGTCAGATTTTTGCGATATGACAGCCCCAAACATGGATCCGAACACGAAACTCAGGGGATTTTCAGAGCTTGCCGGAACCGGTTTTCCTGGCGATCAGCAGGCCGGTAGCTGCTGGCGATAGTGTTCAATTCGGTCAAAGATCTGCTCGGCTACCGGTCGAGCTTCAACCGGCCGATTCAACAAATGGCGTTTGTCTCCCAGGGAATGCGCCTGAATAGCCGCAAACAATGGCAGCATCGACACCTCTGCCCCGGACTTGCTTAAAAACTCGACAAACCGTTCGCCGGATCCCAGATGCAATAGAACGGCCGATGCCCGGAACCAGTCATCACGAGTATTAGGAGGAAGCTGACCGCCAATGATGTCCCAGGCCTGCTGCAATGCTGCACAGACCAATTCCCAGTTGTTGTCGTAGGCGTGGAATAATGCTTCATGCAAAGCCTTCGTATCTCGCCACTCGTCCGTCTGAGTGAGTTGGCTCAGCACTTCCCGTGCGGCGGCAGGTTCGCGGCGAATATCCCTCAGAAGGAAGGCAAGATCGCGGCTCGGTGAATCATTGTCAGGATCAATCTCAAGTACCGCGCTGTCAGCCGGCGTATGGAATTTCTGCAGGAAGCGAGTCAAGCAGGCCAGACTGGCTCGCTGGCGACGACTCGCGAACCGCATAACATACCAGATGTTGAAAAATCGTTCCGCGATTTGATAACCCGTCTTCTTGCTGGGGAACAGAGGAGTTTCTTCGACGAGTCCAATCTCTCTGAGTCGGCCCAGTTGAGCCGGTACACTGCTGTCCACCAGCCGTGCATGACTCACGATCTCAGCCTTACTCATCGGGCTCCAGTTGCGAGCCAGCGTCCCAACAATTGTCTGGGCAAGGTCGGAGAGTTGATCCATGCGTGACTGGTAAAGCGGAGTCACAAGATCCAGGAGAGCATCGAGATCTTCAAAAGCATCTTCCGAGAAACCATCTGCGAATAACTCAAACAACATCACGGCAGTGCGAGGATTTCCACCGGTTAGATCCCGCAGAGCCGCCAATCGAGGCAGCTCGCTATAAATCCGATCGACCAGAGCAGGTTTTTGAACGGCACGTGCAAGACGAATCAAAACGTCTCTGACTTCATCCAGGGTGAGCGGATGTAGATAATGGGGCTTGAAGCCATCATAAAACGCCGCCCCATAATCTGCCATCTCTTCGGGATAAACCGCCGAAGCCGCCACCAGCACTGGCGCACCTGGTGACGAAAAGTAGCCCCGCAAAGAATAGTCATCATTTCGTAAGCGACTCAGGAGAAGATTAAAGTTGTCGATAAACAAAACAGGACGCCGCCCTAATCTGGTCCATGCATTGGTGAATGCTTCTCGGCAGGCTTCGTGATACGTTGTTTCATCGGCCTTGATGGCCGAAAGCCGTTTCACTTCATGATCGATCTCCGAGACAGACTCAGTCCTGCCTTCTTGTTCCAGAGTGTCTGCCATTGCATCCAGGGCATTGAGCCAGAATTTTGACAGTCGATCAACTTCGATATATTGCTCCTCCGGAAAACTCAGTGGCAGCAGTCGCTGACATTGCGGTTCACGAGTGAGTTCAAGTGCCAGTCGCAGCAACAGAGTGGTCTTGCCCATGCCACGCTGACCAATAACAAGATGGTGCTGAGGCGGACTGGTCTCTTTTCCGGACGCCAGGTCACTCAGAATCGACTGAAACAATTCCTGCCGCGCAATGAACGACTCTTCCAGGTCCTGGGCCTTGAGTCGATGCGGATTGAAGATTCGAATCTTTGAGCGATTTGAAGGTGAAGAAAATTCCGTCATGCTCCGAATCTCCGATGCCAATAGTCTCGCAGGAGGAATGAGCGAAAGGCCCAGCGATCGCTGATTCGTCCGAGGTATCCGTCTCGTTCCAGGAATTCAAGCACGCTCCGCAACTGTTTATCGAGCTTGCCCGCATCTGCCTGAGGACTCGCCTGTGCAAGAACTGATCGCAGTTGTTCCAGAGTTCTCCCGCCCGGATAGCCGGAGAGATGAGCCAGAATCAGCTTTGCCGCAGCTTCTTCGTTTCCATCGAGCAAGTCGCCCAAACGCGAATCCCAATGGCCGAAGTGAACTCGATGATGTGGACTCAGCAATGCGAGATAGGCGTCATCAACGTCTTTCTCAGATGGAAACGAGGCGGTTCGAGATGAGGCGGGACGACTCTTCAGGGCATGAAACAAGAGTTGCAGATAATACGGTGCCAGCCAGCCGACCTTTTGAATCATCAGATTTGCAACATCATTCGAAATCGGACAGGCATGAGCTGGGCGTTCACCAAGACGCTTCAGCAATGCAGCGGCCTGCATCGGTGTGATCGCATCGATTGGCATGGGGAGCAACTCGTTGATCGAGCCTTCCAGTCCGTGCTTCGCCACGAATGAATCGAGTCCAATGGAGCCACACAAGATCCACGGCATTCGTCGTCCCGTCATCTGCCGAACACTTCGCAGCCAGTCAAGAATGGACCGAACCCGCGTAGGTCCGTCGGGGGCTTCGAGCAGTTTCGTCAGAAAGATCGGCAGTTCATCGATCGCGATCAGAACTCTACGATTGTCTTCTGGCAGTGTTGCAATCAGCGACTTCAGTGAACCAGCAGCCGACTCCCATTCCGCTGGACCATCTTTCAACTCAACTCCAGAACCGGCAACCGTAATTTTTGCTCCGCGAGCTGCCGTGAGGAATCTCTGAATCGCCGAAGTCGCCTGAGCGAGGAGCGGAAGCTTGATCCCGGTCTTTTTGACGGCCTCCTGAATCTCATGGAGAAATGCCCCTTCATCGGTCGTGTGTTGCACATCGACTCTGACGGAAATCCAATTCTCCGCGGCCAGCCGCCGCGACAATTCCGCAATCAGAGATGACTTCCCAACTCGCCGAGGCCCCAGCAAGAGAATGTGATTGCCGGCCTCAATATCCTGCTTGAGCAGCAGAAGCTCATCCTCGCGGCCGAAGAAATCGTCTCCATCCACAGGGTTGCCAGTGATGTTCTGCATGACATTTCTCGCGTTGAGCAGCGATTCAAAAATGAACTAATTCAAAAACGAATCGATTCATTATTGAATCAAAAACACCGTCAGGCAAGGCTTGAGCTGCATTTTTGGGGAAACAGTTTGCTTTCACGGGGCGGGTTGCGGCCTGTCAATCGTCAGTTGGAGCCACCTGCTGTCACACAAGCTGGACATGGCTACTCCCCGCCAATCGCCAGCAAACGGCGATCATTGAACTTGGCTGAAAGGGCATTCGTTTCTCCTGCCATCCTTTGCAAGTTATCCTGCCATTCCACCGCGTACTGCCGCAACCTGCCTCTGGAGCCTCTCCATGTCTGCCTTGCCGATGTCATCGTTGTCGATTCTGTTTCTAGTAGGTCTGCTGTTTCAGGACGCACCTCGCCCGGATCTTGTGAATTCGATTGAACAGCAACGTGGCGGACGTCATTGGATTGATCAGCCGACGGATCCTCCAAAGTCTCCGGAGGAATCCTTCAAGTGCTTTCAGATTGAGCCCGGATTCAAAATCGAACTCGTCGCGTGCGAACCGCTTGTGATGGATCCGGTGGCGATTGACTTTGATCACAAAGGACGGATGTTCGTAGTTGAGTACGGTGACTATCCGGTCGGGCCGAAGGATCCCGAGGCGAAAGCGTTATCACAGGTCGTGTTGCTGGAAGACACCGATGCCGATGGCCGGATGGATAAGCGAACGGTCTACGCACCGCATCTGAAGTTTTGCCACAGCCTGATGGCATTCCGAGAAGGCGTGCTGGCCTGCACGGAAACTCAGATTATGTATCTGGCCGATACCAATGGTGATAACGTCGCGGATGTGCGAGAAGTCTGGTTCGATGGATTTACACCGGCTCATCCACAAATGCAGATCGGGTGTCCACGTTATGGTTTCGACAACTGGATTTATTTGACTTACGGCCACGGCAAAGTTCGTTGCACTCGACCGGGGTTTGAAACGGCTGAACCAGTTGAGATTCCTCGTGTCGATTTTCGATTTCATCCTGACACGATGAAGTTCGAAGCGATCTCCGGAGCCGGTCAGTTCGGCAACACGATTGATAACTTCGGGCATCGCTATTTTAGTTCAAACCGCAATCCGATCATGACGGATGTTCTGTCGCTGGCCGAGGTGCAGCAGAATCCGTTTGCGGGAGTGAGTGTCGGGCATACCGATGTCGGGCCGGCCGGCGAGAAGACTCGCGTGTATCCCATCGTGCCGATGAAGAGCAATTGGCTGTCGCACGCGGGAACGCATACGTCAGCCTGCGGAGTGACCGCCTATCGCGGCGGATTGTTTGGTCCCGAGTCCGACTATAGCGTCTTCGTCTGTGAACCTGTCGGGCATCTGGTAACCAGGAACATCATCGAACCGCTGGGCGGCACGGTGACTTCTCGCCGAGCCCGCGAAAACGCGGATTTTCTTGCATCGACTGACACTTGGTTTCGCCCAGCGAGTCTGGCAACAGGCCCCGACGGTGCATTGTATCTGGCGGACATGTATCGCTTGTGGGTCGAGCATCCGAAGTTCGTACCGGACGACGTGGCGGCAAAGATGGACTGGCGAGCCGGCGAAGACAAAGGCCGCATCTGGCGAATCGTTCCGGAGAAAGTTTCCGACGTGAAACCGTTTGTTACTCCGACGACGACTGAAGATCTGGTGACGATGCTGGGCGATAAGAATGGCTGGCGAAGAATGCTGGCTCAAAGGTTGCTGATGGAAGGTAAACGACTGGATGCTGAAAAGCCGCTGCGGGCGAATGTAAGGAATGCTTCTGTGCTTACGGGCGGGTCTTTGTTCCACAGGGCTCCACTCCATTCTCTTTGGGCATTGTATGGACTTGGTCTTTTGAACGCGGAAGATCTGCAGGCGGCAACTTCGATGACAATCGATGGTGGGCCGATCGGAACATTGAACCGAGATGCCGTGAAGCTGATCCGCATGGAGTATTCCGGCAACAAGGATCTGCAGGCCAGCGTTGCTCGTCAGTTGGGAAATCCAAATGGTGAAACTCGCATGCAGGCGATTCTGGCTTATGACTGGACGAATTCCGAAATCACCTCAATGCAAGACTTTGCGGCTCAAAACATCGACGACGTTTGGCTTCAGCGAGCTTTGTTGATGGCCGCACCGAATCGTGCGGCGGATCTTGCTTCAGCGATTGTTTATCACTCTCGAAAGGATGCTGCGAACGCCGCAACTCGCACGGACTTTCTTCGCCAGCTGGCCTTGAACGTGGCAGTGCGAGGCGATGTCGAGCAATTGAAGAAGCTCGCTGCTGTTGTCGGTGAAAGTCCGGAATCGGGTTTGTGGTGGCAGACGGCGATTGTCATTGGCCTTGCCGACGGATTGCCTCGCTGTCAGAACGCGGAAATCCCAAAGAGCCTGGCTGCGTTTCTGCAGACACCTCCGGCCGCGTTGAAGGATTCTGTCTCGCCGATTGAAAAGGTCGTGAAGCTGGCCTCGGAAACGGCTGTGAATAAATCTCTCAGCGACGTCGATCGTATCGCCGCCATGGGCCTGATGTCTCATCTTCCGCCAGAAGCCCTGACGACAGCTCTGGAAGCACTCTTGAAGCCGGGCGAATCATCCGGATGTCAGCGAGCGGCCATCGATGCGGCTCGTCGCAGTGGTCGACCAGAACTGTCTGCCATCGTGCTGGCTCACTGGGAGCAATTGAATCCTCAGTCTCGCTCGGCCGCGCTCGACCTGCTGCTGATCCGCAAAGAGTCTGTTACAGAACTTCTGAAGACGATGGCGGCCGGTACGATTTCTTCGTCGGCGGTTTCCATTGATCAGCGATTGATTCTGCTTCAGCATCCGGACGAAACCATTCGCACCACAGCGATTGCGTTGTTCGGCGGCACGGTTTCGGCCAATCGAAAAGCGGTGGCGGAACAGTACGCAAAAGCTCTGGAACTAAAGGGCGATGTGGCTCGCGGAGCCGCCATTTTCGAAAAGACCTGCAGCAAATGTCATCGCATTGGAACAGTCGGCCATAATGTTGGGCCTGACATCAGCGATACTCGAGCCCGTGCCAGAGATGCTCTGTTGTACGACGTTCTGGATCCGAACCGCCGTGTTGACCCGCAGTTTACCGAATACGTCGTTGTGACAACGGATGGTCGACTCTTGAACGGCCTGATGATTGCAGAATCGACAGACTCCGTCACACTTCGCCAACCCGAAGGTCGTGAGCAGACGATTGCTCGTAGTGACATCGAAGAATTGAAGACAACGAACAAGTCTTTGATGCCCGAAGGAATCGAACGCGACGTCACCGTGGAACAAATGGCCGACGTGCTGGAGTTCCTGAAGGGGCGATAAGCGGAGGAGTCCCGTCGCTCTGCCTATGGGATTCAACTTGTAGCGTTGGCTTCAGCCAACGATGCAGTACACTAACTCGACTTTCACCAATCTAGTGCTTTGTCAAGCTTCAATTTAGGGGTAGTGGACCTTGCTAAAGGTCCTGCTGTGTTAGGATCTTTAGCAAGATCCACTACCTCTACCCCTGTTCTTTATCTTGACAGAGCACGAGAATGTTGACGCCACTCAGCTTGCCTGAGTGGTGAAGAGTTTGGAAACCAGCTTCCAAATCGGCGTTAACTGCCTAAGGGGTCGACTTTTGACAGTCGAGCTAACTCAAATGCCGACTGAAGTCGGCACTACGACTTGGCAATCAACATAGGAAACAGGTTAAGCTGTGACATCTGCGTGGGACGCATTAAAAGGTCATCAGGAACAGCGAGCGTTGTTCGAACGTTCTGTGCAGCGCGGGCGGTTGTCGCATGCGTATGTTCTGGCCGGATCGGATGGCATTGGCAAACGAAAGTTTGCTCGGCTGCTGGCTCAGTCGATGTTTTGCCGCGAGCGTAAGCCGGACGAAATCGATGCCTGTGGCGAATGCCGTGCGTGTCGCAGTTTTATTGCAGGCACCTGGCCCGACTATATTGAAATCGGCCTTCCGGCTGGTAAGTCGGTGATTCCTATCGAGCTGATTGCGGGGGACAGCGACAAGCGAGGCCGTGAAGGTTTATGCTTTGAGCTGTCGATGTCGCCACAAGCGTCTGATCGGCGAGTCGCCATCATCAACGATGCGCATCGGATGAATGCCGAAGGAGCGAACTCGCTGCTGAAAACTCTGGAAGAACCGCCGGCTCAGGCGTTGATTCTTCTGGTCTGCGATAATCCCGATTCATTGTTGCCCACGATTCGATCGCGATGTCAGGTCGTGCGATTTTTTCCTTTGGCCGAGACGGATGTGAAAGACATCCTGCTTAGCGAAGAGATGGTCGAGAATTCTGAAGAAGCCGCCACGATCGCCGCCATGGCCGAGGGCAGCATTACACTGGCTGCTCAGTTGTTGAATCCGGATCTGCGACAACTTCGGCAGCTGATTAGTCAGCAGCTCGATCAGCTCGAGAACATGAAGCCTGTCGAAGTTTCCAAACAGGTTACTGATGAACTGGAACGAATCTCATCCGGAACCGACGAACAGCGTCGCAACGGACAATGGCTGTTGCGGTTTGTTGCCGAGGTTTTGAATGGTCGTTTGCGAAGACTGACCTCAGGCGATTTTTCAGACCCGTTGCTCAAACGATTCGGCGTTCGCAATGGCGTCGATATGCTGGCTCCATTGCTGGACCGAGTCATCTCGGCCGCTCATCAGATCGAGGGCAATTCGCCGGTACGACTCGTGCTCGAAGCCATGTTTGATGACCTCGCCCGGCAGCTACGGCTTGGACCGATTTCCGCGAGATAAAAGAATGGTAGCGGTCCCGAATCTTCGCTGAGGCGAGCAATCTTTTGTCGATCGGGGGCTGATTGAGTTTACTTTGGCGACGGACCAGGGCACAGTTCGTTGTCAATTCAGTCGTTTGTCCGGATTGCCTGCAATGC
Organism: Planctomycetaceae bacterium; assembly: GCA_044378235.1. GTDB lineage: Bacteria > Planctomycetota > Planctomycetia > Planctomycetales > Planctomycetaceae > SXXK01. The sequence continues at coordinate 11,362 of JBILXT010000164.1, forward strand.
TCCGGAACTCAACCCGTGTTGCTTTTGCCTGATTTGTGCTCATGGTTGTGCCACTGCTTGCAAGCCTGGTGATCGGTGATCGAAGCTGGATCGTGCCCACGATCGCGGTCTCCGTTCTGGGCGTACTGCTGGCTCTGTGGTTGAATCGCCGCCATCTGACTTTGATGCCGCTTGGGCCGATCCTGCGAATCGTTGGTTGGCTGCTGCTGGCGGTCTGCCTGATGAATCCGCTCTGGAGCAGTTCTCGTCCGCGATCCGGTGCCAACGTTGTGGCCGTGCTGGCCGACAACAGCCGCAGTCATCTGGTCCAGGCCAATTCAACCGATGTGACTCGCGCGGATCTGTTTGCTGAAGCGTTGAAGAACGGAGAAAAGTCGGATCCTGTCGGTTGGCTGAATCGGCTCGAACAGGACTTCGAGCTGCGTCGCTACACTGTCGCAGATCGCCTGCAGCAGGTGCCTCATTTTGATCCGATTGAATTCAACGGCAATGCATCCAGCCTGAACACTGCGCTCTCTCAGATCAAGCAGCGTTACGAAGGGCAACCGCTTGCGGCCGTGCTGCTGCTGACCGATGGAATTGCGACGGATACCACGCAGTCCATGGACTCGCTCAAAGGCATGCCGCCGGTTTTTCCAGTTTTGCCACCGGAGGATAAAACCCGTCCCGATGTGGCTGTCGGCACTTATTCCATTACTCAGACGGCCTTCGACGATGCGCCCGTGACGATTCAGGTTCAACCGACGACGATGAATATCTCGTCCGGACAAGTGGCTGTCACCCTGATGGACGCTGCTGGTACACCACTGGAAACCTTGACACATACCATCGGCGATGCTTCTCCGCTCAAGTTTCGCCATCGGCCTACGGAAGCCGGGACCGTGTTCTATCGTTTGAAGGCCGTGCTGAAAGATGAGACCGGCGCGGAGATAACCTCTGAAGCAACGACTGTGAACAACGAACAGTTGATCGCAGTTGAACGAGGAACGATGCCGCGACGAATTCTGTACGTCTCCGGTCGACCGAATTGGGAGTTCAAGTTTCTGAGACGTGCGGTCGAGACGGATCCGCAGTTGCAAATGGTGGCGTTGATTCGCATCGCGAAGAAGGAAGCGAAGTTCGATTTTCGAGGGAATGCCGGGGAGCGATCGAATTCGCTGTTTCGAGGCTTCAAAGATGGTGATGCAGAAGTCGCTGAAGAGTATGACGAACCGGTCCTCGTTCGACTGAACACCAAAGACGATGAAGAACTGCAGGGAGGATTTCCTCAGAAGGCCGAAGAGCTGTTTCAGTACGATGCCATCATACTGGACGACGTTGAAGCGGACTTCTTTATGGCCGACCAGATGCAGTTAATCTACGACTATGTGTCTCGACGCGGCGGTGGACTGTTGATGATGGGCGGCCAGGAATCGTTTCGCCAGGGAGATTATGATCGCACACCCATCGGCGAAATGTTGCCGATCGATTTGAGTCGTGAGATGGAAGCTCCAGCCAGTGAAGTCCGCTTGAGCCTGACTCGCGACGGCTGGCTGCAGCCGTGGATTCGTCTTCGGCCGGAAGAGACCGCAGAAGAAGAACGGCTGCAATCAATGCCGCCATTCAGAACATTGAACTCAGCGGCATTCGTCCGGCCCGGAGCCGTCATCATGGCGGAAGTAACGGATGAACAGGACAATCATTGGCCAGCTTTGGTTGTGCAACGTTTTGGCAAGGGGCGTACGGCCGCTCTCTGCGTCGGCGATCTCTGGCGTTGGCGATTGCATGAAGGGTTGCGGAAACTGCATGGGCTCGGAACCACCACGACGGATCTGGATTCCGGCGGCGTGGTTGCTCCTGGTGAGCAGCCCGAAGAAGATCTTGGTGATCATGCACGAGCCAGTCGGCAGATGATTCGCTGGCTGGTGGCGGATGTTCCAAAGCGAATGGATCTGGAAGTGCGTGAAGAACCATCGCTTGGGACAGGCAGCGTGAAACTTACGGCATTTGTTCGCGGCTCAGACTTTGAGGCTCGCGAAAATGCCGATGTGAAATTTGTTGTCACCGGGCCGGAGGGACAGAATTTTGAGCTGACCGGCGAACCCTCGGACAAGGATTCCGGGATGTTCGAAGTGAGTGTCTCGGCTGCTCAACCGGGTGCCTGGAAAGCAACGGTCACAGCTGTGCTAAGCGATGACGGGGAAACCGAACCGCTCGTTGCTTCCACCGGCTGGGCCAGTCAGCCGGATCAGAAGGAACTCAAGTCGGTGCAGGTTGATCGTACCTTTCTGGAAGCGGTGGCCAAAGCGACGGGTGGCCGAACTCTGGAACTGGATGAGCTGGATGATTTTGTCGACAGGCTTCCGCAGAGCAGTGCTCCTTTGGTGGAAGTCTGGTCATGGCCGATCTGGCATTCGTGGTGGGTTTTCCTTGCGGCCATGGCCTGCATCGGGACCGATTGGACTCTGCGCCGCCGAAGAGGTTTGCCATGAACGGATTGCGAACTGCAAGGATTTTGAGCAGCCTCGTTGGCCTTCACTTGATGAGAATGGCGGGGCTGCTGACATTGAGTTGCGGCGTTTCTTTTTCGTCGTGCGTTTTGGCTCAGGATGCGTCGCCGGCACCGGCACCGGCAGAGTCTCCCTCGGAAACCTCTGTGCCGGAATCGTCGCAGCAGCTGATTCTTGTCATCGGTGCACCCGGGACAGAAGAGTATGCAACGAAATTCAAGACGTGGGCGGAACGTTGGGAAGAGGCGGCTCAGCGTGCGGGGATTACTTGCACGGTGATTGGGAAAAATCATTCAGTGCCTTCCGCGCCCGTGAAACCTGCCGGCGCATCAGAACCAGTGTCTGCTCAGGCCTCTGAACCAGAAGAAACCGATGCCGCCAAATTGGAACAGGCGATTGAGGGGCTGAGTCGTTCGAAGTCGTCGGAACCGCTCTGGATTGTCTTTCTGGGACATGGCACTTTCGACGGTCGCACAGCTAGCTGGAATCTGCATGGCCCGGACATCACAGCCGAGCAATTGGCTTCCACATGCCAGAAGCTGCAGCGTCCAGTGGCCACGGTGGTCTGTTCATCCTGCTCAGCACCGTTCATTAATACGTTGTCCGGACCAGATCGAATCGTTGTTACCGCGACAAAGGACGGAAACCAGATCCAGTACAGCCGATTTGGCGATGCGATGTCGATAGCCATCAGCACTCTGGAGGCAGACATCAATCGAGATGGCCAAACATCGCTTCTGGAGGCGTGGCTGTTTGCTTCGCGACGCACGGCAGAGTTCTACAAAACTGAAGGACGGCTCGCGACGGAACATTCGCTGATTGACGACAACGGTGACGGCAAAGGCGTTCGCTCAGAGCTGTATGTCGGCGATCGCATTGCGGAGAACGCTGAGAATCCAGAACTCATCGATGGCCGCATTGCTGCTCGCTGGCACTTTGTTCGCAGTGATGAGGAACGCCGTCTGACTGCCGAACAACGTGAAAAGCGTGACGCTCTGGAAGCTCAATTGAAGCAGCTGCAAGAACAGAAAAGCAGTGTGTCAGAAGAAGAGTATCTGAAACAGTTGGAAATCATCGCTGTGCAGCTGGCCGAGATCTACGAAGCGGCTGGCAAGTGAAGTTTTGTG
>JBILXT010000165.1:0-14946 GCA_044378235.1 Planctomycetaceae bacterium
AAAACAGCGAGGAGTCGACTGGCAAATGCGGATCGATGATGCGCGTTGCAAACTCAAGTCCGTCTACCCCAAAATTAAAACTTGACGCTCCACTAGTGCCATTCCGCTCACTGAATCCACGCGATAGGGCTTCTGCACTATTTCAATAGTCATTCTCAGGAACGATTTCGGTAGTGCAAAAGCCTGAAAACCACCGACATAAAGTCGGTGGCGAAGACTTCTTCTGCCGATTGACGGGCGTTGCAAAAGAACGGTCCAATATTTCGCGGACTGCAGCGAATCGTGTCCCTTGCACGCTTTTCTGGGTGCAAGGGGATCGCGGAAAGGTTTTACTCATTGTGTTGGAAAGCAGGCTGATGAAGAAATTTACGTTGTCATTGATGGCTGTGGTTTGTCTGATTCCGGCAGCAGGCGTATGCCAGGAAGAAGCAACGCCGGCACCGGCAGCGACGGAACTGGTTCCGAGTGCAGCAGAGACGACTCCGACGGAAACCACAGAGTCTGACACAACTGCCGGCAGCGATGAAAAGAAACCTGATGTTGCCGAGAAAGCGAAGGAACTGGAGGCGGAGGTCGAAGCCAAAGTTGGTGAGCTGGCGGAGAAGATTGATCAGAATGAGTCAGCGAAGAAAGCCGCAGAAGGAGTTCTCGGGCCGATTTACAAACTGGCCGAGTCACTGAATTTTTCATCGTTTCACTGGCTGGCGTTTGGACTCATGTCTGCCGGAGTCGTCAGCTTTGCTCTGCAACTGGTGCTGGGGAAATTGGTCGTGCTGTTCAAGGGAAGTATCAACCTACGAGAAATCATTTCCGATGCGATCGGTTTCGTGATCAGTACGGTTGGTCTTGTTCTGACAACTCAGGCGGCCGCTGAGAATTCAACATTTACTCACAGTCCGGCAGCCGTTCTTTCTTCGGCTGCTTGTGGAGTTGTTCTCGGGTTTATGCTCTATCGCTGGGGGCAGATGCAGGAAGTCAATGCGGTGGCGGGGCAGCGAGCTGGGCAGTTACCGAAGAGCAAGATCAAGAGTTGATTGCTGAGGTCGCGGAGTAAGTCCCGTCGGCGGAGCGACCAATGGCGTGGACTAAAGGGAATTCCGTGTTGATCATCGCCTGGGACTACGCAAGCTTTGGTCCGTTGTTTCGGGCTGTGTTTCGCAGCGTAGCTGCGGCAGCATTTAGCCCCAGGCTTCAGTCTGGGGTGGGAAGCGAAAACACGATCCATCAGCCGTGAAACGGCGACAGCGATGTTTTTTTTACGATATCAGCACATAGCTGTCGCCGTTTCACGGCTTAACGTTCAGTTTCAAACGTCTTCCCCAGGCTAAAGCCGGCTAAAGCCTGGGGCTACCTGCTGCCGCCTCTACGAGGCGAAATCAGAACGTTAGTTGTCCCGATGAATCTCGTTGCAATGCCAGATTTTTGACACCTCTGGACAAGCGCCATTGTGGCAAATCGAGATTAAGTCCACGCGATTGGACGGAGCGACGGGTGTACGGTACGCCCGTCGCTCCGTCGACGGGATTCTGTTTCTTCCAGTCAGACAGGCAATATCTCAGTTCTCAACCGCAGTGTCGTAGCGAACTCCTTCGGGCACAGGAACGGGCACCGCGACGGTTGTCCCGAAGGCTCCTTCGGTCTTCGTCATCGAATCAACGGCGACGAAAGCCGTGAGAGAGCTCATCAAGCTATAATCCAGAGCTGTCCTGAGAACGGACTGCTGAATTTGTTCGGCTTGATCTGGTGTTCGTGAAATTTGAGCCATCAGGTCGGCGATCTTCAGCCGAGCCCAGACGGCTCCGATACCTTTGTGTTCCTTGTTCGCGTCGCGAGCGTCCAAAGCCACTGAATACGACACGGGCTGCATGCCGGTGCGACCATTAACGGTCACGGTGCCAGGCTCTCCGGTGAATCGACCGGTGAGAACAACCGGACGGCCCACGATCAGATCGGGAACAATTTGCGGATACACATCAGTGACGTTCATGCTGCCCCAGTTGATGCTCAAATCCGTCATCGCGGGGTGGCTGATACTTTCGTGGAACTGTTCCATGATCTGGACCGGATCATCATTTAGACTCAGATAAGCCACAGCGCCTCGTCCCAGAAGAGCCATGCGATCCATCAGATAACGGTTGGGAGATTGACCAACTCCGAAACTGAAGATGCGTGAGTCGCCGGTCTTCTGAGCGACAGCGTGCAGAATGTCGGCATCCTTGCCGATGTAGCCGTCGGTCATGAACGAGACGACTCGATAGCGGCCTTCATCATGAGGAAAGTCGAGTGCAGCTTTCAGGCCTTCGATCATTTCTGTGCCGCCGCTGCCGTTTAATGATGCAAGATAGGCGAGTCCGTTTCGGAGGTTCTCGGGCGTTGCATTGATAGGCGCCGGGCCAAGTTGTGAGGCGGTATTGCTGAAATCAATGATCTGGAACGTGTCTCGCGGAGTCAGCTTTTGCAACGCATGCGTCACTGCCGCGCGGGCCTGATCGAGTGGTTGACCTTTCATGCTTCCGGAGCAGTCCAGCACGAACACCATTTCCATCGGGCTTCGCTGAACTTGCTTCAGTTCCGCCGGCGGATAAAGCATCATCGTAAAGTACTGTCCATGATCATCCTTGTGAGTCATCATGGCGGTCTTGATCTGATCACCCGCGACTTTATATCTCAGCACAAAATCTTTGTTCGGGATGGAGTCCGAAGGAGACAAAGTAATCTGTCGTTCGCTTTCGGAACTTTCCTTGATGTCGACCGAATGATTCACGCAGCGGACATTCTCAATGTTGACGCCCGCCTTGATGTTGAGGCTTACGGAGACATCGTGTCCTGATCGTTCGTTGGGAGCCAGGTACTGCACTTCCGTGTTCTGGCCGCTTGCATTGTGAGCACCGCGAGCAACGGAGCCGATTCCGTCTGTTGTCGCCGGTGGGTTGTAGCGAGGTCCGACGACCATTGGAAAGACAAACTCATAGGCCCCGTCGTCGTATCGCAGAGTATTGAAGTAGCGGATATTGATGTCGATCTGTTTGCCCGGTTCAATGTTTGCCACCTTCTGAGTAAAGATGTTGGGGCGTTCTTCTGTCAACAGCGATGCGACATGGCCTTGCGATCGAGCTTCGTTGTAGATCTTCTCGGCTTGTTCTCGTTCACGAATGATGCCGCGGATTTTTCGTTCACCGACTGTCATCACAAATTCGTTGACCGCAGCATTTTCAGGTAGAGGAAAGACGTAGACGGCTTCGATCTTTGAACTGTATGGGTTGTGGAACTGCTGAGTCACGTCGACTGAGGCGATGTAACCGTCGATATTTCCGGTGACGGATGTACGCTTCAGTGGTACGGGTACTTCTTTTTCGACGTCAGGCAATTTTGCCATCAGGCAACCGCATCCGGGTCGGTCTTCTGCAGGCGGAGCCGCGGGTGTGAAACCTTTTGCAATCACCCACAGTTCTTCGCCCGGCATAAGATCAAATGTGACTCGGGCGATCGGATCCTTTCCCGGTGCTGGCTGAGCGCCGGATTGTATTGCATGTTCAGCAATTGGCGCGGGCATTTCGTCTGCTGCTGTAGAAGCAGAGAAAGCTTCCATTTTGCTTTCCGAATAATGACGGGCGTCACCACTGGCGGGGGCCGACGCTGCTGGTGCGTTTTCCGTTTCCGCGCTGCCGCAGCCCGCCTGAATCAGACAGGCCATGGAAAACAAAAGAACGCCAGTCGCGTTCCATAAAGACCGTGGGGTATTCATCTCGTGTTAACTCCTGATTTCCTGAATTTGCTGCTTAGTATTTGAGATTTCAAATTTGAAATTTGAGATCGGAATTTGAGAGACAAAGTGCTTCAGCCCTGGGCTTTGGCAATCGAAAGCTCTGCGGGGATGTTTCTTCCATCCGACGATGCTGAGGTTGTCAGCTCGGTATGCCACAAGCGTTCGCCTGGTCCGGTAATCTGCACATGGACTCGGGCGACTCGACTGCGACCGCTGGGAAGCTGATTATCAGAACCGGTGTTAAACGCCCCGAGGATGACTCGGTTGTTGTTCATTGCACGAGGGTCGTAGTACGGCGGTTCTTTAAACGCTGGATGTTCGCCGCCCTCGATCCCCACAATCTCGACATCCTGTGTGAGGCTGCGAAGTTCCAGTTGCCAGGCCGCTAACGGCAGGTCGCCGGAATCCAGGAAGACATCGATCGCTTCGAAGCGAATGGAGTCCTTTGATGCATCCGCCGGGCCGGGGATCGAGACTTCATCGGTTTGCACAGGGACATTGGCTGAGCCTTGCTGTGGCTCCTTAGCCATTGCGAAGGCCATCAGGCACAGATCAAAAGCGATCAGCAACGCCCAGCAGAGTGGAATCTGGAATGGGCGTGACTGACATGATTGATAGAGTGATGAGTCTGAGGACATGGTGTTGGTCCTGTTAGATGGTTCATGTACTAAAGCGTGACAGCTCGTTGAGCAATCTCATCCACGTCAGCCTGAGTCAGGCGTCCGTCTCCGTTGATGTCGAAGCCTGGTTGATTTCGTCCGCTTTGGATTTCTCGGGCGATTGCGAAAGCATCTAGAATGTCGACTCGTCCGTTCCCATCAAGATCTCGTGTGACGCTTGCTGGTCGTTGAGGTTCCTGACGATTCAACGCAAACAACAGCATACAGGCGGCCGCCACAGAAGAGCCGATGAAGGCGAATCGCCATCTCCAGTTCGACCTGGCTCTCACAGGAATTGTCTGACGGAGATGCCGTCGAGCATCCGCAAGAATTGCTCGATCAATCGCCTCGGGAGTTTCTGGAACGGGTCCGTATCGGTTCTTCAGTTCCGACGCCAGCCCTGAGGGAAGTTCAGGAAGATCATCAAGTTCTTCAGGATTCAACATGACTGGAACATCCCGGTTTTCAGGATTGATTTGCGAAGTTCGTTTGCCATTCTTCAGGTTCTTGCGGCGGCCTGTAGTGACTCACGGATGATTCGTTTTCTGAGAACAAATGTAATCAGGCATCCGATCAACAGCAGTGGCCAAATGGCAGCCAATGCCAACACGATTTCAACAAGGCCCCGCCAGCCAGCGGCGAGGTTACCAAAAAACCGGTGAGAAAAGTCAGTTGTTGCTGCTCGAGGTTCATAGAAAGTGATTCGCAGAGTGCTGAAACTTTCTCGATCCTGCAGCAGTCGCAGGTGACCTTCCGTGGATTCAATCTCAGTGCGAAGCTTGTCGATTTGTTGTTCAATCTTTAGAACATCTTCAACGGTATTGGCTTGTTTCAGAAGTTCCCGATAACGATTCTCGGTCTCTTTGCGAGCACGCAGTCGAGCTTCGGTGTCGACGAATTGCTCCGTCACATCGATCGCCTGAATGTTGCGAATATCAAATCTCTGAACGCCTCGTGACACGTCTTCCAGCAGGCCTGCGAAATTCGCCGGGGGAACTCGAATCACCATCAACTGTTCCACATGCTGATCCATCTGGTGCGAACTTCGGTGTTCGCTGTCGTCGGAAAGATAACCCTTGTGAGTGTCTACGAACGCCAGGATCTCCTGCCGCGTTTTTGCTCGGTCCGCCGTTTCAAATCGCAGTTCACCTTCCCGAATGATGTGCTGCGGCATCTTGATTTGTGGGGCTGCTTCTTCGGCAACCTTGGAGTCATCGATTGACGCAAAGCCTTCGTTCTGAAGATGCGCTGCCGTTGACATTGCCGAGCTTGCGTGACTTTCCGGAGCCGCCTGACCACAACCGCAAATCGCCAAACTGGCCATGGCCAGCGTGAAAATCTTCATGATTAACGCCCGGGAATATGGTGACATGGTTAATCTTCCGAAAGCCGTTTGGCGGGTCTAGTGCTCTGTCAAGATAAAAAACGGGGGTGGAGGTAGTGGATCTTGCGAAGATCCCAACAGAGGAGGACCTTTAGCAAGGTCCACTACCCGATCGGTCGTGATCCACGATGAGTTAAGTGAGTGACCTCTCAGATTGGTTCAAAGAATCCCACAAGATTTCTGGGAACAGGTTTTTCCAATGATTTCCCGCTGAAAACGAATGCCGCTAACGTACTCCGTTCACATCGCCTGCCGCACGTCGTGTGACGGCAGGCGCTGGCTGCAGGAATCAGGAACACAACTGTTTATGGCACCGGCACCGATCGACAATCGAACCGATCAAGAGCTGGTCGCTGCTGTCAACGCGGGCGATGCGGGGGCCTTTGAGGTTCTGTATTTCCGTCATCGTGACTGGACCATGCGGCTGGCCCTGCGATTTACCGGACACCACGACGATGCGTTGGATGTGCTGCAGGAAACGTTCGGCTATTTCGCTCGTAAGTTCCTCGGCTTTGAACTGACTGCCGCGCTGACTACGTTTCTGTATCCGGCCGTTCGAAATTTTTCGATTGCGGCTCGAAAGAAACGACAACGCTCCAGTGGTGGAGATGACCATTTGCCGCTGATTGCTGAACCACAGGCTTCGTCGAGTTCTGACCGCGGTGATATGGAGCAGTCGCTGGCTTCGTTATCCGATGCTCATCGAGAAATCCTGTTGATGCGATTTGTCGATGACATGACTCAACCGGAGATCGCGGCCGCTCTTGATTTGCCGCTGGGCACGGTCAAGTCACGATTGCACCATGCGATTCTTGCTGCTCGGCAGTTAACGGGAATGATGGACGCTGGTTGATCGGGCAAAAAAGCCATAGGTCCTATACGACTTATACGACCTATTATGTCCCATATGGTCAACCAGCCAATCAACCACTAAGCATCATTGCGCAGCCGGTGCCGCTGGATCCGCTGCCGGTGCTTCCGGTGCGACAGCAGTCAGCCAAAGCTGGCTGACGATGGTTCGATCGGCCAATGACAGCGACGCAGGCTTCGGCACTTTGGTGTCGACGGATTCAGCGATGATTTTGATCCCACCTGAGAACGACACTTTGGCGGTGCCGGAGATCTTGATGGTCACAGCCTTGGACGAATCGCCGTCTTTCTCAGATCGAGGGCACTCTGCCGTCAATCCTTCCGGCAGTCCTTCGATTTTGAAATCGATCGGTTCGGCAAAGCCATTGCGGCGAGCGATCGTCAGAGGAATCTCCAACGGTTTGTCGGCAGGCACCGTGAATGCAGTAGTCTTTAACTCGACATCAAAAGAGGGCTTCGCTTCTTCGCATCGCAGCACATAAAAGAATCGCTCGCTGACATGCTGATATCGATCACTTACGACGATGCGATACTGACCGTCAGCAGGAATGTTGAAACTCAGTTCAGCGTCCGGGTTTTCACCGTTGATATCATCAGCTTCTGTAAGCGGCTTGCCGTCTTTATCCTGAATAGAAAGCACCGGGTCCAGTTGTGACCCGTATCTTCGCGCCTGAACGGAAAAGCTCAGTTGTTGAGATTTCGTGGCGTTGATCAGATAAGTGTCGGTCCCTTCCGGAGTAATCATACCGCTGACGGCAACGGGCAATGTGAGTGTTCGCTCGGCAGGCAACTGCGATTCAACAACCACCGGCAAGTCAGATGCTGGCACCGAGTATGGAAGTGCCAGGCCAACATCCAGCGTGCTGGATCCTGCAGGCAATGCTGCTGTGGGAGCTGCGATGTTCCAGCCATGTAGGTTCAGAGTGACTTCACCGTCACCAGGCGGTTTCACGAGCGGGGTCGTATGCTCCACAACAGGTTGAGTCGTCAGAGTCAGCCGATACACGTAGTCTGCACCGCCGGCAAATGCGATGTTGCTGTTTGGCGCCGAAGGAAACGCAAAGGCTCTTACATACCAGATTCCATCAGATGGTGCTGTGAAAGTTAAACGCGGATCGAGACTGGTGTCGTCATTGTTTTGAGCCAGCACCGTCCCGCGAGCATTGGAAATCTGAAGCACTGCGTCCATTGGAGAGTTGAGTATGTCGTTGCCAAGGAACGCGGCAACCAATGTCTGCCCTTTTGTTAACTGCACAGCGAACGAATCAACATCTCTCGCCTTCTCAAAGACTGCATTGATCGTTACGGCCGGCAGAGCAGCCTGTTGAGCTTCTGCGATTTTGTTGTTTGGTTCCGTCTCGGTGACCTCCGGAATCAGCCCAACGACGAACGGCTTGAGCTCTGTGGCACCGGATGGATTGCTGTAGCGAAGCCAGTGAACCCCACCGCGAGCCGTCGGAGCAATGGTTACTGTGGCCGTGTCGCGTTTTTCTCCGAGCGCCCAGGTGATGCTGTCCGCTTCGGAGTGCAGTTTGACTTCTCCGTCTCCTGCTTTACCCGTCAGCTTGACTTCGAAGGAAGTTCCTCGCTGGCCACCCGGCGGAAACAATCGATCGATGGTCGGCGGCTCTCCAGCCATCATTATCGAACCGCTGAAAAGGAACAGTGGCGAAAACAATGCAGCACGGAAAAAGGAAGATCTTGATGCGGGCATGTTATTGGCAATTCGAAATGATACGCCCGACCTCGTTAACGAGGTCGGTGAAGTTGGCGAGATTTCGGGAGTCGAATCGATAAACGGCGGGGCTCAGATGATACTCGCGAAGCACTCGAGATACGACGAATACTTGAAAATCCGGCATTACTCTCTGGAATTGGTAATCGTGCCCAAGGCTGTCGTCAGGGCGAATTTTTTCGACCGGTACCATAAAGAATTCCACGACTGCTGCACGCACGAAGACTGCCAATTGCGTACTCATCACCTCATACGCGGCGGAAAATGTGCGTTCATCCATGTCAGGTCTGTTTTCAAGATGCTGACGCACGAGGCCCTTCTGAGTACTTAGCTTCTGAAGGTCGCGAATCGCGAGGGCGATTGTGGCGACAAAGGCCAGACCACCAATGGCCACGGACTGCATCAATGGCGAAACATGTTGATTGTCGACGAAACTGGCTCTGATCCGGCCGAGCACCGCAAAAACGATCGCAACGGTCAGCGCCAGCTTCAGAATGTGTATCGCATTCATGAACGCCAATTTCGAAATGCCTGCGTTCATCGGGTTTGCTCCGGATGGTTTATCGGCGAGACGACTCAGCAGTGTGCCGCGACGATCAGGACTGTTCGGATCGATTGTTCCGATTCTGACGACTTAAAGATCGAACGCAACAGTGACTGTTTCAAACCTGCATCAGATACGTGTGGTAGGTTCAGAGTGCGGTGATGCGTTTGTCGTCAGATTTCTGATGGCCTCGTTTTTGTCTGTGAGCCACGAATGATCCGAGTTCAGGGACTCTTCAAAGAATTCGACGACCCCAGAAGCGGAGTTTTCCGCGCGCTGGACAATGTGTCGTTTGAAGTGCGTCCTGGAGAAATCTACGGACTGCTGGGTCCCAACGGAGCTGGAAAGACGACTTGCCTGCGAATTCTGAGCACTGTTCTGCGACCGACTCGAGGTCTTGCCGAGGTGGACGGAATCAACGTCGTTCGCAATCCAGAAGGGGTTCGCTCCCGCATTGGATTCATGTCCTGCAATACGGGCATTTATGATCGCATGACGGCCTGGGAAATGGTGGAGTACTACGGTCGACTCTACGGAATCCCGGAAGAAAAACTGCAGGCGCGGATCACTGAGATCTTCAACGTCCTGCAGATGAATGACATCCGCGATCGGTTAGGTGGCAAGATGTCGACCGGGATGAAACAGAAGGTTTCGATCGCGCGCACGATTGTTCACGATCCGCCGGTCATCATCTTTGATGAACCAACATCGGGGCTCGACGTTCTTGTCGCGCGGGCCGTGCTGCAGGCTGTGTCTTCGCTGCGTGATCAGGGCAAATGCATCATCTTTTCGACTCACATTATGCGTGAAGTGGAGAAGCTCTGTAACCGCATCGGGATTATTCATCGAGGAAAGATTCTGGCGGAAGGAACGCTTCCAGAGCTGGCCGACAAATACCAGCAGCCTGATGTTGAAGAATTGTTCTTTGACCTGATACAGCGTCGTGAAGAAGAGGTTCGTAACTCCGGGACAAACTCGGAAGCCTGAGGATTTTGATGAGCTGGAAAAACATCAGACTTGTCTTTCTCCGCGAAGTGCGAGATCAGCTTCGAGATCGACGTACGCTGTTTATGATTACCATTCTGCCGGTGCTGCTGTACCCCATGCTGGGGCTGGGCATCGTCGAAATGATGCTCACCTTCAGCGAACAGCCGCGCGTGGTTGTTGTACTGAATGCGGATGATTTACCAACGTCCCCTGCATTGCTTGATGAAGCCGGCATCAGCAAAGAATGGTTCGAGGACGGTGAAGAAGAGACCTCCAAACTACGAGTGCTTGCGGAACGAACGGCGGCCGCTGGCGATGAAGAAAAGTCGCCTCGAAGACCTCGACGGGGCGAGAAAACGGATGAAGAACTACTGACGGTTGCTCATCAACTGGCAGAAAAGATCGAACGACTACATGGGCTTCGTCCAGCGGCTGATGAGTTGACAGAGTCAACGGCCACTCCACAGCCGCAAAGTGCTGAATCGCCTGAGTCGAACACCATTTCGGCAACATCTTCTGCAGACGAAAAGGCGGAAGCCGCATCGACAGAAGCGAGGCTGACGGCTGCTCAGGATGATATCAGCCAGCAATTCGGAACCAGCGGATTTCAGGTCCTGGTGATCATTCCGAAGGGTTATCGAGCTGCGATGGAAGCCATGCAGCGGGAAATTCAGACGTCCTCATCAGCGATGGCCGATGCTGACGTGAAGACAGTTGCCACTCGAGTCCCGCCTGTACTTGTTGTCCGCAACAGCGCGGACGATAAGTCGATGGTGGCATTCGGACGAGTCCAGAAGGCTCTGCATTCGTGGGAAGATGCTGTCAGGAAATTCAGCTTTGAACAGGCCGGTTTGCCGAAAGAACTCCAGCACCCGGCACGACTCGCCTGGATCGAAGTGGCTCGAGAAGAACAGGTCGCAGCAAGTGTATGGAGCAAAATGTTCCCGGCTTTGCTGGTGATCATGGCGTTGACCGGAGCGTTTTATCCGGCGATCGACCTCGGAGCCGGCGAAAAAGAACGCGGTACGATGGAGACCTTGTTGATTAGCCCAGCGAAGCGAGTTGAGCTGGTGCTTGGCAAGTTTGCCACGATCATGCTGTTTAGTACCGCGACAGCGTTGCTGAATCTGTTGAGTATGGGACTGACCGGGCAACAGATGTCAGCGGTCATGAGTGACGGGATGGCCAATCGAGTCAGTCTGGATTTCCCGGGCCTTGCACCGTTGGCCTGGCTGGTGATTCTGCTGCTGCCTTTGTCTGCACTCTTCAGTGCGTTGTGTCTGGCTCTGGCGACTTTTGCGAGATCAACAAAAGAAGGTCAATACTATCTGACACCATTGCTGATGGTCGTGATGGGACTGACGATGTTCTGTCTGTCGCCCGCCGTTGAGATGACTCCGCTATACAGTGTGATTCCCGTCGTCAATGTCGCACTGTTGCTGAAGGGGTTGCTGCTGAATTCGGCGAGCTCCGGCAATCTGGTTGTGTATGCGGTGCCAGTTTTGATTTCAAGCATCGGCTACAGCATGCTGGCGCTATGGTGGGCAATCGAGCTTTATAACAGTGAAGACGTGTTGTTCCGTGAAGCCGAAAAGTTTGATATCCGGATGTGGTTCCGACAGCTTCTGCGAACAAAAGATGCGGTCCCTGCTCTCCCTGAAGCGGGATTCTGCTTCATCATGATACTGATGCTGCAGTTTGTCGCGATGACTTACATGAAGCCGGATCTCACCAGTGGAGATCCCGGCCTGTTGATGATGCGACTGATCGTGATTCAGCAGTTAACGATGATCGCCTGCCCGGCAGTTTTCATGGGCGTGCTGCTTACAACAAGTTTGCGAGCCACATTTCGTCTGCGAATGCCATCTCTCACCGCCATGGCGCTGGGTGTTGGTCTCGCGTTTGTTGCTCATCCGCTGAGTGTTGAACTCAGTCAGTTTCTGGTTGAACATCAGGTCTTTCCGGAACTCCCGGAGTCAGCTCGACAGGTCATGAGCCTCATGAAGACCGGAGATAAGCCGACGTGGCTGCTTCTGCTCGTATTTGCTGTGACTCCTGCGATTTGCGAAGAGCTGGCGTTTCGCGGATTTATTCTGAGTGGTCTGGCGCGAGGTGGTCGTCTGGCGATTGCGGTTGGAATCTCCAGCATGATGTTTGGTATCATCCATATGATTCCACAGCAGGCCTTCAATGCGGCTTTGCTGGGGCTCATTCTGGGGCTGCTGGCGATCTACAGTCGCAGCTTGTTTCCGGCCATGGCCTTCCACTTCTGCAACAATGCGATTGCCACGTTTCACGCAGGTGAAGGCGGCAGAATTGTTGCCGACGGTGTATTCTTCTCTCGCGACCGGGAAGGCTTTCTGCGATACGAAGCACCGCTGCTGATTCTGTGCGCGCTGGCCGGGATCCTGATGATCGTGCACATGATCAAAGTCGTCATCCGCGATCAGGATGCGAAGCGCCGAGGACTCGTGCCGGACTTTCGTGAGATTGCAGATGGCGAAGAGGTTGTTGCGTAGACTCTTGTGAGCGGAACGGCGCTAGCCGCCGGTGCTGGTGTGTGCATCACAGGTCAACACCCCTGCCTAGCGCCAGTCGGCTCACTTATCGAATCGCAGGTTATGGAACGACGCGCTGCGAACAGGTGCGGGGATGACTTCCGGTGCGACGTTGTCGGCGGGAGCATCGGAGATTGGTTCCGGGATTCCTCGCTGACGATTCAACTGAGCGATCTCGCGCTGGATCTCTGTTCGTCTGGATTCTGCGGCCGCAAAGGAAGGAACTGCGCTGACCGCTTCGTCGAAGAGTTGTTCGCAACTTCGGAGAGAGTTTTCGTAAACAATCATCGCCACCTGATATTTCGCCGTGGCTTCATCGACGGCCTGTTCAAAGTGCGGCAATGCTTCTTCAGGTCGTCCGCAGCGAGCCAGCGCCTGACCCAATGCGTAGTGGATATTTGGATCTGAGGGATTTGCTGTGGTCGCCACTTCCAGGATCTGCACGGCCTCTTCCCATTGATCGCGCGACGCGTAGATTTTGGAAAGATGAACCGCAAGATGCGGTTGATCAGCCGCCAGTCGAATCACCTGCGACAATTGATCGTGTGAGGCAACTCCAACCGTCGCTGAATTCAGAGGGGTCGATTCCGCCAGTCGCGGCATTTTATCGAACGTCTTTATTCGGCTGAGTTCTCGTCCTGTCTGAGCGACGATCAGGCAGTTCGGCACCTTTTCTTTCAGCTGGCGTACGCCGTCTTCGGTGACTCCAGTGTTGATAACGCTCAGTCCCTTAAGTTCTTTCAAAGTCTGTAGATGAATCAATCCTGCGTCTGTGATCTTCGTGTTGTTTAACGAAAGGTATCGCAGTTTTTCCCAGCGATCAGCACCTGCCAGACCTTCGTCGGTGATCTCTGTGTTAGAGGCATCAAGCAGAATGAGTTCCGACGCGCCGGCCAGTGAACGCAGGCCCTCGTCTGTAATCTTTGTTCCCTTGAGCTTAAGAGCTCGCAGCTTTGTAAGGCTGAGCAAACAGCCCATTGAGGAATCTTGGATTTCAGTGCCGGTCAGATCGAGTTCTCGAACTTCCGGAAAGATCCCTATTGTCTGTAGCAGTGGATCGGTGATAGTGCTGAACGAAAGATCGATCTCGACGATGGCCCCTGTCTCGTTAGGCTTCAGTTTTCCTCCGGAATGACGAAATGCTTTGACGACTTCGTCCTCTGACAGAGGTTCAGGTTCGAACTCTACGGATTCAGGATCTGCGGGTTCTGGTCGCGAGTCCGGCATTTGAATGTCGGCGGCTGGCGGGAACGTACTTTGGGGGCTGTCAAACTCGGAATCGTGTCGACTGATTTCCGGTGATGAATCGGAAAGGTCCGAATTCTCTTCTGCGGATTCGCGGCTGAGTTTGTTCTCGGTTGCCGCCTTTCCAGCAAGCTGTGAAGCCGGAAATCCAAAGCGAGTCGTACGAGGCATTTCACGGAACGTCGACCGGCAGCCAGCAAGACTGCTCACCAGCATCAGCGTCCACAGAAGTGGAGTTGAGCGAAGTCGCATCGCCGAAATGTGAAGACTGGGCAAAGGCATCCGTGCAAATCTTTCAGGATCGTCCATGATCATGGGCTGGCAATCACTGCGCAGACGAATCTTTCTTCGGTCGCTTCCGTTTCGATCGCACAGGCTCATGGGTTCGGTCAGGGAGTTTCTTCGCGCATAGTGGACGGCGCTCTCTTTATGGCGGACGTAATGCTCCCGACTGATTCGCGGCCTGGTATGATTTGAACGGCTCTGCAGGCTGAACTCAAATCAAACAACTCTTCGTTTCAATCGCTACAGCCCGCACAGGTTAATACCCACCCCTGGCATGATGACGTTACGCAACAAGCTGTTCCGACAGGGCAACAAATGCGGGCTAACTTTATGCAGGTTGAATACTTTCACTGAGCTTTTATTCAGCAGTTCAAGAGACAAAAAGTTCGTGAACTGCTTCCCAGCTTTTAAAAATAATGTCGGTAAAACAAAATACTGCAGAGATCTCTTCTCTCCGGACCAGGGTCCTGTGGCTTGCCACATCCCTGTTGTTGGCGGTCAGCGACCGTACCTGGGGACAGACTCCGGTAGAGCTTCCGACGCTGGTATTTTCGATCGAAGAGAACAGCCCGGCAGGGACGGAAGTTGGCGCGCTGGCCGAGCTTTATCCGGAACTCAACCATTTTCGCTTCTCGAATCGATCTCGAACGACACTTTTTCAGGTTCATCCGGATACCGGTGTTGTTTCAGTTCGAGATGGTGCAAGGCTGGACTTCGAAAAGCGACCTGTTGTCACGCTGACGATTGTTGCGGACATTCGCGAGGAACAGGAAGACCCTTATCTCGCAGAGTTTGCTGACTCTCTTCGTGATGAAGGATTCTCGTCCAGAACTTTGTCCCGACTGATTCCGCTTGAACAACGGATCCAGGTTCAGGTGCAGCTGCGCGATGTTAAGGAGGCAGATGAACAGGC
>JBILXT010000004.1:0-52236 GCA_044378235.1 Planctomycetaceae bacterium
CGCATCTGCGTGAATTCGACAAGAAGGAAATCGTCTCTGTCGACTCGGCCGATCTCAAGCTGCCACCAAAGGCTGATGATCCGGCGAAGTCTGAAGAAGAAAAAGCGGAAGCCGAAAAGGCTGCTCAAAGCGTTCCGGAAAACTTCGACACCGTTCTAAGCCTTATCAAAGAAGCTCTCGGCGATCAGGTTCAGGAAGTCCGTCGTTCGGAACGACTGACTGAATCAGCCTGCTGTCTCGTGAACGCACAAGGTTCTATGAGCACCACGCTGCAGAAAGTCCTTCGGATGAATACGCCGGACTTTGAAATGCAGAAGATGATTCTGGAGTTGAATCCGAACGCTTCACTGGTGAAACGACTGGCTGAGCTCGCATCGAACTCAGACAACCATCGCTTCATTCAGGACTGCGGTCAGCAGCTGCACGCCAACGCAATGATCATGGCCGGTCTCGCCCCCAACGGCAACGAAATGGCGGCTCGCCTGCAAAACTTCATGCTCGAACTGGCGAGTGTGAAGAAGTAGCATGCTAAGTCCTGCCGAATCTGTAGGTTTGTTTGGATCGACTCTCGACAATCGCGTGCGCAAGGCGGCGCAGCGGGTCGGGGATGGTGCGTTGGCTCGTATTTCGGAACGGCTGCGGACCGATGCGATGGCGAATGCGGTCTGCTACGAACGTGATGGTGTCGAAGAACCTGTTCGCATCATGCTGCGTCCGCTGTTGGCGATGCCGGAACAACTCAGCTACGTCGATCATGTTTGCCTGAAGCTGTCAGAAGCCTTAAAGCGACTGCCTGACCTCTATTTGAAGGATGAACAGGTTCGTCGGATCCTGGCCATTACGCCGGAGGAAGAACACTGGCTGCGAGATACCTGGACTCCTCAACATCAGCAACATAACCCGATCTACGGTCGACTGGACGCAGTCTGCGATTTCACCTCGGCAGGCTGGCAGGAATCGTTGCTGTTTCTGGAACCCAATCTCTCCGGCGTCGGCGGCATTCATTACGCGCCACTGGCCGAGCAGCTGGTCATGCACGATGTTGTGCCGACGCTTTTGGCGCAGGATCCGGAACTGGATATCGAGTTACCTCGTGATCAACGCGAGCTGTTCCTGCAGGTACTGATTGATCATGCTCGCGCGATTGGTCGCAACAGCTGCCGTTTGTGCCTCGTTGAGCCGAAGTATGCTCAGGATGGTCCCAACGAACAGTCCACTCTGAGACAACATCTTTCAGAACTTCATGGATTAACAATTGTTCATGCGGACCCTCGTGAACTGCGAGTTGAGGGCGAAGAGGTTTACTACGAAGATGTCCAGATCGACGTAGCGTATCGCGACTACGAAATGCGAGATCTGGTGGCTCTGGAGCAGGAGATCGGTAAGCCTCTGGAAGCCATGCGTTTGCTGTTTCGGCAGAACCGAGTTGTCTCGTCGATGGTCGGAGATTTCGACCATAAGAGTTGCTGGGAATTGATGACCGATGAATCGATCGCATCGCGATTATTCACGGCTGAAGAAAGACGCCTGTTTCGACGGCATGTTCTGTGGACTCGTATTATCGGCGATCGTCGCACCACTCTTCCACACGGGAAGGAAGGACACCTGCTGGACTTTGCGAAGAAGAATCGTGAACGTCTGGTAATGAAGCCAAATCGCGGCTACGGCGGAAAAGGCGTTACGCTGGGAGCCGCTACAGAGCAAGCCGAATGGGATCGCCTTATCGACGACGCGGCAACGTTTTTTGATCATCCGGAACAGTCATGGGTGTTGCAGTCGGTGGCTCGCCTGCCGGTTCATGAGTTCCCGATTGTCGGGCCGAACGGCACCGTCTTTGAAGAGCCGTTCTATTCCGTTATGGGATTCGCTTCGACGGAGAATGGACTGGGAATACTCTGTCGAGTCTCCCAGAAGCAGGTTGTGAACGTCGCACAACATGGTGGGCTGGCCGCGGTCTTGATCGCTCGTCCTCCGCGAGAGCTCAAGATGCCGCGCCGAACTCCGGTGCGCACGGAAGGCGCCGAGCAGACACTGCGGGCGAGAATCTCGGAGTTGTTACATCTGGATCAGACGATCGGTCTAATGGGCTGGGATGAAGAGACCAAAATGCCGTCGATGGGACGGATTCAACGCGGTGAGCAGCTGGCGACTCTGGAGGGCATTCGTCATTCGATGTTAACCGCCGACAGTCTCGGTGATCTGGTCGAAGAAGTTGCTCAGCAGCGACACGGCGATGAGCGTTGGGCTCGCGAGCTGGCCTTGATTCGTCGACTTCGGCGACAGGCCTTGTCGCTTCCCGAAGAACTTGTGCGAGATCTTGCCAAAGCCAAATCTCGCTCGCTGGGAGCATGGGAAGATGCGTACGCACAGGCCGATTTTTCTCTGTTCGCGCCTTCGTTTGAAAAGCTGCTGACTCTGGTTCGGGAACGAGCCGTCACGTTGTCTCGAGGCGGCGACCCGTATGATGCGATGCTGGAAGAACACGAACCCGGCATGAGCCGTTCGCGACTGGAACCTGTATTGGCTGACCTTAAACTCAAGCTTGTTCCATTGGTCGAAAAATGGTCCGCTGAAACGGCGAAAGATCACAGTCTTTTAGACGGAAGAGTATTTGCCGAATCCGGTCAGTGGGATCTCTGCCGTCGGATTCTCACCGCGATTGGTTTCGATTTCGAGCGCGGACGAATGGACCGGTCGACACATCCGTTTACATCGCAAATGGGCATTCACGATGTGCGTCTGACGGTTCGCCTTCGCGAGTCCGATCTTCCCAGCGCTGTGCTCACTGCGCTGCATGAAGGTGGCCATGGTCTTTATGATCAGGGATTCATGCCGACCGATCGCGATTCATTTCTGGGAGAGGCGCCCAGCATGGGATTGCATGAATCGCAATCACGGCTCTGGGAAAATCATGTGGGGCGAAGTCGAGCGTTCTGGGATCGTTGGTTTCCGACCATCGAAGCCATTTTCCCGGACGCAACGGACGGCCTGACGGGCGAAACATTCTTCCGCGTCGTGAATGCCGTGCGACAGGAGTCTGTCCGAGTGAACTCCGACGAAGTCTCCTATCATCTGCATATTCTGTTGCGTTACGAACTGGAGTTGGCACTGATTTCAGGCGATCTCTGTGTGTCCGATTTGCCTGCGGCGTGGAACGAGCGTTGTCGAACTCTGTTGGGAATTGTGCCTGAGAATGATCGCGAAGGAGTGCTTCAGGATTCGCACTGGGCTGCTGGCATGTTTGGTTACTTTCCGTCTTACACGATTGGAAGTCTCTACGCCGCGCAGTTGACGGATGCTTATCAGGCAGCGCATGGGCTGACGGGCGATCTGGATGGTGGAGAGTTTCAGCATCTGCTGGCGTGGCTAAGAAGTCACGTGCACCAAACGGGTCATCGTATGCCAGCGGAGGAAATGATTCGCAAGGTGACAGGCTCAAGCCTGGATGCGAGTGCTTTTCTCCGACATATCGAACGCAAGCGGCAGCGATAGATATGTCTTCTGAGTGATAAGTGCAGGGATGCGAAAAAGATCCCAATGGCGAAATTTGAAGGGTCTCAGAAACATGACCGCGCAACGACCAGCAGGACGAGTTCTCTACGACAACACCGGCCGAGTCATTCTGGTCAGCGGCGGAGCGATGGGGATAGGTCGAGCGATCTGCGAAGCCTGGCTCAAATCGGGCGCGAGCGTTGTCTGCATGGACGTTAACGACGAGGCCGCAGCAGAGTTGCCGGACGGCATTGGATTTGTTTACGGCGATACGTCGAATGAAGACGACTGTCGCAATGCGGTCGCCTTCACGGTCGAATCACATGGGACGATTGATGTGCTCGTCAACAACGCCGCAATTCAACCAAAAGCGTCCTACGTTCCGGTCCATGAGATGCCTCAGGAACTTTGGGATCGCATGGTCGCCGTGAATCTGACGGGGTACACATTATTGGCGAAGCACACTATTCCAGTCATGCGCAAACAGCGGAGTGGAGTGATCGTGAATATGGCCAGCGGGCAGGCTCACCGCACAGCGCGGCAGGTTCCGGCGTATGGTCCGATCAAGGCTGCGAATCTGCATCAAACTCGACAGTGGGGCGTTGAGTACGCTCGGGAAGGCATCCGCGTCGTTTCGGTCTCACCGGGTTGCATCAACACACCAATGGTCCGCGCAACGCTGGCCGAGCAGGGTGGAGAAGCACAGGTCGCTAATCGACATCCTCTGGGACGTATCGGCCAGCCGGAAGAAATAGCTGCCGCCGTCCTCTGGCTCGCCAGCGCCGACGCTGCGTTTATTACGGCCACGGATCTGGAAGTCGACGGAGGACTTGGAGCCTTCGCCGCTTTCGCAGATCCCTATTCGCTGTAGTGGACGTCGCTGGAGTCAGGGTTCCTACTGTTTCTGACTTGCGTTGTTTCGAACCGCTGTCGATGTGGTGCGACGAGTTAATCGGCGACTTTGATAAGTCTTTACAAGCTGTTCAATCTCATCTCGCTGCTCCTCCGGTGCGACATCCTGAGATTTCTGAGCCCATGTGGCGGCCTGATCCATGTCGCCAGCTTCCGCATAAGCGGCCGCCAGAGTACTGAGGCAGGACCAGTCTTTCTCGCCAGTCAGCTCGACAGCTTTCTTCGCCATAAAGACCGCCCGCGTCGTGTCGCGAATTGCCGGATCCGGGTTTGTCGCCAGCAACCACGCATAGTTGTCCCAGGCACGGGCAAAACCGGGGCTGAGTTCCACGGCCCGCTCATAATCCGCGATGGCTTCTTCGAATTTGCCAAGCTTGGCCTGAGCAGCCGCCCGGTTGTTATACGCACGGAAAAGATTCGGCTGAAATTCGAGAGCCTTCGTCCACGACTCGACGGCCTTCTCCATTTCATTCTCGTTGAACATCAAATTCCCGCGATTGTACCAGGCTGCGGCGTGTGTCGGTTCCAGATCCACGGCATGCTGATAGCAGTCAAGGGCCTCGGACGCTTTGCCCTGGGCGGCATTAATGTTGCCCTTCACGTACCATGCGTCCGCATGTTTCTCGTCCAGCCTCAGGGCCTCATCCAGGTCCGAGATCGCGTCCTCGTCCTGCTGCAACTGATGGCGAGCGAGGCCACGGCGATACAATGCTTCGCTGGACTCGGGCTTGACCTTCAGAACGTTCGAAAAATCTTCAACAGCTTTTTCATAGAGTCCTTCGCGATGTCGCAGCAAGCCGCGGCGGATCAGGAGGTCGGAGTTTTCAGGCGTCTGTTCCAGCAGTACCGACATATCTTCAATCGCAACGTCGAATTCTCCCTGTTGCTCGGCCAGGGTTGCTCGCATCAGGCGAGCCTGTTTGTGAGCGGGTTCCGTTTCAATCAGCCCATTCAGTTCTTCACGAGCGCGGAATTTTTGATCCAGTTCGACGAAGCAACGACTTCTCATCCAGCGCAGCGAAGCGGTATCCACCGCTCGTACCGCGTCACTGTCGAGGTCATCGACAGCATCCTGATAGTGCCCGAGATGAAACTGAGCGACTCCGCGCAGACGACGTGCTTCTGCGTTTGTTGCATCAAGTTCCAGAACTGCCGACGCATCTCCAATTGCATTCATCCAGTCACGAAGATCTTCATAAACGCGAGCTCGGGCCTGAATCGCGGCGACGTTTTCCGGTTCGGCTTCCAGCAGTGCTGATAGCTCCGTTTCTGCCGCATTCAATTTTCCGAGACGTGACATGGCTGTCGCTCGCAGCCAGCGAATTTCGGTTGTTAATTGTTCATCGGAGATTTGACTGAGAGATTCAATGACTCGTTCATCATCCTTTTCAGCTGCTGCAATTTTGGCACGCAGTACTGCGGCGGCTGTTGATGACGCGTCAGCCGCAGTCAGCATTTCCAGGCCAGACCGAGCCCCCTCAAAGTTGCCCTGATCCATCTGCAGTTCACTTCGTAACAGGACAAGTGCTGCGGACATTGCTGTGGGAGAGTTTTGGGCAATCCGATCCAGCAAACTGACAGCCTCCGGAATCTGCTGATGTTTTCGCAGTCGAACCACAAGGTCTTTCACCAGCGTTTCGTCGTTCGGCTGCAGATCGGCAAGATGCTGCAGGTCCGCCGATGCTGCGTCGGTTTCACCAAGCTGATCAAACATGTCCGCACGCTGGCGCAACAGTACTGCGGAATCGGGATTCAGCTGCAGGGCCGCCGTCAGGTCCGTGATCGCCAGTGAGTATTCTGCCTGTTGACCATAGATTTTCGCTCGTGTCTGCAAAGCCTCCAGAGAATTCGGATGGCTGGTCAGAACTTCGGAAACATCCAGCATCGCTCTCTCCCAGCGATGTGCGGCGATGTGCAGTTGTGCACGAGCGAGCAAATCTTGTTCTGACGCAGTTCGAAGGGACATCAGCGAATCGTAATCCGCTAAAGCTTCTTCCGGTTTACCCTGAGACACGTAAATCTCTGCGCGAAGTTGCAGAGCTTCTTTGTTTTTCGGAGCGTTCTCCAGAATTGCCGAGACTTCTTTGAGAGCCTCCTCTGATTGGCCAACACCAAGAAGTGCTCGCGCTTTCTCGAGGGTAATACGCTGGATTCGTTTTTGATCCGGTTCTCCGTTGTTGCCAGCTTTTGGGGCCTCAGACTTTGTGGACGAGCTGGAAATCTGATGCAGGTCAGCAAGAGCCTGATCATGGTCACCGCGGCGAGTTCGTAATTCTGCTCGAGCCAGCAGCGAGTCAGAATGTTTTGGATCAAGGGACAGAGCTTGAGCGAAGTTGGTTTCTGCTCCCGTATCATTTCCGACAGCCGAAAAGGCGCGTCCTAGTTCGTACGGGCAGTTGGCGTCTTTGGTGCCGTACTGGACAGCTCGAGAAAGGTCGCTGATGGCATCTTCAACGCGGCCAAGTTTCATGAGCACTCGACCACGCTCCAGCCACGGACGATAGTCAGCAGAAGTCAATCGACAGGCTACATTCAGATCCGCGAGGGCTCGATCGGAATCTGCATTTCTCTCCCAGCAGAGACCTCGCTGCAGCCATGCTTCAGAGTTTTCACGATCAATACCAATAACGTGGGTCAGATCTGTAATCGCTTCATCTGGCTGTGACTCTGCGATGGCCTGAGCATGCATCATTCGAGCCCGGATATGATCGGGATCCATTCGCAGGACAGTCCTGAGATCATCCAATGACTTCTGCGTTTCACCCAGTTTTGAGTAGGCGTTGGCTCGATCGAACCAGGCGGCAGAAGTTCGGATTCCCTGGCGGATTGCTTCTGTGTATGACTTCACAGCCAGGGCGGTTTCGCCCGAAGAATCCTGAGCCACGCCCAGGGCCAGCCAGGCTTCATTCCATTCGGGCTTTAACTTAACAGCGGCCGTGAGATCCGCGATGGAGTCTTTTTCGTGCTTCAAAGCCGCATGGCTAAGTCCGCGCAGATACCATGCTTCGCTCAGCGCAGGGTCGAGCGCGATGGAGCGATTCAGGAGCTGAATTGCTTCCGCATGTCGCTGTGCGTCGCGATGTTTGAGCGCAGACTGCACGAGCCCCCTGGCCTGCTTCTTCTGATCAGCGCAGCCATTGAGAGTGATCACAAACAAAACGGCAAGAAGGCCTAAGGCTGCCAGTGGCATTTTGCTCATTGGTCTTCTCATAACAAACTCCCTGCACACCATACTGACTTTGCAACCGCCCGTATCGAGAACATCGTCGTTCATGAAACGACACTCCTGTTCGATTCAATAGACAGAGTCAGTTTGATTCGGCAGTTTCGCCGCGACCGTCAGGGCTTTCCTGGATTACCTTGCGGCTCGGGTTTTTACTGAGCAGATGTTGGGGAGCATCAAATTGCCCAGTTTTCGTGTTCGGAAAATCTGCTGAACTGGCGCGGCAGGGATGAGAAGACTTTGCGGGCGGAAGTGGCTTTCTGAAGTGCACAGCCGCGAATGGTCGAAACTTAATGAGCAGGATTTGCCGATTTGGTAGTGCGGAAATCAAAAGCCGGTTTTGAACGAGGCGGAACGCGTCATGATTCTTCTGAGCATTTTTACGGACGATCAAACGGCAATTCTGGGCTGTTTCGGAGCCATTGCCGTCTGCGGATTAATTGCGGCCCTTAGCTTCCGATTAGGCCCGGCTGGAAAGTCACAGTCTACGCCGCAGGCAACGATTCGAATTACTCGGACTGCGACTGCAGACAGCACGAAATCTCAGGACCGACGCGCAGCGTAGTGCCTATTGAATGTTGACCTCTCTGCGTGTCATGCATTGATTGGTCACCGTGCCCCAACTCCCCGGCGTTCCGCATAAGCCCGCCCCTTAATTGGCAGGGCGGTTTTGCTGCGTTCTACCGGGACAATGTTATTTCGACTGGTTGGCGACGGCGAAGCGGATACTCTGAATTCCGCTCGCCGCGCATTGTTCAACCAGTTTGCGAATCTCCGCGTACTGCGCGTCGCGGTCGGAGCGAATACGAACTTCTGGTCGAGCTGATTTCTGGCCACTTGAAGCCGCAGCTGTGGCAGAGGCCTGCAGTTCCCTGATTCGTTCCATCACGGTTTCTTCGGAGACATGATTTCCGGCGACGGACAATTTCCCGTCTCGCTCGACAGTAATCGTCAGACGATACTCTGAAGTCGGGTCGTCCGGGTTTCCTCGTTGAGCATTCGGGAGTGCGACTTCCCTGGAGTGCTCACTGCGGACGAAATAGCTGGCGACGAGGAAGAAGATGATCAGCAGGAACACCACGTCGATCATCGGCGTGATGTTAAACCGAAATGGGGCTCTTTGGCCTGAAGTATCGGGCAGTCGCATTTTACTCCATCCTTGTGGCGGAAGGCCGAGACTCGTCAAAGTGCTCAAGGTTCGTTACCAGGAGACTGCCAAATTCTTAAGCTGATCAGCCCCGACGATTCACCTGATCGATTCTCCGATCATCGTCCCTTGCTGGGCATGGAAACGCGAAAATCAGCTACTGCGAGAACGCAGTTGTTGTTGCAATTGTTCAGCCATCTCGTTTAGCTGAGCTTCATCGCTACCGGCGAATTGCTCCGCCGTCGACAACGGCAAATCAAGAAGCTCCTGCAGCAAAATGATTCGACCTATCAGCAAGCCACATGCCTTACCGCGTGCTTCACCAATCTCTTCACCCTCAAGCCGTGCGCGAAGAATTCGAGCGACCTCATCACGCTGCAACTTCAGTCGAGCGTTATAAAGCATGAGCTGTTCGGGACTTTGCGATATCATTTCGAGCACTCCGGCGGCTTCTGAGATTTCCACGTCGGGAAATAACGTGCGAACGTCAGCAGACGACATTTTATCTGCGTTCTGCAGGAAGTAGGCCCAGCGTTCCGCTGGCGTCGCATGATACACATTCTCTGCTGTCGCCTGAAGATTATTCAACTGCAAAAGATGGATTTGCAGATCGTCAGTGAGGATCAAGTCTGACGACAACTCCTTGAGTCGAAAATCGAGATGCAACGCCGACGCGCCGGGAAACATCGGTTCGGTCAGGATGCAGATGCTGATTGCGGGGCGAAGTTCGTAATACTGATTGCCCTCATAAAGTTGGCTGACGTAAAGATTGGAAACGTAATAGGCCAGACGCTGCGCCATTCCGGCGGGCAGTGAAGTCTGCATTTCGATGTTCAGCAACCGTCCGTGTTCGTCCGTCGCAAGAATGTCCAGAATAGAAAGCTTGTCGTCTTCCGACTGTTTGCCCAGAAATGGATTTAAGATCTCGACATGAGTGATCCGGGGCTGATCAACCAGAATCGAATTCAGAAAATGAATAGTAATGCCCGAGTGTTCCGGACTGCCCAACATCAGTTTGAATGCGTAGTCGACGAGGGGGCTGATACCGATCGCCATGTTTTTCTCTCCAGAGTTTGCAACACGTCGAATTCCGAAGAATATCGGATTCCGACGCGAAAAGAACGCCCACAGACGTGCGGGATCGTCTCCCCTGCAGAAACAACGATTCGGACCGTTTGACTTCTTTGGTGATGTGATTAACGTGTTCGCTCCGAATGGCTGCTGTTTCCTGATTGCGAGCGGCAACCTGCCACGTACAGGCTTATTGTTTGCGCGGTGTAAATTGAAGTCGGGTATTCGCGGGATAACCTGATGGAAGTCAGGCTTAACTCCTTCGCCGCGCTCAGAATGACCATTCTTTTCTTGACACACACTCCGGGAGATATTCATGGGACGTCCTGTCACTCTGTTTACTGGTCAATGGGCCGATCTGCCATTGGAAACACTCTGTAAGAAGGCTCGCGAATTTGGCTACGATGGGCTGGAACTGGCCTGTTGGGGCGACCACTTTGAAGTGGATAAAGCCTTGTCCGACGACGCCTATTGTGCTCGTAAGCGCGAGTTGCTGGAAAAGCATGATCTGAAGTTGTTCGCAATCTCCAATCACCTCGTTGGCCAGGCGGTTCTGGACAATATCGATGCACGGCACAAATCGATTCTTCCGGACTATGTCTGGGGCGACGGAGATCCCGCCGGAGTGAATGCTCGCGCGATTGAAGAAATGAAGAACACGGCTCGCGCCGCACAGAAGCTGGGTGTCAGCATTGTCAATGGGTTCACAGGGTCCAGCGTTTGGCACCTGATTTATGACTTCCCGCCGACACCAAAGTCGATGTACGACAAAGGCTTCCAATTGCTGGCCGAGCGATGGAATCCAATTCTGGACGTGTTCCAGGACTGTGGTGTGAAGTTCGCGCTCGAAGTTCACCCCACGGAAATTGCTTTTGACATCTACACTGCTGAGCGAGCTCTGCAGGCTTTGAATCATCGTGAAGAGTTCGGTTTTAACTTTGACCCAAGCCATCTGATTTGGCAGGGCGTTGATCCTGTCGAGTTCATTCGATACTTCCCGGATCGAATCTATCACGTACACATGAAGGATGCTTCAGTGACGTTGAATGGGCGAACGGGAATTCTGGCCAGCCATCTGTCCTTCGGGGATGCTCGTCGCGGCTGGGACTTCCGCAGCGTCGGTCGCGGCGGAGTACGCTTCGAAGAAATCATTCGCGCGTTGAATGCGGCCAAATACACCGGCCCATTGTCAGTGGAGTGGGAAGACAGCGGCATGGACCGCGAACATGGTGCGGCCGAGGCTGCACAGTTCTGCAAGAATGTGGACTTCCAGCCATCCAGCCGAGCTTTTGATGCGGCATTCGGGGATTAAGCCTGAATCGATTGTACAAGAAGTGAAAAACACCTCCGAGATTTCTCGGAGGTGTTTTGGTTTCAGGCTTTACGAAACGGATGGTTGAAGGTGCAAGATTGGTGATTGCCGGGTGATTTGACGACTTGAGCCAAAGTCTGAAAAAGGTTTCTGAAGAATTATGGTGCCGAAGCAGGAAAGGCCATTCCTGCCAGCAAAAAACGCTATTGACCTGTTCTGCCGGTTTCTTCTAACTTCCGCCTACTCGAACTGTGGTTCCTGCAGTTCAAATCTCCTCTCGTTCTCTCCTCTCGAATGTTCGCCGACTTCTTCTCCTTGATCTGAGGCTGGACCAGGAACTCCGCATTCCGATGTCTCAGGTTCGTTCTTTTGGGGTCGCGACCGTTCACCATCCCGCCCTGTTGCTGACATCTCAGCAACACCCCGGAGGCTCTCTGATGTCTCGTTTCGCAAGCATTTGTGCTGGCCTTTTGATGGTCAGTTCTTTAAGCGGCTGCTGTCTGCTCGGTCACGGTTGTGGCGGCGGCGGTGGCTACGCTCCAATGGGCGGCTACGGTGGCGGATGTTCGCCATGCCAAAGCGGAGCTTGTGGAGCGATGGCTCCAGGTTATCCGTCCGCTTACAATCCGGGCATTCCTCAAACTGCTTATATCGCTCCGGGCGTTGCGAATTACGCCCCTCAGGCTGGTGGCCAGCAGATGGTCATGATGGATACTCTGCCAACGTACTAGTCTGGGTTGATCCGCGTTCGCGTATTGAATGCTCGTGAACAACGGCTGTCGTCGGAGTAGAATTGCTTCAACGTGCGCCGCCTCGAGCGAGTAGTGCGCATTGCTTGTGGCACGCGGTCACTGACCGAGCGTCGTGCGTGGTTATCCCTGATACGGATGCGCGTCGCTGGATCGATCAGATGGCATCAGGAAGCACCTGGCGAAGTTCCTCCCGCTTCGTCCACTCTGTTCCGGTGCCGAGCGATTCGATATGCTTGAATCGCTCGGCATTTTTATGCGCCGACAGATTGTTTCCCTGATGCCTGCAGAGTGATGACATGGCTTCTGAATCATTGCCTCAACTGACTGATTCCAATTGTGGATCCGGGCTGACTTCGGTCCCGGTTTTCAATTGCGTTGCCATTCTTTCGCCAATTCCCGGCGGGACAAAGTTGGCGGGAAGAATTGCGAATTTGGCAGGGATTTCCGGCGAAGGCAACACGGAGCGAGACGTCCTGATTCAGTTGACGAAACGTTTCAAAGCGACCGTTCAGGAGTATTCGCAAAAGCAGCAGCCGATTCCCTGGGTTGATCCTCCGGAAACACCTGGCCCTGGCGAAATGCAAAGATTCATTCCGGTTCATCTTTAGAATCGTTGTGGAGATTGACGCCTGATGGTGAGTTACGAGCTGATCAATTAAGGCGAGCAGCAGAGACAATTACACGGCCCACCTATGAGCATGAGCCTGGAGCGTTAGCAGATTTTTCTAACGAGACCGCCAGTGCCTCAGGTTCATCGTCCGTTGTGGGACTCCATGACAGCCTTGTGCAGTTTTCGATCGATGACGTCAGCGCAACGTTCCCCGTCTGATGTCTGGTCGACATTGAAAACAACGGCCCAGCTGTAGCCGTCGAATCGGCGAACCAGCAACGATGATGTTCCGGCAAATGAACCCGTGTGCCAGTAGTTCTGTCCCCCTGTGTCGTCGAGAGCCTGCACGTTCCAGCCAAGCCCGTACCACACTGCGGCCGTCGAGCGATCCGTGAACGAAGGGTGGTCCAGCATTCGTTTTCTTGATTCATGGGTCAGCAAAGGAGTATCTTCAGAATCGATAGCATCAATAAAACGGACCAGATCCTGAGCTGTCGAAGTCCAGCCGCCGAACGAATCCATCACCTCCAGATCCCATTGACCGTAAGTCGCCGATACCATTTCGAAGGAGGTTCCCTTCTTGTCTGTTGCCAATTCCCAGACAGCCGGAGCCTGACTGATCTTCTGGGTGTAGTATCGCGACTCATCCGGCGCGCGATCGGAGAGTCGAGTTTTGCCGAGCCGTGTCTGCGTCATCCCGGCGACGGAAAGAATTCTCTCTCGGACGAATTCCTCATAGGTTTGCCCGGAAAGGGCTTCAATAATTCGTCCCAACATGCAATAGCCAACGTTACTGTAGGCGTATTGCGAGCCGGGCTCGAAATCGAGCGGCTGCCTCAACTGATACTGCAGAATGTCATTATTGCGAGCCAGCTTTCTGAGGCCCAGTTGTTGAGTTACACGGACCAGCTGAAACACCGTGTCCTTTGATTTCTCCCGATCCCAGCCGGCGGAATGATTCAAAAGTTGCTCTGCAGTAATCGTGGACCAACGAGGATCTGACTTGATGGCGATTTCTGTGTCGAACGAATACGACGGATGCTTTGCCAGCAATTCAAGCACCTTCTCCTCAAGCTTGAGCTGCCCGTCCTGAACCAACAGCATGATCGCCACTGCTGTGATGGGTTTCGACACACTGGCGATTCGCATGTTGGCGGCTGCCGGCATTGGTGTCATTGTTTCGATATCAGAGTATCCGAATCCGCGAGCAAACAGCAGTTTACCGCGATATGTGACAGCCAATGTTGCTCCTGGAATGTTGTTTTCCCTGAGCGTGTGACGCATCAGTTCATTCAATGGCTGGAGTTCATGGCCGACTTGTCCGGACTCCGGCAGATCTCCGGCGGGAAGTGTCAGCTGAACCGCTGACTCAGGATCCTGAATCCAGACGGCGGAGTGTCGTCGCTTTCGATTAATCACCACGACTTCATGGAGTGTCATGGCAAAGCCATCGGCCTCGTACTTCTTTGAACTGGCCTTGAAATCCGCTTCGCTGATATTGAATTCGACGACCCATGGTTTTTGTTCGGGATCATCGACGGCTGTCACATCAAAGGTTGGCTTTCCCGTCGCTACTTTCACTTTCAACCTGGTGATAATCTTCTGGGCCTGGGCCAATTCGTCGACGTAGGCTGAAATCTGATCGTCCGGGATTCCCGTGCGAACTGTCTCCTGGGCAATGCTCCTGCCCTGCCCGACGACGGCGGTCGCCAGAACGGACAGAAGGCACGTGAAAAGTTGTTTCTGGTTTTGCATCATGGGTGGCTCCAGCAATGCCATTCAAAGCGACATGACTCAGAGTAGCCAGTGTTTTCATAGTAATCCACACAGCGAAAGGCATTGCAGGACGGCGAGTTGAGTCAACTCTGAAAAACGTCAGCCTTAGAAGACTGGGTGATTTGCTCCAGGCCTTTGGCGTATGGGTACGTTTTCCCGATCCGTATTTCGGCCAGTAACGGACCGGCCACTTGGCGATTCCCGAAACGCTCAGAAAAGTTGGCTGGAGTGTCCAGATAGCCCGACTTGTTCGCTGGTTCCGGCAGGATAGAGGCACCGGACGTTGAACTGAGGGCGAATGCCCCTATGATATGCGGTTTGTCCCGAAGTCTGCGGCCTGCTCCATGTTGTGGCCCGGATGGATTGAATCGTGCAGTCGAAATCACCGAGGAATGTTCTTCGGTCTTGGGTTGCTCAGCCTTCTTGCAGGTGGTTGCCGTGTCCTGGTTTGAGTTTTACGTGAAGTTTTCTGAGCTGCTGTTCTGGATTCAGGATGGTGCTGCTCCTGCACCGGCTGCTGGGGCGGCACCTGCCGCTGGAGCGGCACCTGCCGCTGGAGCGGCTCCGGCGGCCGGATCTGCAGAGGCTGGCCGAGTCGCGGCGGATGCTCCGAATCCGATCGCTCAGTTCGCCCCAATCCTGATTATTGGCGTGTTTTTCTACTTTATTTTGCTGCGTCCGCAGCAAAAGGAGCAGCGCCGCCGCCAGGACTTCCTGAACAACCTGAAGAAAAACGCCAAGGTTGTAACGACGGGAGGTCTGATTGGGACCGTTGTTGATATCTCGTCGGACGGTCGTCAGGTGACTCTTCGAGTCGACGATACGACAAGAATCCGCTTCTTACGGTCCGCTATTCATGGCGAACTGGATGAAAAGGCAGAAACTCCAGCAGCCACAACCTAGCTCGCGGCCCTGACGGCAGGGGACGGTTCACAGCAATCGTGAAGTGCTGCCCGCCGTCTTCAAGGCTGGCCAAAGGTCGCTGTTTTCCGGTTTGTGGACCATCTCGGCGACTTGAATTGTGCTAAACCGTCACGATTCGATACATATACGCCACTTTCGGCTGATTTTTCTTTGTTCATTGCTCGGATTCGCCCGGTCAAAACCGTGAATCCTGGTCCTTGCGAATTCCCCAGGAACC
Organism: Planctomycetaceae bacterium; assembly: GCA_044378235.1. Lineage (GTDB taxonomy): Bacteria > Planctomycetota > Planctomycetia > Planctomycetales > Planctomycetaceae > SXXK01. The sequence continues at coordinate 15,437 of JBILXT010000004.1, forward strand.
CACTCTGATGTCTCAGTTGCTCCATGGATTGCTGAACCTCGCTCTTCAGGCACCCGATGCTGCTGCAGAAGTTGCCAATGCCGCGACGAAGACGGCTGCTGAGACCGTTGAGACGGCAACCGACATTATTCCGGCCGCTCAGGCCTCTGGAACAAGTCCTTTTGTGTTCACGCTGTTAACGCTGTTCATTCTTGTCCTGCCATTTGTGTTGGCCTATGTCGCTGCAAAAGCACTGAAGGTTCAGGAGTGGACAGGTCGGCTGGCCGTTGTCTTTTTCACCTTGGCTATCGGCGCCTCGCCGTTCCTGACATCGCTGATGAAGGGTGATCCGCTTGATAAGCGTTTCCGGCTTGGGATTGACCTCGCTGGTGGCACCAACATGGTGTTTCAGGTGAAACCTGAAGGCAAGGAAGTCAACGATCAGGTCATGGACCGAATGGTGGGCGCGGTCAGTCAGCGAATCAACCGCAGCGGTACAGAAGAAGTCACCGTTCGTAAGGTAGGACGTGACCGAATTGAAGTGATTGTCCCTGGAGAGGATCCTCAGACTGTTGACGAAATCAAGCGTCAGATTACTCGCCTGGGAAGTCTGGAATTCTTCATCTGCGCGGACAGCACGGACCAACAGATCGTGCGTATGGCCAACGAGCTGGATAAGTCTCAGACCATTCTTGAGATGGATGGTGAAATCGTTGCTCGCTGGATCCCGGCGTTTGAGAAGAACGGTGCTCCGAAGCTGCTTGATGAATCTGTGATTCGCCGAAGCGTTCAGAAAACTCGCGAAGTTAATGGCAAGATGGAGAACTACGACACCGAGGAGTATCTTCTGCTGGTTGAACCTCCTGAAGAAAGCGTTACAGGAAAGTATCTTCGCTCGGCCATGCCGGACTTTGATCAGAACGGCGCGATCGTTGTCAGTTTTAACTTCGATCAGACCGGTGGCTATCTCTTCGGTCAATTGACGGGACGCAATGCTCCTAAGCCGGGGCTGCCTCCTCGCAAGCTGGCCATTGTGCTGGACAAGAAGGTGTTCAGCGCCCCGAACATTAATGAGCAGATTACGAATCGAGGTCAGATTTCCGGCGGTACTGGCGGATTTACGCGAGCTGAAGCGGAAGAACTTTCCAACGTTCTGAATGCCGGTGCTCTGGAAGTTCCGATCGACCCGAAGCCTCTAAGCGAAGCGACCGTGGACCCGACTTTGGGTGCAGACGTTCGAAACAAGGGTGTTAACGCCACGCTGATCAGCGGTTTGGCGGTTGTCATCTTCATGCTGGCCTACTATCGCTTCTCAGGGATTGTGGCCGTTGTGTCTCTGATGTTGAACCTGCTGCTGACCGTGGCGGCCATGGTTGCGATCAATGCCACATTCACGTTGCCAGGTATTGCCGGTATCGTGTTGACGATCGGGATGGCGGTCGATGCAAACGTTCTGATCTATGAACGTATGCGAGAAGAAATCGCCAAGGGGTGCAGTATTCGAATGGCGATTCAGAACGGCTTTGAGAAAGCCTTTCTTACAATTTTTGACGCGAACATCACCACGTTGCTGACCGCCGTGATTCTGTTTGCGATCGGAACTGACCAGATCAAGGGCTTCGCGGTTACCCTTTTCCTCGGTCTTGCCATCAGTATGTACACCGTCCTGTTTGTAGGTCGGTTAATGTTCGACATCGCTGAAAAGCGACGCTGGTTGAAGAAGCTGAACATGAGCCAGCTGATCGGCGAAACTCGAATCGACTTCCTGAAGCATCGCGTCATGTGGTGCACGATTTCTCTAGTGATTATCGGCGTTGGTCTGATCGCGTTCTTTATCCGAGGCGAGAAGAACTATGACATCGACTTCACTGGCGGAACGATGGTTTCATTCCAGACGACTAAGCCGCAGAAGACAGATGACGTTTCAGCCGCTTTGAAGGAGCAGTTCAAGGACGAATTCACTTTAGAACGCCTGACTGTGGGTGCTGATAGCCAGGAAGGGATTGGCAATTACTTCCGACTTCGGTCCACCGAGAAGGACGACCATTCCCCTGGCGATACAGAAGCAGCCGGGAAGAAGTCGGCGGAACAGCGAGTCCGTGATATGGTTTACGAATCGTTTAAGGACCACCCTTCGATCAAACTGAACATGGTCGAACTTGAGTTCTCGGAGATCTCTCCGGTTGTGATCGCCGACGGTGATGAGTCAGCTCAGGCGATTTCGCGCATGAGATTCAAAGGTGGTTCATCTTCAGATTTGACATTCTCTGATGAAGTTGCCTCTGGAACCGTCAACGACATGCTGGTTGGAGCACTGGGAGCTATCAAAAAGGAAGATGGCAGCAACAAGTATTCAGTGACGGAAGGACTGTTCGGACTCGAAGGCACTGAGGGATCTGGCACAACGGTCGGCGAACGAAGCGTTCGCAAGTTCAATAAGCTGACCGTGCGAGTTTCTCCGGACGTTGCTGCAGATGATCTGAAGTCCGCCCTCACGTCTATGCAATCGACTTTGGCTTCAACTCCCCTGTTTGACGAAGTGAACACGTTCGCGTCTGCGGTTGCCAGTGAAATGAAGGAAAGCGCTTTGATCGCGATCCTGCTGAGTATTGTTGCGATCTCGGCCTATATCTGGTTCCGATTCCAGAATGTGGTGTTCGGTCTGGCTGCCGTTGTGGCTCTGGTTCACGACGTGCTCGTGAGCCTTGGGTTTGTGGCAATGGCCAGCTGGGTCAGCGGAACTCCGATCGGCGACCTGTTCCTGATTGATGACTTCCGCATCAACCTGCCAATGATCGCGGCGTTCCTGACGCTGGTCGGGTATTCGCTGAACGACACTATCGTTATGTTTGACCGAATTCGCGAGGTTCGAGGCAAGAACCCGGCGATCACGGTCTCCATGGTGAACCTGTCACTCAATCAGACTTTGGGCCGAACGATTCTGACAGCAACGACCGTGTTTATCGTGGTCTTCATCCTGTACGCCTTTGGTGGTGCAGGGATTCACGGATTTGCATGGTGCCTCCTGGTCGGCTGTATCGCGGGTACCTATAGTTCGATTTACATCGCCAGCCCAATTCTGATCTGGGCCCTGAATAAAGTTCAGGGAACAGTGAAGGCTTGATCTGAATATCAACGAGGGCCTTACACCTGAAAAGTTTGGCCCTCTGTTCGATTCCATAGAAACCATGCTTGCTGCTCCAATTTCTGTTGTAGGCAGTGAGCATGACGCCATGCTAAGACTCAAATGCCCGCTGACCTCTGGTCAACGGGCTTTCTTCCTTTCTGGTCCCCCTCGCTGAAGCGGAGTTATTTCCGGAATGATTGACGAATCCCCGTTGCGCTGGAGTACTGTGGACGCCGCTGAAATGTATGAAGTTCCTCGCTGGGGGAATGGGTATTTTTCAGTGAGCCCCAACGGTAATGTCCTGGTCCATCCGGATCGCAATCCGGCTCGATCGGTCGACCTGAAGGAATTGATCCAGCGGCTTCAGATGCGTGGGCTGGATGTGCCGGTGTTGCTGCGTTTCAACGGCATCATTCGCGACCGTCTGGCTGTCCTTCACAAAGCGTTCTCCGACGCGATCAAGGAACACGGCTACAAAGGAAACTATGCCTGCGTTTACCCGATCAAGGTGAATCAGCAGCGCGAAGTCGTGGAAAAAGTTGTCGAGTACGGCCGCGAGTTTGGGTTCGGGCTGGAAGCGGGCAGCAAGCCGGAACTGCTGGCGGTTGTGGCTATGACGGAAGCTCAGACGCCGATCATCTGCAACGGGTTCAAGGACGCCGAATTCATCGAGATGGCGTTGCTGGCTCAGAAAATTGGTCGGCACGTGATTCCGGTCGTGGAAAAGTACACGGAACTGGAACTAATCCTGAAGTACGCAGAGAAGCTGAACGTGCGTCCTCAGATCGGAATGCGAGTAAAACTGGCAGCACGAGGTGCCGGCCGATGGCAGTCCTCTGGCGGATATCGTTCTAAGTTCGGTCTTCGAGCCAACGAAATCCTGATGGCTCTGGACGAACTGAAAAAGCGTGGCATGGAAGATTGCTTCACGCTGCTGCATTTTCATCTGGGCAGTCAGATCACCAACATTCGTCAGGTCAAAGCCGCTTTGAACGAAGCCGCTCGCGTCTACACCGAACTGGCCGGTCGCGGTGCTGGCCTGAAGTACATGGACGTGGGCGGTGGACTGGGCGTCGACTATGACGGTTCCCAGACCAACTTTGAATCCAGCATGAACTACACGCTGGAAGAGTATGCTCGTGACGTGGTCTATACGATTCAGACCGTGTGCGACGAAGCCAACGTGCCGCATCCGAATATCATTTCGGAAAGTGGTCGAGCGATCTCCGCGTTTCACAGCGTTCTTGTTTTCAGCGTTCTGGGTGTTTCACAACAGGGTGAGAACACTTCCGAATCCGAACTCGCTCCACCAGACGATGCCGAACAGGCTTTGCACGATCTGTATCAGGGATACAAAGGCCTGACGCAGCGTAATATTCTGGAAACCTATCACGACGCCCAGACCGCGATCGACACTGTGATGACTCTGTTCAACACGGGCTATGTCTCCCTGGAACAACGCTGTCTCGCCGAAAACATCTACTTCGCGCTGTGCCATAAGATCTGGCAGCTGGCGGGGACGATGGAGTACGTTCCGGAAGAACTGGAACGGCTCGACAAGGTCCTTTCCGACAACTACTTCTGCAACTTTTCGCTGTTCCAGTCCTGTCCGGATTCATGGGCGATCAAGCAGTTGTTCCCAGTGATGCCGATTCATCAGCTGGATCAGCGTCCGACCCGGCACGCTGTACTGAGCGACATTACATGCGACTCCGATGGGAAGATTGATCAGTTCATCGATCGTCGTGACGTGCGTCGAACTTTGATGCTGCATGAATTCGATGGAGCTCCCTATTATCTGGGCATCTTCCTGATCGGAGCTTACCAGGAAATTCTTGGCGACCTCCATAATCTCTTTGGAGATACCAACGCCGTCCATGTGGATGTTTCTTCCACCGGCGAAGTGGTGCTCGATACAATCATCAAGGGAGAAACGGTCGCGGAAGTTCTGGACTATGTGCAGTTCCGCGGTCGCGACCTGATCAATCGTCTTCAGGCTGCAGTCGAAGTTGCCGTTCGCGAAAATCGAATCGACCACGTTCAGGCAGGCCAGTTCGTGAAGTTCTACGAAGAAGCACTCAACGGTTATACTTATCTGGAAGAACCAGACGGAGAATAACGCTGTTGTTTTAAACTACGGTGAGTCCATGCAAAGACCTCGCAGCGGTGGTGGCTGGAAAGCCATTCGATACAGCCTTCAGCTCGCACAACGAGTTGGCTGGTGGAACATGTGGAAAGCCATGCGTTCCAAAAACACCTGCAAAACCTGCGCGGTCGGCATGGGCGGCCAACTCGGCGGCATGGTCAATGAAGGCGGCCACTTCCCGGAAGTCTGTAAGAAGTCTTTCCAGGCAATGGCCTCCGACATGCAGGGCGCGTTGCGGAAGGAATTCATCGAAAGCACCAGCCTGAACCATCTGCGGGCGATGACGCCTCGACAGCTGGAGACCTCTGGTCGCATCAGCGAACCACTCTACCTCGCCAAAGGTGCGACTGCGTACAAGGTCACGACCTGGGATCACGCGATCGCAACACTTGTCGAACGCATGAAAGCGGCTGGCCCTGAACGCAGCTTCTTCTATGCCAGCGGACGAGCTTCCAATGAAGCCGGTTTTCTGTTCCAGATGCTGGCACGACTGTTCGGCACGAACTACGTCAATAACTGTTCGTACTATTGCCATCAGGCCAGTGGCGTTGGCCTGGGAATGTCGATCGGCACCGGAGCAGGCACGGTTCGCCTGGAAGATCTGGAAAAGACCGACCTGTATCTCCTAATCGGCGCGAATCCATCGTCCAATCACCCGCGACTTATGCGTTCGTTGATGGAGATTCGTCGACGCGGTGGCAAGATCATCGTGATCAATCCGATGAAGGAACTGGGGCTGACCAGCTTTCGAGTTCCCAGCGATGTCCGCAGCCTGCTTTTCGGCACTGAGATTGCCAGTCAGTACGTTCAACCGCATATTGGTGGTGACCTGGCTTTGCTGACGGGGATCGCGAAGGATGTGGTCGAACGATCGGGGCATGACACAAAGTTCGTGGCCGAACATACCGAAGGGTTCGAAGAATTTCTGAAGTCGGTGCAGTCCACATCGTGGGATGCGATCGTTGCTCAAAGCGGTGTTGATCGAGAAACGATTCGAAAGATTGCCGACCAATATTGCCAGGCGAAGAATGTCGTTATCGGCTGGTGCATGGGGATTACTCATCATCTTCATGGCACTCGCAACGTTCACGCCATCGCCAACCTGGCACTGCTGCGCGGAATGGTCGGACGCACCAACGCGGGCCTGATGCCGATCCGCGGGCATAGCAACGTCCAGGGGCTGGGAACCGTCGGTGTCACTCCGGCCTTAAAGCAGAACATGCTGGAGCGTTTCGAAAAGACTCTGGGCATCGAAGCTCCGAAGTCACCGGGCTTTGACACGATGGCTTGTATGGATGCCGCGTATCTCGGCAAAATGGATTTCACCCTGCAACTGGGTGGAAATCTTTACGGCAGCAACCCGAATGCTCGCCGAGCATTCGACGCGATGCAGAAGATCAAGACGATCGTCTACATGTCGACCACGTTAAACACCGGTCATGCCTGGGGCACCGGCGAAGAGACTTTTATTCTGCCTGTTCTGCCGCGTGATGAAGAACCGCAGACGACAACTCAGGAATCGATGTTCAGCTATGTGCGTCTGAGCGACGGTGGGCCGTCGCGACATCAGAATGCTCGCAGCGAAGTCTCGATCCTTGCCGAGATCGGCCAGAAGATTTTCGCCGGAGACAGTCGACTGGACTGGTCGAAGACGCAAAGTCATCAGGCCATCCGCGAATTGATCGCGGACCTGATTCCGGGGTATGAAGACCTGAAGTCCATCAATGGAACGAAGAAGGAATTCCACGTTCCCGGCCGAGCTGTCACGGGCTATAAGTTTCCAACTCCTTCCGGCAAGGCAAAGTTCATTCCCACGGAGCTTCCGGGGAACAACCTCTCCAGTGGTCAACTGCGACTGATGACGATGCGTTCGGAAGGACAATTCAACAGCGTCGTTTATGACGAAGAAGATCTGTATCGAGGTCAGGAGCGTCGTGATGTCGTGCTGATGAATCGGGACGATATTGTTCGCCTCGGTTTCAAACCGGAACAGCGAGTCCGCATTCGCAGTGAAGCGGGTGAGATGCGATATATTCTGGTCCGCGAGTTCGACATCCGGGCCGGCAATGTCGCGATGTATTATCCCGAATCGAATGTGCTGGTTCCATCGGCCGTCGATCCGCTGTCAAAGACTCCGGCCTTCAAATCGATCGCAGTGACGCTGGACGCTGAGCCTGATTGATTGCCGCACGCCGGTGTTATTCGAAGAAATCTTCGCCACTGACTTTATCAGATTGTTGATTTAATCGGTTACCGCCCAGCCGGAGACGCCGGCCAGTACAACAGCCGGCGCCTCCGGCTGGGCGGTAAACAGAAGCCTGCAGAATGCGACTAAGTCAACAGTCTGTTTATGTCCGTGGTTCACAGGTTTTTGCACGACCGATGTCACCCCCGAAAATGACAATCGAAGTAGTGCAGAGGCCTTCATCCACCGGGGTAAACCCGGTGGCGAAAGTTTTTTCACTTGTTCGAAGACCAATCACCAATAAAGATCGCCATGAAAGCCGTTCGATTTGCAACTCCGGGGTCTCCCTGTGAGGTCTTGACGACTGACTGCATCGAGAAGCCGCGTCCGGCCTACGGTGAAGTTCTTGTCCGCATGCTGGCGGCTCCGGTGAATCCATCGGACCTCATGTTTATTCGAGGTCACTACACGATCCCGGCTCAGTGTCCTGCAACGCCTGGATTTGAAGGTGTTGGTGTCGTCGAAGATTCGGGCGGTGGACTGAAGGGCCGATTGTTTCGCGGAAAGCGGGTTGTCGTTCTGAACAAAAAGGGAGGCAACTGGGCCGAGTATGCAGTTGTTCCAGCGGGGCAGGTGATTCCTGTCAACGCTAGTTTGTCTGTAGAGCAGGCGGCAACGTTTTTTGTGAATCCCGCGACGGCCTGGGTGATGACTCGCGAAGTGCTGAAGGTCCCGCAGGGAGCCTGGCTGCTGCAAACCGCCGCTGGCTCCGCACTAGGTCGAATGATTATTCGTCTGGGCAAGCACTGTGGCTTTCGAACACTGAACGTTGTCCGTCGTGCATCGACTGCCGAAGAACTGCGTCGCCTCGGCGCCGATCACGTTATCGTCTTCGATGATGCAAGTAATCCCGCCACGCTGACTGAACAAATTCGAGCTGTCGTGGGGCCCGAAGGACTGAAGTATGCCGTCGATGCCGTTGGCGGCGAAACGGGTTCGGCCGTCATTCGCAGCCTCGGACTGGATGGACGAATGCTGGCGTTTGGCACTCTGAGCGGACAGCCTCTGCAGTTTTCCCCACGCACGCTGATGACCGTGGAAAGCCGCGTGGAAGGATTCTGGCTGGGCAACTTCATGAACAAAACTGGCCTGTTGTTTAAGCTTGGGTTGGTTCGAAAACTCATAAACCTGATTCAGTCCGGAGTACTCAGTTCAGAAATCGCCCAAACATTTTCGCTGGATCAGGTCCGTCAGGCCGTGACATCGGCGGAAGATTCGTCAAAGCTCGGTAAGACACTGTTGAAGATCGGCGAATGATCGTGTCTGATCACTGCGGCCGATGCTTCACGACATCGGCTTTGCTTTCAATGAGCCTCGCGACCGACAGCAATGTGGCTTCGTCATACAGACCAGATGTCATCGTGCAGCACAGCGGTCTTGGCTGAGGCTTCATGTCGGCCATCATGACGGGCAATGTCATACAGGGATGGCCCGTCAGATTGGCGATTCCCAAATCATCGCCTCCGACATAAAGATCGACTGAACTGAAAACGCGAGCCATCTGCTTCATCAGTTCGAATCTTGCGCGCGAAGCCTGCAGGTAGTCGACGGCCGAAACGAAATGAGAGGCTTTGAAAATATCGCCCCACGAATTCAGTCCTTCAGTATTTCCTGTCCGAGTCAACGGTTGAAAAATGCAGGCGGCTTCAACATCCAGCATGCTGCTCAGAGGTGAATCAGGAATGCTGCGGGGCAGTTCAATGTCGACGATCGTGGCTCCCAGCTCCTTCAGAATATCCAGAGCCACCTGATCGGGGGGTGACGTCTCGCAATTGGTGACTCGGCCAATTCGCAGTTTGGAAAGGTCCGCTTTGACCGGCCAGTGAAACCAGCGGTCGACAGTTGTCGGATCTGCATCATCCCGACCATGAATTGCCGCCAGAACGGTGCCACAGTCATCGGCCGTGCGGGCCATCGGCCCGATCTTGTCCATCGTCCACGACAACGCCATGCAACCCGCGCGGGAAACTCGGCCAAAGGTCGGACGCAGACCAACGATACCACAACGACGGCCTGGAGAAACAATACTTCCCAACGTTTCACTGCCGATCGCAAAGGGCACCAACCCTGCGGCAACGGCTGATCCCGAACCCGCTGATGATCCACTGGAACCTTGTTCAAGATTCCACGGGTTCTTCGTTTGTCCATTAAACCACTTGTCGCCCATTGCCAAAGCTCCCAGCGAAAGCTTCGCCACCAGGACCGCTCCTGCCTCATCCAGTCGTTGAGCAACGCGAGCATCATTCGCAAACTGCTGATCCCTGAACTGCGGCGCGCCCCAGGTCGTGGGATAGCCGGCGATAGAAATCAGATCTTTGGCGCCCCATGGAACTCCGTGCAAGGGACCGCGATCATGTCCGGAGGCCAGTTCTTTGTCGGCTCGCTCGGCCTGTTTCATGGCGAGATCTCTGGTTAGAGTCACTACGCAATTGAGCGTTGCGTTTTTCTCTTCCAGGGTCTTCAAACAATGCTCGGCGAGTTGAACAGCAGTAATTGCTTTGGCACGCAGACGACTTCCCAACTCACGAATCGTCAGAAACGAAAGATCGTCGGAAGCTGCGGGATCTTTGTTCTCTAGTGGTACTTTCAATGCGCTGTCGTCGCCGGCATCCTGCAACCACGCCGGCATTGCTGAGGCACGCACTTTGACAGCAGGATCAGCCATCTCAGGATCAAACCGGAATGAAGGCAATGAATCGTATTGAATGGGAATCTTCTGAATTTGCTCAGCATCATCTCGAACACCGTTAAGCCGTCCCGTCAGCGCGGTGCGCTGCTCGTCCGTCAACGTGATGCCTGCCACCCACTCGGCATGAGTGATCTGCTCCAGAGTCAGCCCGGCTTGTTTGGCGACTTCATCCGAAAGTGCCCGCTGAAACGTGGCGGTACCAATGCCAATCAGACTGAGTGTTTCCAGAACACGACGACGATCAACTCGGGACATCTTGAAGCCTCGCTGTTGAAATTTCGATTGGATGCTGCTGAGGTGGCTTGTATCGTCGAGATATCGGTTCCGCAATTCTTGTCGAATTGGGTGCCGCTCCAGAATACTCGCTTGCCGCCGGTATTGTGGCACTCATTCCGCCACCCCGCCAGCAGGGGTGGTTTAACGGCTTCTGCACCACTCGATTGCAACAACACTGGTGCAGAAGCCAATGAACCACCGGGACAGGCCCGGTGGCGAGTTTTGAAAAACGTCGCTCACCGTTGCCTCCGGCAAACCATTCTACAGGGAAATGCTGTTCCTCCAGCCGCCTTGACGCATTCATTTGCCGGTTCGCTCGTCTCCGGCATCAGACGCAGCTAGATTAACCAGCCTGCGATATTCAAATGCTTCCCGCCAGCGTAACCAACGGAGTTCCATAATGCGTCCATTGCTGATGATGTTGATGTTTGCGTTGGCCCTGCAATTGAAAGTCGATGCGTTTCAGGATGTTGACCTCGGAACGGTGACAGAGAAACATCAGATGATCCCGATGCGCGATGGGAAGCATCTGTCCGCCTATCTCTACTTTCCGCAAGGTCAGGGGCCGTGGCCAGCATTGTTTGAGCAACGATATGCCGACATCAGCGGCGCGGGAACTCGCAAGGCCGCCGCAAGACTGGCCGAGGCAGGCTATGTCGTCGCGATGGTGAACTATCGCGGAACGCATAAATCCGAAGGCACATGGGTTGGCTATCGAGCACTCGGCTGGGGCGAGCTGAAAGATGGGTATGACACCTGTGAATGGCTGGGAACTCAACCGTGGAGCACCGGCAAGGTTGGAACGTTCGGCAGTTCTCAGGCTGGCTACGCTCAGAATTTTCTCGCGGTCACTCAGCCGCCGCACCTGACCGCACAGTACATGGTCGATACAGGCCTCAGCCTGTTTCATGAAGGATATCGCATCGGCGGTACCAATCGTCCAGCTCGCTTTAAATCGCTGGGAGGCAACTGTCGCAATCCTGAGGACAACGATCGGCTGCTTCAGGAATGGCTGATGCATCCGAACTACGATGACTACTGGAAGGACGAAGACTGTTCACTCCACTTTGCAAAGATGAACGTCCCGTGCTTCACGATCGGAAGCTGGTACGACTTTATGAATCAGGGATCCATCGCCAGCTTTCAGGGTCGACAACATCATGGCGGAGACAACTCTCGTGGAAAGCAACAGCTGATCATCGGACCTTGGCTCCACGGACGGCTCAACAAAGGATTCAAAGTCGCGGAACTCACGTATCCCGAAGATGCGGCGTGGCCCGAACATGAGCACATGATTCGCTGGTTCGATTACTGGTTGAAGGGCAAAGCCACTGGCGTCGACAAAGAACCGGCCGTGCGATACTACGTGATGGGAGCTGTTGGAGAAGAGGGGGCTCCGGGAAACGTCTGGCGAACGGCCGATGACTTTCCTCCAGCGGCGAAGAGCGTTTCAATGTTTCTCGCAGCGGATGGATTGCTGACGCCAAAGGCTCCGACGAATGAAATCGGTTCCACCAGCCTGATCAGTGATCCTCGCCATCCGATGGAGATTCCCGGCACATCATTCCCCGGGGCTGCGGATGCGAGTGCATTTGAAAAGCAGGCTGAAGTGCGGACGTTTACGACGCCAGTTATTGAATCGCCGATTGAGTGGACCGGACGAATTCGCGCAGAGCTGTTTATGTCGTCAACAGCGCCAGATACTGACGTGATTGTTCGTGTTTCAGACGTTTACCCGGATGGCCGATCGATTCTGATCGTGGATTATCCGCAACGCCTGCGTTATCGCGATGGGTTTGACCATGAGGTGATGCTGAAGCCGGGCGAAGTTGCAAAAGTCGCCTTTGATGTAGGTTGGATAAGCCAGATCTTCAACAAGGGTCATCGAATTCGAGTGACCGTGGCCAGCACCGGTGCGCCGTTGTATGAACCGAATCCTCAAAATGGCAAACCAGCGACGATTGAGTTTCCCGAGGATGCCGCCACAGCGACAAACACGATTTATCACAACTCAAAGTATCAGTCCCGAGTTATCGCCCCCGTGCTGACTGAACCTGCCGCCAAATAATGCGGTTCAGCGGCTTCTGAACCTCTCACAACTTGCCTTGGCGTTGTGCCATTGAACTTCGTAAAGGACTCTCTGATGTCGAGTGTACTGCGACTTCTTTCGTTGATCTCTTTGACAATCATAATGGCAACCGTCGTAGCCACGGCGGAAGACAAGTTGATTCTCAACACGCGGTCTCGGACAGAAGTTGAACCAGGAACCAATCGCTGGCACTCGGCAACAAAGTCCGCCGAATGGATGCCGTCACAGACCTGCATTGTGGTCTGCGACATGTGGGATGATCACTGGTGCAAACAGTCAGCCTCGCGAGTTGGTGAGATGGCTCCGCGGATGAATGAAGTGATCAAAGCGGCGCGTGCGAAGGGCGTGTTTATCATTCACTGCCCGAGCGATACGATGGATTTTTATAAAGACACCCCGCAGCGCAAGTTGGCTCAGGCGGCTCCTGTTGTGAAGACCGATATTCCGCTGGAACGCTGGGTGTATCTCGACAAAACTCGAGAGGGCGAGAAGCTTCCGATTGATGATTCCGACGGAGGCTGTGACTGTGACCCTCCGGTGAAAAACTATCGAGCCTGGAGCCGGCAACATCCAGCGATCGAAATCGCTGACAACGACGCGATCACCGACAGCGCGGAAGCGTTTTATCTGATGAAGCAACGCGGGATTCAAAACGTGATCGTGATGGGAGTTCACACCAATATGTGTGTTCTCGGACGACCGTTTTCGATTCGCCAGATGGTCCGGCAGGGCCAGAACGTCGTGCTGATGCGAGACATGACGGACACCATGTATAACCCCGCGAAAGCTCCGTTTGTGTCTCATTTTACAGGCAATGATCTGATCGCCGAACACATTGAACAGTACTGGTGCCCGACAGTGACCAGCACGGATCTTGTCGGCGGTGAGCCGTTCCGGTTCAAGGACGACAATCGCAAGCATTTGGCCATTCTGATGTCTGAACCTGAATACAAGACGGAGCTTTCGCTGACCGAGTTTGCTCGCACGGAATTGGGAAAGGACTTCAAGGTCAGCCTTGTTTATGGGGATGCTCAGGACGGCAGTATTCTTCCTGGGCTGGATGTGCTGAAGTCTGCGGATATTGCGTTGTTCAGCGTTCGACGTCGAACGTTGTTGCCCGAACAAATGACGATTGTGCGTGAGTTTATCGCAGCCGGAAAACCGGTCGTGGGAATCCGCACGGCCAATCATTCGTTCTGTTTGCGTGATAAGCCCGCTCCGGAAGGCCGGACCGATTGGAAAGAATTTGACAGAGATGTGATCGGTGGCAGCTATACCAATCATCACGGTGCTGGCCCGGAAACAACGATCACCGTGGCTGAAGGTGCAGTCGTGGACGCTGGAATACTTGCTGGAGTTAGCCTGAAAGAGCTGATTGGTAAAGGATCGCTGTATCAGGTCAGTCCTCTGCAATCGTCTGCGAAGCCGCTGTTGATCGGCACGATTCCAGACAAGCCGTCAGAACCCATCGCGTGGCTGAACAAGCGAGCCGATGGCGGGACGACGTTTTATACTTCGCTGGGGCATGTCGGTGATTTTGAGCAGCCCGCGTTTCGACAACTGCTGAAGAACGCCTGTCTGGTGCTCAGCCATGCACCGTGAAAAGGTCACGACCGGAATGACCAATCAGCCGGAACGCGTTAGCGTCCGGTTATGCGATTTGAGTATTGAACGCCGAGTTCGCGGAGGATCGCAGGGCGCAAAGTCCCCTCATCCGGCCTGTCGGCCACCTTCTCCCCTTCGAGGGGAGAAGGGACTGACCGCTGTATCACATCCGCGCCGTCTCTGATAAAATCCTTGCGAATGGTTTTCGCAGATTTTATGGAGATCTCTGATGTTGCTTTCGCGTGCTCGCGGGTTTGTCGTCTTGCTGATGAGTTCCGTTTTGGCTTCGTTCGGTTGCGATGAAGGAGCTGCGCCTGCAGGGACTGCGGGCGCTGATGATCACGGAGATCATGTTCACGCCGACGGTGAAGAGCATGCTCATGGCGAGCATGCTCATGATGAACATGCCCATCCGACAGAGGGGCCGCATCACGGGAAATTGGTTGAGCTTGGGAACGAAAACTACCACGCGGAAGTCGTTCATGACGACGAAGCCGGAACACTCATGGTTTATCTGCTGGATTCAGCCGCAAAGAACGCTGTGTTCTCGGAAGCATCCGAAATCGTGATCAATATCAAGAAGGGTGATCAGCCGCTCCAGTTCAAACTTGGCGGGCTGAAGAAAGATGGTCAGCCAGAAGGCAAGTTTTCGGACTACTCGCTGGTTGAGCCAGAGTTGCTGAAAGCTCTTCACGACAAGACGTCAACGGCAAAGCTGTCGATCACCATTGATGGTAAGCCGTACAGTGGTGAGATCTCTTATGAAGACCACGCAGCGCATGATCATGCTCACTAAGGGCCGTTGAATTCGTCGATGTGATTGACGACGCTTCCGTTCCATGGTGCAATTCAAGCATGTCTTCCCACAGACATGCTTTTTTCATGCCCGTCGCTGAAACTGCGAACGGTCTTGTTTGAGTCGGGGAATTCTTTCCATGGACATGCAGCCCAGACTAAATCGTCGCGCGATCCTTCATAGTTCTGCCTTTGGATTTGGCTCGATTGCTCTGAGCCAGATGCTTGCAGCGGATGGATTCTCATCGCCAATCACCGGGCCGCATTTTTCTCCCCGCGCGAAGAACGTCATCTTCATTTTTATGTCGGGTGGTCCAAGTCATCTGGACCTGTTCGACCCCAAACCAAAACTCAATCAACTGCACGGACAAGCGGTTCCGTCCTCGTTTCTGGAGACACTGGCCGACCCGGTCATCAAAGGCGATGCTCGCTGCTTTGGCAGTCCGCGGACGTTTCGACGTTACGGGCAGTCAGGCATGCAGTTTTCTGATTATGTACAGCATCTTGGTTCTTGTGCAGATGATCTCTGCATGGTTCGATCAATGTACACAACCACCAGCAATCATGATCCTGGTCAGTTGCTGATGCAGTGCGGGTCCACACTATTCGGGCATCCCTGTATGGGTTCGTGGGTCACGTATGGACTCGGCAGCGAATCTCAGAATCTGCCGGGCTTTGTGGTCCTGTTGTCCAATTCCGGCGAAGGCGTTGACGGCGGCACCGCGCTCTGGAGCAACGGATTTCTGCCGTCGAATTATCGAGGTGTCACGTTCCGAAGTCAGGGCGATCCGATTCTGCATCTATCAAACCCGGATGGTCTGTCTGTCGAGATGCAGCGTCAACGGCTGAAGGCCATTACGCGACTCAATTCAGCTCGAATCGAAAAGACCGGCGACCCGGAAATCACCGCGAGAATCGAGGCCTATGAACTCGCCTATCGCATGCAGTCTTCCGCCCCCGAGCTGGTTGATTTTTCGAAGGAGACCGAGGCGACTCGAACACTTTATGGTCTCGATCAGGACATGACGCGACCGTTCGGATCGAACTGTCTGCTGGCTCGGCGAATGGTCGAGCGTGGCGTGCGATTTGTGCAGTTGTATCATTCGACGTGGGACGATCATTCGGATCTGAACAACCATCTGAAAAAGAACACCGACATGACCGACCTTCCGGCAGCCGGTCTGATTCAGGATCTGAAGCAGCGAGGACTGCTGGATGAGACACTCGTCATTTGGGCCGGTGAGTTTGGCCGAACGCCAATGCATGAGATTCGACGGGGCGTCAATCCGGGGAAAGAGGGTCGAGACCATCATCCGTTCGGCTTCTCAATTCTGATGGCCGGCGGTGGCATTAAAGCAGGCACAACAATCGGCAGGACCGACGAATTGGGCTACCACGCCATCGAAGATCGAATCCATGTCCATGATTTGCAGGCGACGATTCTGCATTGTCTGGGACTGGATCATACGCGTTTGACCTATCGTCATCAGGGAAGAGATTTCCGTTTGACTGACGTGGCTGGAAACGTTGTGGAGAAGCTGTTGGCGTAGGTCACAACCGCATGGGCGTGGAGACAAAGTCCCTGACTATGGTGTGGCCAAAAAGAATCGAGGGCATCACAACGTCACGCGTCAGTGTTGTGCTTACGAGTTTCAAAGGGCTGGAGGCCCGATACATCCTCTGCCGGTGGCGTGAGCCACCGGAACACGAAAAAGAAATTCCAAAGGCCCGGAAGGCCGACACAATCACTGATGTGTCGACCTTTCAGGCCTTGTGTGTATGATCTTGATACTCCGGTGGCTCACGCCACCGGCAAAGAATATGTTGGCCCTCCCGGGCCTGAATCGCGCTAAGTCAAAACACTGGCAAATCGGGTACAGTTTGCACGCGTGCAGCCTGAGCACCATTTTACGGCAGGCCCACGGGTTGCAACGGGCAGCGGCTGGCGACAAAGGTGTGAGTCTGGCCATCGTTTTCGAACTGCACGCTGATCGTGGCTCGGCTTGAACCGCCAGAGAGTTCTGTCACGACTCCTCGACCATATCGAGGATGACGGACCTGCATGCCCATCGAAAACTGAAATGCCCCGGGAGAATCCGTGGTGGCGGTGGCATCGGGAAGACCTTTCTTCGCCGCTAATTCGGCCGCCGTCATAATCAGCTTGCGATCACCAATTTTCTGAGCTGCCTCAAACCTTCTCCGAGCCTGCTCAAGGCGTTCATCCAGCAAAGCGGCGGTGATCGGTGGAGGCGTTGCCATGGACGCTTTGCGATCAATTACACCCTGCAGTTCCGCGATAAACGGACTGGAAATCGTCGTTCGCCGCATGCCGCGAAACGTTCGTTCTGATGTCTGCGTTAAGGTCAGGTTCTGCATCGCGCGAGTGATCCCGACGAACAGCAGCCGACGTTCCTCTTCGAAACTGGAAATATTGCCATCGGTGACTGCACGTTCATGAGGAATCAGGCCACTCTCGATGCCGATGATGTAGACAGACGGAAACTCCAGGCCCTTCGATGCATGCAGAGTCATCAAGGTCACACTGCCCTGACTCGCATCGAGATTGTCGGTTTCATTAGCCAGCGTGGCGAGTTCCAGAAATCCCTGCAGCGACGTTCGATCGTCTTCCGCCAGAAACGCTGGCAAGCCTGTTTCTTCTTCGTCACGTTCGCTGTGCATCTGTTCCGACAGAGCATCATACTGTCGGGCCGCTGAGATCAGTTCGTGCACGTTGGCCGCGCGATCAACATCAGCTTCTTCTTCGTCATCATCTCGCCAAAGTGCCATGTAGTCGATGTCGGCAATCAATCGTTCGATCAACGGGGACACTCGACCTTCAGCCGACTGCTCGTGAAGTTTGTTGATCAAATCGGTAAAGGCATCCACGGCCTTGCGGACTCGTGGTGTGATGCCTTCAATGCTGCGAACTTCACGAGCCGCACTGAACAGACTGATGCGATGCTTGTCTGCATAGTTCCGCAGTTTGAGCAACGTCGTGTTACCGATTCCTCGAGCCGGCCGATTGATGATTCGCTCCATCGCAGCATCATCCGATTCATTCTCAATCAACCGCAAATAGGCAATCAGATCGCGAACTTCAGCTCGTTCGAAGAATGAGTAGCCAGCGGCAACCTGGTAAGGCACCGCATGGCGACTGAGCGCCGTCTCAAGCAATCGTGATAGTGCGTTGACACG
The DNA here is from genome assembly GCA_044378235.1 of Planctomycetaceae bacterium. GTDB lineage: Bacteria > Planctomycetota > Planctomycetia > Planctomycetales > Planctomycetaceae > SXXK01. The sequence goes on from JBILXT010000004.1 coordinate 33,583, forward strand.
ATAAAAGATGGCGAAGTCAGAATACTTGCGAGCTCCGGAGGCCACCTGAGCTGCGATCTCTTCCGCAATGCCGTCGGCTTCGGCGTCGGGATTCTCGAACAACAACAGTCGAACCGATTCACCTTCCGGATTCTCGGTCATCAGCTTGCCGCGATGCGGTCGACGATTGTTTGAGATCAACTGATCGGCACACTTCACGATGCGCTGTGTGCTGCGAAAGTTCTGATCCAGTGAGACGATATGAACGTCCGGAAAGTCTCGCTCAAACGTGGAGATATTTCCCGGCCGTGCTCCTCGCCAGCCGTAAATCGACTGGTCCGGATCTCCCGTCGCGCAAAGATTAGGATTAATCTGCGACATCGCATGCACGATGTGATATTGAGCCAGATTCGTATCCTGATACTCGTCGACCAGAATAAAGCGGAAGTAATGGTCCAGCTGCTCGCGGACGTTTGGCTCATCATCCATCAACCGCACGACATGCAGCAGCAGATCATCGAAGTCGACCGCGTTCTGTTGCCGAACGCGAGCTTCGTACAACGGGAAGACCTGATAGACGATGGCATCCAGAGGATTCCCAGGACGCTGTTCGAACTGCTGGCGAAACTGTTCGGCGGTGATCATTTCATTGCGAGCACGACTGATGCGGCCCAGAACTCGCCCGGGCTCGTGGAACATCCCGTCCAGCTTTTCATCCTTCATGATCTGGCGAATGATCGAGACCTGATCAGAATGATCGAGGATCGTGAAGTTATTCTTCAGACCCACATGTTCAGGAAATCGTCGCAGAATCCGGGAGCAGAAGCGATGAAACGTGCTGACGCGAACTCGCAACCCACCCAGCAGCTTTTCAACTCGCTCCTGCATCTCGCGAGCCGCCTTGTTGGTAAACGTCAGCGCGAGAATATGTTCCGGCGCGACGCCGCGTTCCAGCAGACGAGCAATCCGATGCGTGATTACTCGGGTCTTACCGGAACCAGGCCCGGCCAGCACCATCAGCGGCCCTTCGAAATGCTCCACCGCTTCATGTTGTGCGTCGGTGAGATTTGAAGGCATTGGGATGTCTAAAGCAAAACAGGACGGTGCGTAGAATTAACTTTGTGGAAGTGTACGCAGGCCGAACCAGATCGTCATCAGGGATGGCGCAGAATTTTCGTACTCCACACGGCAAATCAACTTCGTCCGCGACGCTTCAAAATTGCACCTGGATCCTGAACTACTTCCCCGTCTTCAGAACCACCGTTCGCCACTGTGGCTGCTGAAGTTCATGGATCTGCTTTTCGAGGTCCTGAATGAATGGATCAAACTTGGCGATATCGGCCGCATTGTTTCCCTGCTCGTGCTTTCGGAAGCCAAACAGATACGTAATGTTCTGTGGTCGCCAGCGATGAAAGTACAGTTCGTTCTTCTTCAGCAGCAGTCTACGCATCGCTTCGTACTGAGGATTCACTTCGGTGGCGAAAGTTCGCCCCTGCTTAAACTGGCTGTTTTTGGCGGCCAGGAACGAACGCTGACGGAGTTCCTGCGACGCATCGCCCTGTGAGATTACTGCGCCATTCAACGAAACGTCTTTGGCACTTGCTGCACCCGCACTAATGACCAGAGGCAGAGCAGACAACATCTTCTCCTGCACCTCAAAACTGACCATTGTGGCGTCGTCTGGATTCCATTTCACGTTGCGAATCTCTGCATCGGAGCTGGTCACAGTTTTGGCTGAGCCATCTACTTCGACAACGGGCAAATTCGCCGGGATGTTCAAAAGGCGATCTCGAAAGACAAGTGATGCGCACGCATAACCGTAGTCAGTGAAATGCATGCCGTTTTCAGCCAGCGAATGGTAAATCCAATTCGATGAGGAATCTGAGTCTCCTCGCTTCTCTTCTACCTCCGGCGGCAGCTTGTAGCAGGAGTTGATGGCGTAATCGATGTCTCTCAACTGCTTCGTGAAGCCACTGAAGACATCCACAAACAACAGGCCGCGTGATTGAGCGACACTACCAGTAGTCTCTGAGTAAACCTTGATTCTTGAATTGAAACGCGATGGCGACGGAATCGGTGGTGCTGCTGGCAGCAGTTCATGCGGCGACACCAGAACGCACGCAATTCCGGAGGCTGTCAGTTCATCCAGCAGACGCCCGAGCTGCTCGGAATACTGCTCCGGAGTCAGGCCCGCCGTCAAAGCTTCGTTCTGGCCGTAACAGATCATGGCGACTGTTGGCTCTTCTGCACGGATATGCTCAACCATGCGGAGATAACCCACTTCCGGCCGATCAAAAATGCCACGTGAGTCCGCATAAGTTGTATCAGCACTCCAGCCGAGATTTCGAAAGATCACACGCTTATTGCCGAGCGTGCCGGCGAGAGTCGCTTCAAGATGTTCCGACAACTGAGCCCGCTCAAAGAACGTCGCACCCACAAAGACAACTCGGTCGCCATCTTCAAACTGAAACGGAGCCGTGCGTGCTTTAGCCGGGATCACGGGAGCCGCGAAGGCGGTCGGCATTGAAACTTTGAAGCGATTGCCGGGCTCATCCGCGACCGTTTTCACTTCCGGCCAATCCCGATCGTTGAAATCGGTCTGTTGCCAACCAACCGGTGGCATCGCGGGTGCTTTCTTCCAGCCTCCGCCAATGTTTCGAATATCGTTGCCCTTGCGAGCACTCAATGCCAAACCAAAGACGGCTACCTTGTCTTCCGAATTGACTTCGACAGCAATCAGGTTGCGTCCTTGTCGCAGCAATGACTTCACGTTGTAGCCGGCAGCTTCAACATTTCCGTCTGCCTGTTTCAGAGCGACGTTCTTTAGAATCCGTTGCCCGTTGACATAGAGCGAACAGTGATCGTTGGTCACGATCGTCAGCTCAGCAGACTCGGAGTCCATGGCAGAAGGATCGATCGCCCAGCGAAACTGTGCACTCGCCGCGCCTTCTGGCACCTCAGCCTTAAACCACTGCAGAGCAGTCGCATCTTGTGCAAACGCCGAAGTAACTCCCGCTGGCAGAAAGACTAAGGCTGCAATCAGCAGCACTTGAGCAACAAAGCGGCAGGCAGATCCAAAGGAGGTTTCAGGAACCATCGATAAAAACTCCGACGACAACAAAAGCTTGAGATGGCAGGCGCAGAAACTGTGGGCAAACCGGTTGAAAACGAATGATAACCAATATGAAGCGTAACCGCGCGAGCGGTCAGGTGAGTGCCGAAACCAAGAGGTTGTAATGCCCCAATTGGCCAAAATCAACTTCCAGCATCCCGCCAGCCGATCAGCAATTTGAACGCAGTATCGATATCATTGCCATTGACGCTTCATTTGGGGCGCTGCAGAATGGCGTTCTCTCGTTTTTGCGACGTTTTTAGTCGGAGACGCTCATGCCTGCCGCTGATTCTGCGAACAATTTTGCGTCGTCGACACCACATCTGAAAATCTCACTTTATGACAGAGTCATCGCGGCATTGATGGCCGCTTCTGTTGCGGCTATTGGAACACTGATCATTATGGTGGCCGCATGGTTCGCAAATGCACTGCCGCTCGTTGACCGATTACCGCTGGAGCCGCGTGTTTCTCCCGTTCGACAGCCTCTCGAGGACCTTTCCCTGAATGTGATCGACGTGGCATCACCTGAAGAGTCAACAGACGATACTTCAGCGCAGAATGAACAGCCCAATGTTACGGTGCTTGATGCTGATCAGGTGGTCGATGAAAAGCTGAATGTCGCCGCGCTTCAGCTTCCCGTCGAACCGGCGATCGAGACTAAAAAACTGCCCGGCATTGCTGAGGGGACTGGTCGAAATCCAATTGGTCCCGGGCGTCAAATGGGGGGAAAGTCTTCTTCCAACGGAAATGAGCGGCGGTGGTTTCTTGACTACCCAACTGTCGAATCCGTGGACCAATACAAAACCTTATTGGACGCTGCAGAAATTCAGCCTGGGGCAGTCCTCGCCAACGAGAAACGCCTTGTCTATGTCACAAAGCTGACATCTCCAAAGCCTGAGCTAATTTCACTGGAATCAAAAGATGCAGGATCGGAGAAGCGTCTATTCTTTTCTTGGCAAGACGGTTCACGCGACTTCCAGCAATTTGATCGCGAGCTGTTTTCTCAAGCTGGTGTCGACATTGCAGACTCGACAGTGATGCACTTTGTTTCTCCTGAAACAGAAGCACGGCTAGAGCAACTGGAGATTGAGTATGCCGCTGGCACTGACCTCTCACGTATTCGCAGAACATATTTTGAACTGCGAGAAGTTAACGGGCGAATCGATTTTGTCGTAACCCGGCAAACGCTACGCTGAACGCATTCCTGAAATGCGTCGCGCGGTCGCAGCGCTGCATCCCACTACCTTCCTGAAGAATCCACCCGTGCGAAACACTGTGTCGATCAGTGAAAGGGCATCCGGTGGATGTATGGAGCTCTTCTCATGCTTCGCCGCTTCCTGAAGATTCCATCTGCAATTCTGCTGTCCTCTGCAGCGGCACTGGCCGGTGATTTTCCGACCTTTACTGAGAAGGTCATCGACCCCAATGTGGGCAAGGTCTGCTATGCGGTGACGATCGCGGATGTGGATGGTGATAAAGATCAGGACATCGTGGCTTTGACGGAGAATCGAGTCGTCTGGTACGAACAACCGTCGTGGAAAGCTCATGTTATTCTGCAGGATCAGACTCCGCTGGATAACGTGTGTATCGCTCCTCACGATATCGACGGCGATGGCCAGGTCGATTTTGCGATCGGTGCCGGATGGACGAAGACGGGAACCTTGCACTGGATTCGTCGAACTGCTGATCCAAATGCACTCTGGCAGGTCGCGGCCATCGGCGAAGAAACCAACGTCCATCGCATGCGCTGGGCCGATGTGCTGGGCACCGGGAAACCTCAACTGGTGATTTCACCATTGAACGCCAGCGTTGGCAACGGCGTACGTTTGCTGGCCTATGAGATCCCTGCAAATCCCGCTACGGAACGCTGGCCGGGGACTGTTCTGAATGGCGATCTGAACCGCATGCACAATCACTGGCACGTGGATTTCGATGGCGACAAAACCGTCGACACAATCACCGCCAGTCGAGAAGGCGTGTCGCTGGTGACTCGCTCAGGAAGTGACTGGAAAGCAGTCCGACTTGGTGACGGCATCACGGGCAACGCCGATCCAAATCTCAACGGAGCCGGTGAAGTGAAGATCGGTCGCCTCAAGAATGGTCAACGATTTTTGACATCTGTTGAACCCATGCATGGCGATCATCTGGCCGTCTATCTGGAACCCAGGTCCGCTGACGGCAAATGGGAACGCAAAGTGATCGATCAGGGCTTTCGCCGAGGCCATGCATTATGGACAGCCGACTTTGACAACGATGGCTCCGATGACATCGCGTTCGGTCACAGCGATACGCCTGAGAAATTTGGCGTGAGTGTCTATTCTCCATCCGCTGACGGCGCTGAGTGGACTCGCCATGTTCTCGATGCCGGCGGCATGGCGACCGAAGATCTGATCGTTGCCGACCTCACCGGCGACAACCGCCCCGACATCGTCGCTGGAGGTCGGGGAACACATAACGTGAAGCTGTATGTGAATGGGGGGCCGGCTGCAAAGTGAGCGAGAGGGATGTCAGACGTCAAAGAATATCTAAACCGGACGCTAACGCGTTCCGGCTGATGAACGCAAGAGTTGGCTAAAGATCCGATCAGGATAACCTAAATCGGATCTTTCGGAGTCGCTGCAGGCTTGGCGGGAGCGGCTTCGGGGGTGGGGCGTTTCCAGGTGCCGTCGAGTAGTTGCTGGATGGCGATCTGCATCGATTCGCCACCGCCTTGCTGATAGCCAACGTGAACGTCTTCAATCACGTTGCCTTTTCCCAGAATCACGGTGTGTGGGATGCCGGAGACTTTAAACTGCTGGCCGATTGCCCCGCTGCGATCCAGAGCCACAATCGGCGACAGATTGCGTTCTGTCAGGAAGCCTCGAATCTGATCCGATGCTTCCTGCTGATTGACGGCCACAAAGATGACCTTCGACGAATCAAACTCGGAAGTCGCTGCGATGTAATCCGGAAGTGCTGCCACGCATGGACCGCACCACGTCGCCCAGAAATCCAGAACGATGATTTTGTCGGCGTGGTCGCTCAGTCGAAACTTTGAACCGTCCAGTAATGATAGTTCGAAATCATCCGCGACCTGACCAATCATCGCAGCTCCTTCCGAAGTACCGCCCGACTCCGCCGCAATGTCCCAGTCTGGTTCCTGTGCATTCCGTGCGATCCATTGATCAAATGCCGCGATATTTGTGCGACTTTCCGGATCCCCAAGAAACAACTCTTTGATCGTGGCCGCTGGAAAGGCACAATCGCCAAGCAGCTTCGAATGGCCTTTGATCTGACCGTTCTCCAGTCGAGCGGGTGTCATGGTGATGCTGAAGCCGTCGGCCAGCAGGGCCTGCATGCCGGATTCTTCTTCATCACCCATCACAAAACCGTTCTCAGAATCCTCTTCGACGGTCGCTTCAGACACGGCTGGTGCAACTTTCGCCTCTCCACCTGGAGCAGCAGCATTCGCCTGATCAGAAGTCGCATTGTCTGCAGCGGCTTTTTCAACTTTCTTACCCGAATCCTTCTTTGGTGGATCAAGCCAGACAATCGCGGCGACTCGCGAACGATCGATTCGCAATGTTTCAAGGCGAGATTCAAACTGGACGTCGGCTTCGCGAATCGACTTCAACTGTCCTCGCAGAAGATCTCCGTTAGCCGCGATCAGCACATGCGTCGGAGGATTGTCGCGGCGAAAGCGAGGAACCGTCAGAGTCGCCAGGCGAGCTTCCTCTTCGATAAACTGACGAATTGATGCACCCGACATGTTGTCGATTTCAAACTTCGAAATCTCAACACCGTCGCCGTTCGACTGTTGAACCTTGCCATTCATGATGACTCGTCCCGTCATCGTAACATTTGCATTGAAGGCCAGTCCTTTTGATCCGGCTCCCTCGGGGTTCAGCTTGATGGTCTTGACCTGTTTGCCATCGATCGAAACCAACAGATTGCCATCGCGAGCCACAAGCTGCACGTCGACTTCACCGCTGGCCGCTCGAATGATTTCTTCGGCATTCTGGCCCCCGAATCCTCGAAAGAACATCTGGTTCTGAGGAGGCAGTCGATCCAGAACCTGAAGATTGGTCTGCATCAGGGAGAAGGAGACGTGAGTTGAACTTTCATCTTTGCGAGTGCCAGAACCGAACAATGAAACCGTCATGTTGGCGTAAGACTGTACCGGCCATTTCATATGAAAACGGACCGTGTCTCCCGTCAAAATCGACGGATGAGAAGCCGACGCGTTGCCACGCAGGACGATGGATTCCACCGTCCCGGACTTCTCATGATCCGCCACGGCTTTTTTCGGCACCTTCACCGAAGCTACACCTCGCCAGCCTTCGGCTCCGAATCCTCTCTGATGAATTCGTCCCGTTCCGGAAAGCTCGACCGCCTTGATGTGTTCTCGAGCAAACGTTTTGACTTCACTGAACGGCAGTGCGAGCTGAATCTGATCTTCGGTGCAACCTTCAACACGACATGGCAGCACATCATTGTTCTTCAGGTAGATCACATCTGGGAAGCTGGCCAGCATTTCAGGATTCTCTGAGAAATGCTTCATGCCGTCTGCTCGAACAAACCGTGCATCGCCACCATTCTTCAGCGTCGAAGCGTTCAGGCCTCCCAGCGGCTTCCACTGAATCGGAGCGTCGGCTTCACCATCAACGACCAGACTACCCTGCAGCGAACCACCCGCATGAAACAGTCGATCTGACTGAGCTGATTGCGGCTGGCCCGGAGTCAACCCAAGTCTCAAAGCATTCGTCAGATCGCAGTTTAATGGCGATTGAGAATAAGTCGGTTGCAACACCGCACGACCATCGGCAATCGAGACCAACGATCCCGACACGAAACCACCATCCGCCCAAACCACATGAGTCGCACCACGTGCTGCGACCGGAGCATTTTCATCGACCGCAAGGACAAGTGATGCCATCTGATCAACAGGCAGCGGCAGTTCAGCGCCTTCTTTCATGATGACCAGACTGGAAGTCTCTGCTGAAAAGCTCTTGATCGCACCGAAGTGCACCGTGCCGTCGGCCAACTGCACTCGATTCTCTTTGCCAGCTGCAAAGCGAGGTTCGCTGCCATCCCAGTTGCTGATTCGCAATCGACGCAGGCTCAAATCCCACTCGCCATTGCGCAGCAGAATTCCCTCAGCACCACCGCGAAGTCCGGTGATGGCGACTTCGCCCAGTTTCTGACCCGCCGGGTTGTAGACCTGCATTATCTTTTTGGTGTAGTCGACGAAAACGTGGACGTGCAGGAAGTGGTCCTTTTCGGAGATCTGCTGCAACGAGGCAAACTTATTGCCGTTCGCTGCCACCAGCACATCGACCCATGATTCCAGACGCAGCCCGGCTTTGGCATCGCGTCCAATGGCTAATGCAAACGACAGTGTCTTTTTCGAATGCAGCTCGACTTCCATTTCGAACTTCTGAGGAAGCTTCTGAGGCAAAAACAAAGCGGCATCTGCACGATTCGTCATGATGCCGCCTTCAGGATCTTCCGACCATGAAACCGGGGTTTCTGTGTCTTTATCGGCGGCGGGATTTGCGGGTGCGGCCGGCACAGCAAGACGTATGGCCCCGCGAACTCTGCCATTCTCCGGAGTTTCACGTCGAAACGCAGGCTGCCAACCATCAAGGCCTCGAGGCCCCGAATAGATTACGCCGCCCCCGCCCGTGGAACCCTGCAAGCTCACGAGTTGATTCCGAGGAATCTCGAAGGTTCCAAATCGGGAACTCTCAAAGGTCAGCGATGTTTCATTCGCCGACTTCAACGTGCCAAACAGCAGGTCACCGTTTCTTGTGAGAATACGAAATCCTGCAGGCGCAGCTATGGGCTCAGGAACAGCCGGGTACTTCAGCAAAGACAAATGTTCAATCGCAATCTGCAACGGATCGTTGAACAATGGCGATTCCCAGACAACAGTTTTGTCGTCGGCTCGTAAGAGCTTTCCATTCAAGCTGTCGCCGTTACTCCAGACCAATGTGGAATCGTCGGCAGAATAACAGACGCTGCACAGCATCAGAATTGCAGTGACCGGCAGGATGGCTTTGATCATGAAGTTCACTTATCAGAGAAGAGTCACTGCTTCAGGTTCTTGATTTTGCTCGATCAGCCGGCACGCGTTAGCGTCCGGTTAACTTCGTCGTCAGTCCATCTGTAGTGCTGGCTTCAGCCAGCATTTCACAGGCGACATCAATGTTCATGCCCACTGAAGCCGGCACTACGAATTCAATCAACAGGCAGCTAACACACTATCCAACCACAAATCATCATCGTTCATAAATCGGCAGAAACCGATAGTTCAAGGCCATCGCCAGCAATGACATTCCCGTCCCGTAGGCCGGTCCATGCTGACTTTGAAAACTGCCATCATCGCTCTGCAGATCTTTCAACTGTTTCGCAGTCTTCAGGTTCCACTTGTTCCACGCTTCGAAGTCGCCCTGAAACAAAGCCTGAGCTGTGTAGTAGCGAAAGTATTCCGGATAGCTGTACTCTTCGTGTTCCAGATTGACGGTGATCGCTCCGAGCACACCTTTGTATTCCTTCCAGTCTTTCCGCTTCCCAATGGAATAGACAAGGGCGGCGATCGCCTTGAGATTGGCAGAGCCACCGCCGCCAATTCCGGAATAACCAACTTCGCCGCGATTCGTGGTCATTGTCTTGAAGTAGTCCAGCGCCTGATCGATGGCTTCATCCGGTACTTTCACGCCCGCATTGCGAGCGGCCAGGAGTCCCATCAGGACTGCTCCGGAGACTGACGTGTCAGCATCGGTCGCCTCAGGACCATATCGCCAGGCATGAAAGGGGTTGTTCTTTTGAGATGTCACAGCAGCTCGCACGGCGAGTTCCAGAGATTCCCCGATGCTGCGTCGCTCGTCGGCTTTGGTTTCTGCATCCCACAAAGTCTCTTCGTCCAGCACACCGTAGACTTCCGACATGCCCAGCATGGCAAAGCCGTGGTGATACATGCTGCTGTGGCCCATGTTGCCACCGAAGAAACCGGTCGCTTCTGTCTGTCCCTTGATCATGCTGCGAACCGCACGCCGGATGTTCTCGCTGTAGCGACCAAAGTTCGGATCTTCGCCGCTCGCCAGAAACGCCATGATGCACATGCCCGTGATTCCGGGACCGCTGTCGCCACCCGACCAGGTTCCCTCGGGTGTCTGATTCGTCGCGAGCCATTCAAGGCCACGCTCATAAATCTGCTCGACGTCTCGAGGCACATCCGTTCCGAATCGCACCTGAGTTTCCTGCGCAGAGCAGGCGGCAGACAGCGACAGAATCGCGAACAAAAAAGCGGCCACAGTTTTCAGCACACGGAGTCTCCGGGAACTTACGGGAATGCGTTCGGTAATGCATCTGACCTGATTACTGCAAGCGAGCACCTATTCAAACACAAGTCTTCGAGTCAGGGTCGGCGTTTCATAATTTGACTTTCACCACTAATGAACGTGCGGCGGAGCTGATGCAGCATTTCTCTTCGATGTTCCTTCTCCGACTCGATCATTCCTTGATCGATTGAATCCCGCTGCTGTTGTTCATCCTGACGTCGCAAATTCTCCTTGTATTTCGCTTCCGCTTCAGCGGTCTTGAAATGATTCTTGAGCCCTGCTCCAGAGAACTGGATGCCACTCGAACCATATTCAACCGTGACTCGCTCACCTTCAAGCAACGAATCAACAGTCTCGATTCGGCACTCGACAAAAATGGTCCGAGCCTTATTGTATTTCATGCAGAACTCGACCTCACGACAGGAAATGCGAGTCTCTCCTGCTGCAATGGGCTTCGCTGCATCAACGGGGAGTAACTTCGCGGACTCGTTTTCCTGTACCAGCGTGAAGTGCAGTCGTTCCCTCGAATCATCTTCTTGTCCGTGAGAGCGCGATCCGCAATAGGCCGTGATCAATACTGAAAGACAGATCAAGAGAAGCCGTATCATTGGGGCACCTGCTTTCCGGGACTTCTATGGTTGTCAAATAACGACCTCAGCCAAAGCGAGGACTTACTTCCTGTTCTCCAACGCATTAAAGAACGCATCAATACCATCGCGAAACTCAGCAGGAGTCTGGTCGTTGTTCGTTCCTGTTGCCTGACGAATTTCGCGTCGTTCGATTTGAGCATTTGGATCTGAGCCGGGACCGTAGAGCTCCAGAGCCACCTGATCAGTATTGCCTTCACCACCGCCGCCAGGATTCGATCCTCCACCGCCACCGCCTTTTGGATTTGCTCGTTTGGCCTGCAGCAGAAGTTCGATCACCTCCGTTTCTGCAGCAATCGCCTGCGGACCAGTATTGGGCTGGCTCAGAATCTGAGTCGCATCGGTCATCGCCTCACCCGCAGCCGACAGCAACTGAATTTCCTTCTCGAACTTCTGTTCACCAAGCGGCAGCGAGCGAATGTCAGTCACAACGTTCTCAAGTCGGTTGAACAGTTTCCGCTGTGTCTCCGACTGAGCTTCCGCCTTGTCCTGATAAGCGACGGCTTCTGTTTCTTCGCGAACCTGCTCAAGTGATCGAGTTTCCTCACGCAGATCCATTTCGCCTTCCAGGATTCGCATCACTTCCAGCACGATCGATGGCGGCAAGCTGTCTCCTTTGCAGCCTTTGCATTGACCACACTTTGAGGCAGATACAAGTTCTTCCGCCCAGCGATCCAGAGTGTCGCCCCAGAATTCGGCCTTGGCGATTGCTTCACCACTGCGATTATCCCGGACGCGATCTCCGAGGTCGTTTAGCTTGCTGACGATCTCATACTCTTCCATCTCCTTCAGAATTCGCTGGAACTTTTCTTCCTTGCGTCGATCGTAATAAGCTTCCAGATCATCCTGGATCGTGCGAACTTTTTGGCTTTGGCCCTGTTCGGTCGCGGCAATTCGTTCGGTCTGATCTTTCTGTTTCTCATCGAGCGACTTTTCGCTCACACCGAAGCTATCAAACAATGTGCGATTCAAGGCCGTGGCCACTTCAAGCTGTTCGCGAGAAGCCGCCTTCAAACGCTTAACGAACGTGCTGTCTTCCAGGTCGTCCATGATCTTCTGCAGGTCTTCGCGGACCTTTTGGAATTCCGCCAGCAGATCGGTCTGCTCCTGCACCGCTTCGTCAACCTTTTCTTCAGCCGGATTCTCAGGCTGCTTCTTTTTCTCCTGCGGTGGTCCGCCCTGCAGGACGGTTAAAGGCAATCCAAACTTGCCTTTGCCGGCTTTCGAGGCTTCCTTCTTTTCTGCGTCAGCCTCTGCCGGATTCTGCTTGTTGAATCCTGACTCAGTATCGGTTAGCTTTGGAACGGCTGGCTGCTCAGGACCGGGCTTCTTCGGTTCACCAGGCTCACCAGTTTGAGTGCCCTTGTTGTTTCCCGCCTGAGGCGACGACTTCGCGTTGGCGTTTGAACTGGCAGGCTTCTTTCCCGGAGCCTTCGCACTTTGATTCAATAAATCGGCAACTGACGGCATGCGGTTCTCACCGATGTCGCGAAGTTTCTGCAAAGCACCTGCCCAGGTTTCCAGATGACCAACCATCATCTCCTTATTTCGCAGTGCTTGTTTGAGCAACTGATCGCCCTGATCAGTCACCGCTCCTAATCGCTCACCGTTGGCTCGCTCAGCCGCCGCTTGCTGTTCAATTTCACGACGGGTTTCCGGAGCGTTCAACTGCTCCGGATCCATCTGACGAATCTCACGATTCTTGTCGTGCAGGCGAACCTCTTCTTCATAAACATCGTCCGCCATGCTCGACCAGCGACGCAACTGTTCCATCATCCAAACAGCATGCTGATCCGGAGTCATCACGTGCAACACATACGCCGGCGAGTAAACTCGACCACGTTCTTTCAGGTAGTCTTCGACATATGCTCGCACTTCAATCGTCTGCGCGGGCACCTTGTCGGTGTCAGCACAGAATGTGGCTTTCGCCGAGAGAATCTTCTTCTCCGGCGCGCCGCCTTCGACCAGTTTTTCTCCGGCGTCCGGATTCGGATTATGAACGGGATGCTCAACACCCTTCCATTCCAGTCCGATTTGACGAACGCCGAAGTCATCTCGTGACTGCAGGTCGAACGTAATCACGTCCGTTGTGAGCACAACCTGCTGGGGCTCGTCTTGCTGCAACATCACACTTGGCTGACCGTCTGCGATCGCGTTGATCTTGAGACTGAAGGCATCGCGAGAAGTCAGGCCTAGCTCATCACGCCAGCGGAAATCCAGAACGTCGGATTCGGCGACTGTCAGAGGTGACGGCTTCACGCGATTCTTATCAACAGCGGCCGGCTGATTCTTCACCGTGGCTTCGGTGAGGTTACGACTAATCTCTGCTTCGAACTCGGCCACAGATCCCTTCAAAACTGAAATAGCTCCGCCTCGCACATCGGCTTTGATTGGTTCTTTGTATTGCAAGTAAGAGGGCAACGTGATCGATGCTGAAAGTGAACTCAATTCCGGCCGGTTCGCCACTTCAACATTCACGCCTTTGGTCAGGTCGCCCACACGGACATTCAACGTGCCGGTCTCAGTCTGTGGCGGCAACTTGAATTCGTAGTTCTGATTCTGCTTGCCAGCTTTCACGACCGGCTGGCCTTCAAATTTTGCAGAGGCTGACGCTGGCGACCAGCGAGTTGACTCGGCCAGTTTTGCATCCAGGGAGAAATCTTCGCCGTGCGGGACAACGATCTTGTTCGGCAGTCCATCTACCTGAGCAAACGTGTAACGATCAACATTTCGCCAGGGCATCAGCCAGCGCGACATCGCGTTGAAGCCTGCTGCCGGCACAATCGCCAATGCAAGAATCGCCAACACGGCAGGCACTGCGAGCGTCTTCGCCCAGAATAGATGCTTCGGTCGAGGAACCGCGTCGGAGAAATCTCGTTGTCGCACAACCGAATCGACCTGATCAATCGCGGCCTGAGCCAGTCGAGTACTACTGCCCAGATCTTTGTCGCTGTGAGCAAGTTCAACAATGCCCAACAGCTGATCACCCAGCGCGGGGAATTTATGTTTGAGCAGTCTTGCGACCTGCTCCATGCTGCGAGTTCCCCAGACCCAGCGATGACACTTCAGAGGAAACAGGACTGCTAGCCCGACAGATCCTGACAGCAACAGGCTCGTGCGAACCAAGGCTGAGGTATCAATAAATCGGTCGATGATGAACACCGCCAGATAGGACAGAACGAGTCCAAACAAGCCCGCCAAAATTCCTTCGGCGATTTTGACGACGCGAACTCGCTGACGAAACTGTTCGAGTCGCTCACGTGTGGAATCCGGAAGGTTCAATCCTCGGGAACTCATAATGCGATTCTCCAGATCTCACACACTCGGTTTGAACGACGCAGCACTACTGCTCGTTTAACGGCAAGCTGTTCAAAAAGTAACGGAGCACGCGAGCTGCCCAGTGAGTGCCAGCAAAAGCATGAACTCACCGGACGGCTTGCGCCGGTTCCGCTATTTGAATAGCCGATAAACGACTTGAGCACATCAATTTCTCGTCGACGACTGTTGCCAGACTCATCGACATGCCTGTTTTTGTCTGCCAAAAATCCAGACGCTGTCAGACAACGTGTCCAAAGTATACCCCTGCGGGATCACCTTTGGGGAGTGGCAATCGTTGCCCCGGAGGAATAAATCCCCGGCAAATCCGAAGCCCTTCGCCTCCACAAAATGCCCATATTATTCTCATTCCTCGCATGATTCCTAATCCGAGGGAAGTGAATCACGTTCTCCCGGGCCCTCTTCGAAACCACTTTCCTGTTGCATTGTTGGCTGGCAGAACCGCACCGATCGAGGCATTCACGACTATTTCCAATGCCGAATCTGTCTTATCAGTCGTACCACGTTTGAAAAACCCGCAGGAATGATCGCGGTGGCGGTGTTTTGAACGCCGATGGTGTTTCAAACTATACTGCGTCATCCCTTTCCATCCACTCCAGCGTTTCGTTGCTGGTCTTTTGTGTCTACCGAAAAAGGTGTGTGTTTCATGGTGTCTCCGATTCGTGTTGCCGTCACTGGCGCGGCAGGCCAGATTGGTTATTCTCTGATTTATCGCATTGCATCCGGCGAAGTCTTCGGACCCGATCAGCCTGTGATTCTGCATCTGGTGGAAGTGCCTCCCGTCCTGAAAGCTCTGGACGGCGTTCACATGGAACTGGATGACTGTGCGTTCCCGACTCTGGCTGGTGTTGTCAAGGCTGACAGTGATCATCTGGAAGACGGCTTCCGCGACTGCAACTGGGTTCTGTGCGTGGGCAGCGTGCCTCGCAAAGCCGGTATGGAACGAGGCGATCTGATCCGCATCAACGGTCCAATCTTCACCAGCACAGGCCGCGCGATTGCTGCTGCGGCGGCTCCTGACGTTCGAGTGCTCGTCGTTGGTAACCCGTGCAACACAAACTGCCTGATTGCCATGAATAATGCGAAGGGCGTTCCTTCTGATCGCTGGTTTGCTATGACCATGCTGGATCAGAACCGAGCGACCTCGCAGCTGGCTCAGAAGGCCGGTGTTCCGATCGCGGCTGTCAGCAACGTCGGTATCTGGGGCAATCACTCCGCGACTCAGTACCCTGACTTCTATCATGCGAAGATCAACGGCAAGCCAGCCACCGAAGTGATCACCGATCATGAATGGCTGAAGGGCGACTTCATCTCCACCGTCCAGAAGCGCGGAGCAGCCGTCATCGCCGCTCGCGGCGCATCCAGCGCGGCGTCGGCAGCGAATGCGGTTCTGGATACTGTGAAGGGCGTGATTCGTCCAACCGCGGCTGGCAGCTGCTTCAGCGCTGCGGTTTGCAGCGATGGCAGCTACGGCATTGAGCCAGGTCTGATCACCGGCTTCCCACTTGTCAGCGATGGCAAGAAAGTTTCCATCGTGAAGGGCCAGACTCACAGTGAGTTCGCTCAGTCCAAGATCGACATCACGATCAACGAACTGCGCGAAGAACGTGAGTGCGTGAAGGACCTGTTGAGCTAATTGTCGAACAAAGAAAGCCCTCCTCCGCCACCGGGTTCACCCCGGTGGTTTAACGGTTTCTGCACCACTTGCAGTGCGATACATTCTGAATCGCACAACTTTCAGCGGTGCTCAAACTCTCAAAACTAAAACGCCCTCCGAGTTGTCTTCGGAGGGCGTTTTTTTTGGTACATATTCAGCCGCTTGCAGGGAAGTCCCGTCGGCGGAGCGACGGGTGTACGGTACGCCCGTCGCTCCGTCGACGGGATCATCTGCGATGCAAACGCCTACAACGTCCGAATCCCCGCCGTCAGCTCATCATCGATCGCGGGTTCGCAAAACGCGACGCTCACTTCATAACCGCCGTTCGGGTAGGCTTCTTTGGTCGGAATGTACCACGGGCCGCCGTCGCCGTAAGCCGCCGTCGCCACGAAGCGGTCTTTGGAAAACTCCTGAGCCCGCAACTGGTATTCGATAAAACTCTCGGCCGGAAGATGGAGCATTGTGATATCGTTGATCCTCAGCGAGCTCAGCAGGATCGGCATCTTCTTCTCATGTCGTTTCAGCCACGCGAGTTCATAAGCCGGGCGATTGCGCCCCACGACATTGTTTTGTTTGTTGCTGATCGCGGCAGCCAATTGCTCCGCATTTAAGCTCACGCGAGCCGGCGGCAGGATTTCGACGGTTCGCCACTCAGCGTTCTCCACCGGCTGTCGTTGAATGCTCTGCTCGGACGCGATCATTCCATCGTAGATTCGCTTCGTCAGAATTTGTCGCATCTCTTTCGTGCCGTCATTGTACTTGCCAGCCGAGATGTTCCCTGCACAGCCCGTGAAATAAATATGAGTCGTCTCGGGCTCGTCCTGCTGACGTTGTTTGCGAGCCAGCCCGGTGAAGTCGCTGGTCGCTCGTCCGTCGCCGTAATAGCTCATCGGATGAGTTGCATAATAGTGACAGGAAACCAGCTTCTTCTCACCGTTATAATAGGCCACAGTTTTCAGATACGGATCAATCAAGCCTTCTGTCATCGCCCGCAGCTTTGGATCCGTACAGGCGCTGCCGCGCATGCCGAGGATTTTTCCTGTCTCATCGACATAGATTCGTCGATTCGAAGCGACTTCAATCACTTTACCCTGGCCATGTCCGACATGAGTAACCGGCTCAGCCTTCGTCAGACTTTCCTTGATCGCAGCGCGGGCTTTGTCGAGACATTCGCGGAAGAAAGTGACGTCGACAATATGAGGCAGATCGCCTTCGGCAGCCACCAAAGCTTCGGCGTCGAGGCAGGCCATCGGGGCGTTGTGCTGATGAACGCAATGGACAGCAACACGATCCGGAGTCGTGCCGGCCGCTTCAGCCATCGCTGTCCGCCACTCCAGATGGGCTGAATTCAGAATACCGGTCCAGTCAACCGCGCAAATCACGATCGGTTCACCAGCTCCCAGCAAGACGTATCCAATTGCTTCCAGTGGATCATCAACGGCTTCGATCGGTTTGATCCAGCCTCCGCAGCACGAGTGCCCCATTGGCGGCGTGACATCGAAACGAAATGGCGCAATTCGCAGAGAGGCTCCATTTGCATTCGAAGGAACCGGCAGCGTTTCAGCCAAAGCCAGACTTCCTAAACTCAGTGCCGCAACACCGGCCGTGGAAGTTTGCAGAAAGCGACGACGACGAAGTTTGGCCATGACGGATTCTCCTTCAGCCATTAAAAACAAGAGGCGGGATATCGGACAAGCGGCGGAATCGCATCGTGATCGTTGCGCCTTCATCTTGCAAGTGGCTGGGAAAACTCGTAGCGTGTCCAATAGTGACCCAGAAAAAGTACCTCCTGAGCCTGAGGCGCTAGCCGATAAAAAGTCGGTTTGCGACTAAGGCGATCATCGATACAGCGAAAATACATCGGCTAGCGACGGAGTGGCTCGCTGAATGTTGCAGACAAATCGGCTAGCGCCTCAGGCTCATGTTCTTAGGGAACAACCACCATGACTTCACCAACTCGCCGCGAATTTCATCAGCAAACCCTGGGAGCACTCCTGACGTGGTCTCTTCTGGACACGCTGTTTTCCGGAGATGCCTTCGCGGACGATGTTCGCCCGATCGCATCACAGTGGCTGGCAAAGCTCAACGCGATGAGCCTCGACCTGAAAGGTAAAAAGCTCGAACAGTTGGACTGGCAGAAGCAAGTTGAAGAACTCTTCAGCAAAGTGGATCTTCCGGAGCTTCTGCAGTTCATCAATTTCGACAAACTGTCAGCGAATGTGAAATTCAAAGAACGCGGCGAGTTGAGTCTTCAGGCCACTTTGCCGGAAGTCGAAGGCCTTCCCACAAAACTTGTCTTCGGCCATCAGGTGTTTGCGTTGAACAAGGGTCGCTCTGTGGTTCCTCACGGTCATGACAACATGGCCACGGCATTCTTGATTCTGAAGGGAAACTTTCACGGTCGACATTTTGATCGACTGGAAGACGAAAAAGAGCACATGATCGTGAAGCCCACCATCGATGGCTCGTTTGCACCGGGATCGTTTTCCACAGTGACCGACCTGAAGGACAATGTCCACTGGTTTACGGCGAAAGAGGACGGCGCTTTCATCTTCAATATTCATGTGATGAGCGTAAAACCCGGACGAACCGGACGAGTCT
>JBILXT010000166.1:0-14807 GCA_044378235.1 Planctomycetaceae bacterium
TCTGAAGTTGAGTGACAAGGCCGTGGAATGCTGTTAGCGGCGAGACCGGAAAAGGTAAGACGAAAGAACTGTCGTTAGAATGTGTCTCTATTCAATGGAACGAACAATGCGGATGATGAATTCCATTTTGCCGCTGGTCGTCATGGTTTTGTTGACCGCAGTCGCTGGATGTGGCGGAGGTGGTGGCGACGAATTCAGTCAGCCGACCAGACAGCTTGGAACAAAACCTCCCGGAGAACAGCCTGCCGCGCCGGCTGATAGTCCTGCTCCTGTTTCATCAGAGGGGGCTGCGGCGACCGCTGCGAAACCGGCAGAGCCTGCTAAGGAAGAGACTCCCGCACCGTCCGGTGGTGGACTTGTTGGACTGTTTGGAGCCACAGAGCCTGCTCCGGCGACTCCGATGGAGCTTGGAAGTGATCCTGCAGTCGGTGCAGCGGCTCCTTCAGATGATGGGCTTGCAGCCGATTTATCGTCGGATGGTCGTTTGTTGGTGGCCGAACGAGGCGACGGGCGGTTTGGCGTCTACGAAGTCAATCGTCGAGTCAACCTGATGTCGCTGCAGGCTGCCGAGAACAATATCAAGAAGCTGGCGTTCGATGGCAAGAAGGGACTCATTTCTGCAATTCTGCCGTCGGGGAAGATCCAGGTCTGGAAATATCAGTCGACGATCGGACTGGACAAGTATGCGAAAGAAGCGATTGCCGCTGATGCGTTCCTGCGAGGATTCGAAGGGCATTCGGGAGGCACGTTCGGGCTGGCCGTTTCACCAACACGTGACGAAATGGTCTCTGTAGGTGCAGATGGTCAACTTCGATTCTGGCGAACGAATGAGAGTACAAGCACACGCCCGTTTGAACAATCAGGGAACGATGTTCAGCATCTGGTAATCAGCATCGACGGAAGTCAGGCTGCTGCGCTCACAGCACGAGGGATCGTTACCCTTTGGGACACGTCGTCGGGAAAAAGCCGTACGATGCCGGTGGGTGATCGTGTTGTCACTTGTCTCGCAGTTGATACTAAAGGAAGTCTGCTGGCTGCCGGTGACTCTACCGGCTCGCTCGTATTGCTGGAGGTTGAAAGCGGAAAGACAAGCGAACTCAGTGTAGGTCGACAGCCGGTGGCCGATGTTCGATTCGAGGAAGAATCGCAGCGGCTCTTTGCGATTACAACAGACGGTGAAACAAGAGCGTGGAGTTTGCCTTTGGCATCGCCCACGATTATCGAAGGCCTGTCTGCTGTTGGCGGACTCATTGCCGTCTCTTCAGACCTGAACAGAGTTGCTGCTCTGAATCGTCAGGGCCGACTTCGATTGCATTCTTTGGCAGGTGATGCTCCGGCTCAGGAACTCGCAACGGGATTGGAACGCATCAGCGCTGTGGAGTACTCGGGTGGGGAATCGGTGATCTTTGGAAACGAAAGTGGTCAGATTGAAATTCAGGAGGCATCTGGTCTGAAGAGACTCCTCGTCACAGGTGATAAACCGATTTCTCAACTACGGTGGTCATCTGAGGGAATGCTGGCGATTCTTGACAGTCAGGGGAATGCTGGAGTCTGGAACGCCGGGGACAGCAAAGTCACTGCCCGGTTTGCAGAGGAGACTGTTGTAGCCTCCGCGAATGATCCCAACTCCTTCTCTCTGGCGATCGCATTTAAGTCAGGCAAGCAGGTCGTCGTCGATTTGACCAATGGTGAAACGACAGCAACTCGCCAATCGAATGACGAAGACATCACATCAATCGCACTGGACTCCCGACGAGGAATGGTGGCCTTCGGTCATGCCTCAGGCAACGTATCGCTGTGGCTGTTTCGAGAGAAGTCTGAACTCATCACATTGGGACAGCATGCGGCGGCCGTCACTCAGATACGCATCGCCGAGACGGGCGAATTTGTTTATACAGGAGCTGGCGACGGCACCGTGTGCAATTGGCCTACCCAGATTAAAGACACTGCAACAGCTCTGGAGAAACTGCCGGGGGAGATTCGTCTGGCAGAATTTGCATCGCAACAGGCGATGGGAGTGGCGGCAACAGACAATGCCGTCTTCTCAATAAATCTTCGCACGGGCGCGGTCAAAGAATTATCCGGTTTGCCACGGCCAGTTGGGCTCAGAATCTCGGCTGATGGTTCCCTGTTTGCATTGATGACCGCAGAGGGGCTTGTCAACCTCTACCAAACGGAGAGTGGAACTCTGTTTCGGCAACATTCGGCAACTGAACGGATTGTCGACCTCGCGTTTCATACTGTCGATGGTACGTATCTTTCGTTGGACTCGCAGGGCAACTTGAGACGCTGGAGTCGCCCCGCGTCCGGGTTAATGTCGGCCAGTGATTCACTGAAGGGCGCTTCCGGAATATGGCTCAGCCCGTCCGGGGCGATTCTGGCGGTCGCGACTCAATCGAAACAGATTCGGTTCCTGTCGGTCGCTGATGACTACAAGGTTCTTTCGACCGCCACGGTGGAGAGTGGTGTGAGTCTGCTTGCCTGGATTAATGATCAAAGCTGCGCCGTGACGTCTCCTGGAATGAAATCGGTCTTTCTTGTTGAACGAGAGAGCGGCCGCGTTCAGAAGGCTCTCGTGGATCTGCCCGGGCCAGCCACTCAGTTTTGCCGCAGAGCGGACAGTGGTGATTTGCTGGCGATTTGTGGAACGCGACTAGTCAAGGTTCGCCCGGCTTCGGGAGATATCCGTGTCAACGACATCTCATTCAAAGCGTCTGACCGAGATCAGATCGTCAACTGCGACAAAACCACGATGCTGCTATCCGGCGGAAGAATTTTTCGCGTCGGACGCGATGATAAGGTCGAGATTGAAGAGCGAGTGGCCAATGTTGCATCACTTTCGGGGTCTGTGTCAGAACGCACAGCCGTTGTGATCACTGAATCTGGCAATATGCTGGCTTTCGCGGATAACCAATTCACCGACGTGGGTGTGAATCCAGTTCCGAACAGTCGCGTTTCAATCTCCGATGATGGGCAGTCGCTTTGGATTCAGCCAACGAGTGGTGAAGGTGTAATCTGGTCTGTGCGCGAACGTAAGAGTGTGCAGCAGATCTCGTTTTCCGGGACGCCTGCAATGAGATCTTGGCTTCCGGGGCAAAGTGCTCTTGTTCAGATCGATACGGCCGGTTCTGCTTCCGTGTTACAGAATTTTGTGGCTGCAGAATGGAGCACCGGAGTCACGAAGGCTCAGTCTCTGTCAGTTTCGCCGGGAGGCAATCTGGCCCTTGTGAAAGAAACAGGCTCGAATGCCGTGCTTCATGACCTGACGAGTCGGCAGTCTCGAACGATCAATCTGGAAGAATCTTTGTTCGCTGAGATTATCGACGATATCGGAACCGTGGTTAGTGTCAGCAGCAGCGGACAAATTGATCGCATCTCTCAGGCAGGGGTTGAGTCGCAGAAAGTTGATGGCGCCGTTCGTTCGGTGGCCATGGATCGATCCAACAGAACTGTTGCGATTCTTTATGGGACCGATAAGAGTGGTCTTGTTCAGATCGAAAAATTCTCTGGTGTGGACCTATTGCCGGGAGGAGAACAGCAACAGCGGGCATTTACAACTTCGATGGGCTACCTGTTAACCAACAACCTCGGCGAACTACGATTTGGGGAACGGCTTGCAATGAGGTCCTCTGGCATGCCCAAAGCAGGTCACAAGGGTTCATGTTCGGGAATTGCTGTCTTTCAGAACCAGGTCATTACTTCAGGCCGTGATGGCGTTATCCGAAGCTGGTCACCTGATTTGTTGACGTCCACCGACATATTCACGCACAGTCGCGGTATCGATTCATTGAACGTGTCTTCATTGGCTCAGCAGATCACCGCATGTGATGAACTCGGAGAAATCCTGACATTGGATCCCGACGGAGGAATCAGCGGCGGAGCCAGCAGGACCGGCCTGGGGCCGGGTGCTACGATCTATGGGCAGGACCCTGATGGGAATCTTCTGATTGCCTTGCAGCGACAGCTCGTGCGATTCAAGACGGACGGGACTCCGCGCGATGGGGTTCAGTTCAGAGAAGACTGCGTTAGTTTCGGCGTGGCTGGTGAGGCGGGAAGATGGTTTGCCCTGGAGAAGAATGGAAACCTCTATGCATTCAACTTCATGAAACAGCATCGTTCTATTCAAAGCGGGGCGAAGATTTCAGGGTTGCATTGGACGAGTGCATCACAGATGGCCGTGATTTCTGGAAAGCAGGTGGAAATTGTCAGTGCTGACGGCGACATTGTTGCGAGCACTGCGGCAGACACAGACATTGTTGCCAGCGGCGTGAGCCCGAACGGGCAGCATCTCGCAGTGCTGTCAGTCTCTGGCGAACTGGCTTTTTTTGACACAAAATCGCTAAACAAGACCGGAGGTTTCCGACCTGGAATTGCGGCCAACAGGATCTCGGTTGGATTAGCTGGCGAAACAGTTCTTTTGTACGGCATCGATTCGGCGGAAGAGTGGAGTGTCAACGGCACGAGGCTACGCAGGCTCTCAGCGACTGGCGTTAACAACGCATTTTATGTTGAAGGACCACCGTTCCTGATCACATCCTCGAAGAGCGGTGAATTGCGAACGTGGCCGCGGCAGCAGATGTTCTCGAATCGACCGGCAGCGGTCGTAAAGAACAGTCGTTTGCTGCCGCAGGGGGCAGGAGCGATTTTTGCTGATGAAAAGGGAATTGCCTTCGCAGAAAACGCTGAAGGGAAAGTGCATTGGAAGAGCAGTGATCCGACCCTGGAACTTCGCAAGTCTTCGTTTAGTGCAGACGGCAGTCGCGTTGTACTGCTGACCGGGGCCAATGGAAAACGCCACGCCTCCATTTACGACCAGAAAACTGGTCTTGTAAAGCAAATTGAGCTTCCTTCGGGATGCACTGACATAGACCTGTCTCCGGATGGCACGAGCCTGCTGCTGATTCTTGAAAAGTCCGTCGAAATTCGAAACGTTGAGACAGGATCGGCGACTCAGGTTGTCAACGTTCAGACGAAAGAGTGTCTTTTCGTGACCCCTAACTCGTTGTTGTTTGTCGACAATCTGGGAGGATTAAAGATCGCTGGAACGGGTGAACTCGGAACGATTCAGATCACGGAAGGCCAGGGGACCGCCGTCGCCTTCGACCAAACTGGCAACCGTCTGGCAACAGGGACTTCCGACGGCAGGGTCACGGTTTGGGACCGGGAATCATCGGAGCTAAAGAAACTCCATGAGTTCACCACGAAGAGCCCGGTTCGTCAGATCATATTCCGCGATTCGCTGCTGATAGCACGCACTGATCTCGCTACGGTTTCGATCTGGGTGATCGACTCGGGAGGATCGGAATCTTCGACAACAATGTCGTTCGCCCACCGCGGAGTTCCCACGCTGTTTCAGCTTGACGAAAAGGAGGAACTGCTGGCAACGGTCAATTCAGCGAATGAAGTTCAGGTGTGGGATCTTGCGAACCGCAATGCCTCTGGCCGAATGATTCTAAGTATTACTGGAAACGATCAGCGTGTTACTGCCCTGGCATTTTCAAATGCGTCTGAAAATCTTGTGTCACTTGATGCCTCCGGAACTGTCTCAGTGAATCCTCTTCCTAACCTTACTAAGTTACGGCAAAGCCAGACGGCAGAGGTGATGGAACGTCAGTCATCCGGTCTGCTGGAGGAATTGTCACTTTCATTGTCCGGAAGTGAAAGGAGCGGAAATGACTTCATGAGCCGAAGATTGCGACAGGAAGACGCGGTTCGTCGTGATCTACAGTCGTTGCGATCAGGCATTGCGGAAGGGCCCCGTTCTCCGGTCACTGACAGCCGACTTCACGAGAACATCGTTGAACGCATGATGTCCGCGAGGAGCACTCAATACGAGGGTGTGTATCAGGAGCAGTTCGCCCTCGGAGAAGGTCCAGAGCAGCGATTCCCCTCAGGCAAGGATCGAAAATGGACACCACCCGCCGGGCTGATAGCAGATTTTCAGAGCGTAAAATCACTGCCTGGTGCAATTGCTGCGGCTGCAACAACAGAGTCAACGAATTCGGAGCCCTTGAGGGGGTCGGCGAGTCAGGACAACTCGGTCAACGGACTGGTAAGGAAACTCGTGACCAGTCAGCGTTCGTTTGTGAGACAACTCTCGGGCGGTGCCATGAATGGACTTGTGGAGGCAGGCTCCGAATCGTCTCTTGATCCGAAGTCAATTGAATCGTTTCGTCGCCAACTGGAACAGATGTCGGATAGCAGAGCGATCCAGACGATCTCAACAAGCTTTAAGTTCCCACGAGAAGGCGCTGACGCGATTCGAGTTGCATTGCAGATCTCCAGTGATGGCGGCACCGTTGCTGCAGCCTTCCCTCCGCTTCGCGAAGAGGATTCCAAAGGCTCTCTTAATGTATGGGACACGCTCTCCGGGATTCCGTTGAAGCAGTTCGAAACCACCGAGGGGACTCAGGAAATGCATCTTTCGTTAGTCGAAGATCAGTTGTTGACGATGCCTTCTGTTTCCGTCTATCGGTTGTTCGACAATCTGCCACCACGCTATTTGACCCGTGGCTCTACGATCGGATGGCGTCGCACTTCGGAGAATCCACTTCTGGCACTGACCCATCAGGTCAGAGTCGATTCCCAGGAACAATTACTCTCACTCTATGATGCGAGATCATTTGACAATGTTCCGATCTCTATGCCGGAAGGTTTCAATACGATCGCAAGAGCCGTAGCGTTCGGTAACAGAAACGACAAAGTGGCCATTGCGATCTCGGAACGGGGACAGGATCACAAACTCTTTGTCTGCAGAACCGATGAACTCTCACGCTTTGAAGTTCTTACGCCCGCGGACTCTATAGACGGAAGTCTCTTGAAAGAGTCAGAGGGCGGAGTCGGATTTCCGGCTGTGGCATTTTCACCGGATGATCAGACGCTTCTGGCAGTTGCTCATGAAAAGGAAAGTACTGAAGGCTTCAGCGTGAGATTGTATGGGCTGAAGAATGAAAAATGGGTCATGACGACTTCAATGCCATTGCCACGGGAAGGCTTTGGATCAGTGACTGATCGAATTGTAGTGAGCTTTGTTGGACAACTGCCTCGTGTCAGCATCCAGACGTCCGTGGGTGTTTTTGTCGGGGATCTGAACGCCAGTAAAAAGCGCCGAAGTGATGCGGTTTGGGGTATTCCCCTGAACAGCGACTCAACGCGAACCGTTAAGCTTTCAGACGATGGTCGATGGCTGGCCATCGGGAAATCGAACGGAACAATAGCAATCCATGACTTAGCTTCGTCGAATCCGACTCTCTCCGTCCCGGTGCCTGCAGAAGGCGATACCGCCCATGATGGTCCCGTGATTGGTCTGAGTTTCTCCAGGCCGTTGCAGGGAACGACAAATCCGATCTACCTGGCGAGTTTCGGCCGTGAGAATCGTCTCAAGGTCTGGCCGCTGATCGACACCGAAGAACAACTTGCCAGGGCTCGAAAGATTCGATGAGTACGTATTCCTCTATTGGAAGTTGAGGGCGGCAATGACGTCATCCGATCCCGATCAGAACGATGGCCACAAGATGCGGCAGCGGCGTGTCACGCCCAGGAAAGACCTCAATCCAAAAGTCGCTTCAGATGCTGCTGACAGTCATGATTCTGTCCACAGAATGCCCTTCATGCTGGGGAGATATGAAGTCGTAGCTGAGTTGGGTGCCGGGGCTATGGGAACCGTTTATAGAGGCCGGGATAAAGTTCTGGACCGGGATGTTGCCATCAAAGTGCCCAAACTTGAAAACGCAGATGTCCGATCCCAGATGCTTCAGAGATTTTATCGAGAGGCACGTGCGGTCGCTCGGCTGAACCACCCTTCTATTTGTCCCATCTATGACGTTGGGGAGATCGACGGGAAAGTGTTTATTGCGATGGGCTTTGTAAAGGGTTCAGTCCTCGACAGCCTCGTCGGGAAAGGACGTTTTCTTCGGCCACGCGACGCGGCGCGATTGATTGCGAAGATATCCATCGCGATGCAGCATGCGCACAGCCATCAGGTGGTGCATCGTGATCTCAAATCGGGCAACATAATGATCGACTCTGATGGCCTTCCGGTACTGCTGGATTTCGGCCTGGCCATGCTGCGAGACGAAAAGGATTCGGGGATCACTCAGCAGGGACAAATTCTGGGCAGCCCCGCGTACATGTCTCCTGAACAAATCAATGGACGAGGCGTCGATCACCGGTCGGACATTTTTAGTCTGGGTGTCATCTTCTATGAAGCCCTGACCGGAAAGCGTCCCTATCGCGGGACTATGACGCAGGTGTTGCTTGGAATCACACAGGGACGTTGCGATGCACCTGTCGTACTCAATGACGATATTCCTGGCGAGTTGTCAGATCTCTGTCTGAAGATGATGGCGACATCGCCTCTGAAACGCTTTCAATCAATGGAAGAATGCCATGTTGCGATAACGCAATACCTTGCGCGTACCTCGTCCGGAGCCAGCGGTCCAATTCCGCACTCATCTTCCGGTTCGCTCTCTCGAAACAAAGTTGCTGATCCTGCAGTGGGGAGGTGGGCGGACGAGCAAATGCGCGAAGACACGGCTGCCGTCGGGCATCTCTCGGACTCCGGATTCTCTTCATCGGAAAGCGGTGATGGTGACGCGTTGCGGCGAAAACGCACAGCAAAAAAAACGGTCGAAAGGACATCTGTCGCAGAAACACAGCCCGCGACAGACCCGACCGTGCGTTCGGTGCTGGATCGAGCGGCCGAAATCGATTGGCATGCCGTAAAACATAAGGAAAACAAGAAGAAGGTTTCGACAACTCTACCGGACGAAAAGCCGACATCGCCGCGAAGATTACACATCTTGATTGGCGTGGGATCGCTGACAGTTCTGGCCATCTCGATGCTATTGTTCGCCGTCGTCGGAAATCGTGATCCTGAAACTCCAGACAAGGCCTTTGAAGAGATCAGTGACACCGATCTGTCATTGCCACAAGGCACTACGTCCCCTCCTCGCCCCGAAGAGTCTGCCGCGGTAGAGAAGAAGGACGACGACAAGCCGAAATCGACGTTTTCCCTCGATGACCTTGATGCTACGCCTTAGGGAATTCTCAGAAGGATTTGCAACCCACCTGGCCTTCCCTGCAATTATCCCAAGTTCCGAATCTGATATCAATGAGCTTCGAATGACCGCTGGTTCCACACAACCCGATCAACTTATCGGCGTTTCTCTGGCTGAGAACCGTTTTCGAGTCATGGCGCGTATTGGTGCGGGCAGTATGGCACTCGTCTATCGCGCTTTTGATCATCGCCTCGAAACAGAAGTTGTTATAAAAGTCCCGCGAAAAGAGAAGCTGCTGGATCCTTCGCTGAAGGAACGCTTTCGGCGTGAAAGCCGTCTGCTCGTGCAGCTCCAGCATCCTCATATCGTGAGAATTCTGGATATCGGTGTTCATGGTTCGCTTCCCTATGTTGTCATGCAGTACCTGTCGGGAGGATGCCTGCTGGACCGCATGCAGACCAAAGAGGGCAAGCCAGCGGCGATGCGAATCGATTCCATTCGCACATGGTTGCCGTCTGTCGCGAAAGCTCTTGATTTTGCACATCAGATGCAGGTCGTGCATCGTGATGTTAAGCCGGCCAATATCCTGTTCGACGAACACGACAATGCATTTCTCAGCGACTTTGGTCTGACCAAGATGATGTATGGAGAACCAGACGAAGGAGCTGCAGACGCAACCGGGGCTGGGCTCGTTGTGGGCACTCCTAATTTCGTTGCTCCTGAGATTGTGTTGGGACGAGACTATGACGGCCGAGCTGATCAGTATTCTCTGGCGATCACCGTCTACAACGCACTGATTGGTACTCCGCCGATGCTGGGGAAAAGTCCATCTGCCACGATGGTGAACCAAACCCGTCGCGTCCTGCCACTTTTGAACGAGGTGAGAAAGGCAGTGCCTGCGGGGACAGCTGCGGCAGTCGCCAGGGCTCTGCTCAAGAAGCCAGAAGAACGCTTCGCCACGTGTGTCGAATTTGCAGAAGCAGCAATTGGGGGGCTTTCGTCGCCGGGCAATTCCGACTCGTCAGCCGCTGCTGCATCGGCTGCATCTCCAGTACCTGCGACAACCGGGAATGACTCAACCGCACGAGCAGAGAGTGATGCAACGGCCTTCAAGAAACGTCCCGCTAAGTCCGTTCCGCTGCGATCCATCGGTGAAGCGATTCCGACGGGCAAAGTATCGCGAGTCAAAAAGAGCGGAGCGGTTGACTGTCCGAACTGCGGGAAAGAGTTTCGACTTTCGGAGAAGCATGCGGGTAAAACCGGACGCTGTGTTAAGTGCCAGGCCAGATTGAAAATCGCAAAGAATCTTGCGTCAATCTCGACGATCCCTCCCAAGGATGCCAGTGATTTTGGCTATGGCGATTCATCTTCCTCTGCCGCAAACTCGGCGGATGACCTGATTCTCGGTGAGAAGGTATTCGGCATCAAACTGAGTCGACAGTCGATGTTCATTCTGGGAATTGTGTTGCTCGTGATCGTGATCGGTACCATTACTTTGTTCATGAACCGCCTCCAGAAGGCTGCGTTGGAGAAACGCGAACGAGAGATACAGGAACGTTTTCAGGATCACGAGGGTGTTTAGGAGAGGGCTTTAGTGGGAAAGGACCACAGTCGCGTTATTTGATGGCGATAAGTTCATCATGCTCCCCTTCGTTGGCTTCAGTTGTGATCTGGTATTTCCGGAGTTAAGGTTCTCGCCATGTTGAGCCTCTCCGATCTACCACCAATTCTTGAGCTAACTCATGTCAAGTCGCCCTGCCTTTCACGTCGCACTTACCGGCGACTTTTACGATGCTGCCGGAAACCCACGATTCGCGGATCTGGGATTCAGTATCTTTGATGGCCACAGTCATGTGGGCGTGTCAAAGTTTGAACAGCATCGGCCAGAGATATCCTCGGATCAACTCCAGGGCCAGCATGGGTCTATTGTGCTCACTCCGAGAGTGACCGAAGCGAGCCTGAGCAACAGCCAGGATTTTCTGGCAATCGGCCGATTCGGTGTTGGATACGATAGTGTTGACGTTGCCGCATGTACGCGAAATCGGGTTCTCGCGATGATCACGGCTGGTGCCGTCGACCGCCCTGTTGCCGAAGCCACAATCACGTGGATGCTGGCCCTGACGCATCAGTTGATGGCGAAAGATCGACTTGTCCGCACCGGTGAGTGGGACGCACGGACAAACTACATGGGCTGCGAGTTGCGAGATCGAACTCTGGGTGTGATTGGTCTCGGTGGCATCGGTCGCTGCCTCGTTAAGCTGCTCGAAGGTTTCGGGATGAAGCAACCAATCGCCTTTGATCCGGTCTTACCTGCTTCCGCATTCGAATCAATCGGTGTTCGATCTGTCAGCCTGGAAGAACTCATGCGGACGTCTGACTTTGTGTCGGTCCATTGTCCGCTGAATGAGAAAACTCGCGGACTGATTGGAGCGAAGGAACTGCAGTGGATGAAGAGCGACGCGTATCTGCTTAATACGGCTCGCGGTGGCATCGTTGACGAAGATCCGTTGTATGAACTGTTGAAGAATCGCCGAATCGCAGGCGCGGCTCTTGATTGCTTTGCCGTTGAACCGGTCGTGACTCCTCATCGGTTCGGAGATCTCGACAATGTGCTGCTGGCTCCACATTCCATCGCGTGGACGCACGAAATGTTTCGCGACATTGGCCGAACAGCCTGCCAGAGTATGCTTGATCTGTCGCTCGGTAAGTGGCCCCACGGTGTTCTCAATCCGGAACTCAGGACAGATCGAGATTTTCTGGCCAAATGGGAACGCATCATTGGCAATCGGCCCCTGGCTTAAGGCCACTCGAACTGTCGAGTTCTGCCGGTGGGTGGCGGTCTGGTGGTGAGGCGGGAAGACTTTGCGGATTATAGGACTCGATGTTCGTCCACCATTCGGAGTCGTTCTCGGCGGTCTTCTCACCGAGTCGAGACCGCTCAGCCGATGATTCGAGAAGCGACCCGGGATGAATTACGCCAACATTGTCAGAAATCTGGAGAATTCCTTTCACGAAATACGGTCGAATGGCATCTCTCTGGTGTTCAGACAGTGGAATCGTCAGCGTCCTGGGCTCTATACTCAAATCGTGCAGTAATACCGCGTGGGATTTCTTTGAGCGAGCTTCTTCGAAAAAGAGTTGGAAAAGGTCGCTGAGATGGTCTAAAGGTGTTCCACACGGTGTGAGTTGAGGCTGAGTGGTAGCGGGATCTCCTGATACGTCATCCTCAGTCGTGGCCGCGCACAGAATAAAGCTTTGTCGGAGTTGGCAATGAAGCGTCTACTCGTGCATGCTCGGTGCCTGATCCTCGTGATCTGTCTGGCGACTTCTGAGAAGTACGCTGCGGCTGATGTTCCAGAACCCTTGCAGCAGAGGCAGCAGCAACTCACCACAGCACTCTCGAAGGTACGTCCTGCAATCGTTGGTGTCTCTGACGGGATGGGAGTTGGCAGCGGAATCGTTGTCAGTCGAGACGGGGTCGTGTTGACGGCATCGCATGTGGTTGATTCAGGACGCAGATCGCGTCGCAGTACGGTGACGATTACCTATCCCGATGGTCGCGAATATCGAGCGAACGTTCTTGGGAAGAACCGGGATGCTGATGCGGCTGTGTTGAAAATCAGCGACCCACCTCCCGGCAGTGAAGGTTTTCCGTTCGCGGAGATGGGACGGTTGTCAGAGACGAAGGTTGGCGACTGGTGTTTTGCCCTTGGGCATCCGGGAGGTTATCGGCCTGATCGAGAAGCGCCCGTGCGAATCGGACGAGTGCTGTCGATTGGCAATCGTACGGTTGTTTCTGACTGTGCAATCCTTCTGGGGGATTCCGGCGGTCCTTTGCTTAACATGGACGGCGAAGTGATCGGAATTCACAGCATGATCACCAGCCTGATTACAGAGAATCGCCATGTGTCGATCGACAGCTTTCACGACGACTGGGATCGATTGCTGGCTGGAGATCGCTGGGGACGTCTGCGTTCCATGGATAACGACATTGCTTCTTCCGGGTTCTTTGGAGTGAATCTCAAGTGGAAAGATTTCACCCCGGAGGTAACTCGTGTTCTGCCCAACAGCCCGGCAGAAAAAGCAGGCCTGAAGACAGGTGACGTGCTGCTGAAGATTGAAGGTGAGCCGATCGCGGATCGTCTGGACCTCGGAACAACGCTGGATCTGCTGGAGGAAGAACAACCGATTGAATTGATCGTGCGCCGTCGAAACGGTAATGAAGACACTCTCAAGCTCGTCACTGGCGATGACACCGATCCGGAGGTGGAAGACAGTGACGGAGAAGACTCGAGCCAGTTTCCCACGCCGGATGACGAAGAACGAGAGCGTGAGATTCTGGAGCAACTGAGTGATGATCGAAGTATTGGTCGTTTCGAAAAACGAGCGACTGAGGAACTAAAGCTCTATGAAAGCGTGGCAGGTGCCAGTCAGCAGAGCGTCGTGGCGGTTCGTGACAATGGATTGTTGTTGTGCCTTGGCACGGTCATGTCATCCGATGGATATATCCTGACGAAAGCTTCTGAGCTTGATGGAGCAATTGACCCGGAGATCATTCTTCCGGATGGTCGCCGTTTTCGCGGGAAGGAAATGGCTGCTGATTATTCTTACGACCTGATGCTGCTGAAAGTTGACGCGAAGGATCTGAAGCCCGCGGCGTTTTTTACGGAGACATTGCCGGCAGGCACCATGGCTCTGGTTCAGGATCCTCGAGGTAAAGCTTTGATCCCCACCGTGATCAGCGTTGTGGCTCACACATCGGAAAGCGCGAAACGCGCGTTTCTGGGGATTACCATGCCGAACCCATTTGAGAATCCGAATGAACCTGTGGGGAACGGTGTGCGAATTGTCGAGGTGCTTGCCGGTGGTGCGGCGGTTCGGAACGGTCTGAAGCCAAACGACAGAATTCTCTCCGTGGATGGATATGACGTCCATGATCCGGAATCTCTGAAGCATCGCATCGGAGGTTTCAAGCCCGGGGACAAGGTGGCCATTCGTTTCATGCGTGAAGATTCGATTCGCACCATCGAGATTGTTCTGACGTCGAAGTTTACGAATGAGAATGCCTTGCTGCCGTTGTACCGCGACCCGGAGCTCACGGGACAGTTTGCCAGTACTCATGCTCAGGGATTTCCGCGAGCTCTCCAGATTGACGCGGATGTTTATCCAACCAAAGTTGGCGGGCCTTTACTGGATCTTAATGGGCAGGCAATAGGAATTGTCATTGCGCGAGCCGATCGGTTCCCGACCTATGCTATTCCGGCTGATGCAGTTAAGACGGTGTTTGAACAGTTAAAGGCTGAAGCCGTCAACAGGAAGCCGGAGCAGCCGGTAGCCCAGTGAGATGCGGGATATGGCTTCAGTGAACAAAAACCCGGGTGGTCATACGACGGGTGAGAAGCAGTCGGTCATTCTGTTGGGGGCGAGCAACCTGACTCTGGGCTGGAAGCCTGCTGTCCGTGCGCTTCAGCAGACCGTGCCCGGGGAGATGGACTTGCGAGTGTGTCTCGGCATGGGGCGTTCCTACATTGACTGGAGCGCTGTTCTATTGCGCCGCCTGCCTGGAATTATCCATTGCGGGCTGTGGGAGAACCTGCCGGCAACAGGATCTGTTTCACCGCTTGTCCTGATGACGGATATTGGAAACGACATCGTGTATATGCGTGACCCGGAGGATATCTTCCGGACCGTGGAAGAGTGCCTGCGACGAATACGCACGTGGCGACCGGACGCAAGAATCGCGATGACGGGATTGCCACTGCCATCGGTGGAGGCGATGGGGAAGACTCGTTTTCTCCTGATGCGCAC
>JBILXT010000550.1:0-4207 GCA_044378235.1 Planctomycetaceae bacterium
GCGCGGCGCGGGCGATTCGATCCGGTCTTCTCCGTGGCCGCCCCCACTTCGTTCTCTGTGGACTTGAGGTAGTTGATCGTCAGAACGCGAATATCTGAGCCTGAGGCGCTAGCCGATTCGACAGAAAAATCGGCTAGCGCCTCAGGCTCAGGTGTTTCTTTCATTCGCGGAGCGAAAGACGACACAAAACGCATCATCTCGACGAGATCAAATAGCTCACTCACGCATTGCGGCTGAGTTAGAATGCCGCGATCGGTTGAGGTCGACCGAAGGCATATCCCTGATAAAGTGCAAAGCCGATGGATCGACACGCTTCGATCGACGAAGGTGATTCCAAACCTTCAGCCAGCGTCGTGATCCCCAATGACACTGCGCTGTTGTGAAGTGTGCGAACAAGATCTTCGTGGACGGCTTCTGAGCTGCCCAGATCCTTCACCAGGGAGCGATCGAACTTCAGATAGTCGGGGCAAACCTGAGCCAACTCAAGGAGTCGCGACTGTCCGGCACCGAAATCATCGAACGCCAGTTTGATGTCGAGATCCCGAAGAGCACGCGCGAATTCTCGAAAACGTCGTGCTTCGGGTACGGCCTCTTCATGAACCTCCAGAACAAGCTGCCGATTGGCCGACCTGTTGCGCAATTCCTTCATGGATTGAATGAGTTCATCGCCGAGAACTTCGTTAGGATCTGTATTCAGAAACAATGCGCCCTTGATGCCGGACTCTTCGATTACTCGCACCGCTTCGGCACGGCACTGCTGGCTCAGACGAGTTTCCTGCCCGAGCTGCGTTGCAGCGCCGAAGAGCTGGAGCGGAGTTTCCAGTCCGATCACATCGGTTCTCACCAATGCTTCGTAGCCCAGAACTTTGTGATCGAGGCCCGTGACGATCGGCTGAAAGAAAATCTTCATACGTCCATGGTTCAGCACTTCATTCAGGCGAGAAATGAGCCAGCGCTGTTCCAGCTGTTGTTCCACACAAGTAAAGTCGGCGCACTTTTGAGCGTCTCGAATCAGTCGAAGTTCCACGTCCGCCAGTTGAATCAGGTCGTGAACACCAACAGGCGTTGACATTGCAATGCGTCGACCGTTGACGAATGTTCCATTGGTACTGCCCAGGTCCTGCAGAATCACAGCGGCTGGAGTATGCAGAATTGTGGCGTGACGTTTGGAAACATTCTTCGAAGGAAGCTGCAGATCATTGGCCGGATCGCGGCCCAGGGAAAACGGGAACGCTCGCATCGCCGTGCGCGAAATTGTGGACTGCCCGGGCAAACAGCCCTCCAGGAGCCAGTCTGTTGTCGTCAACGTTCCTGCAAAAGGAGGTGTTGATGTCATTATCTCGGTTGTCATTTTGCCTCCCCCTCTTGTGAACTCACGCAATCACACGCAAGCACACCTGTGGTATCAAGATCCGGTGCAGGCAGCGAACATTGGCATTCGTTATTGCAGATATGATCCTGGCATTGGCCATCATATTTGCCGGTGCGAGCCGATTCGGTATTTGACTGGTCTGCTGAGTCCCCTGCGCGACTGATCTCAAAGATTGTCAGCCCGCCACTGCGTGAGACAGGTCGATGAGTTCTTCCCGCATTGTGCAGGTTCGCCTGAAGTTCTTCGTCGCTGGCCAGGTCCTGAGATACCAGCAGACGATGCTTCTCGGGCAGATCCAGCATTGCAGATACGACAGCAACTGAGCGTCCGAAGAAGTCCAGTTTGCCATTCATACTGGTCGACATCGCGACGCCTCGGTGAATCGCGATCTGGATCGTTGGAACGGTGCTCATTGCTGCACATTGTGCCGGCAGTGTTTCGTGCAATTCCAAAGCAGACTGCAAGCCTGGCTGAGCCTGTGTGAACGAAGCCAGCAGTCGGTCTTCCTGCTCTTTGATAAGTATGCCGCCGTGAGCCTCAATTGTGGTGCGGCAGAATGCCATTGTCTGCTGCAGACTCTTGCCCGTCGCGGCATCACCCAGTGCTGAAAACAGATCGAGCACATTCGTGATGCGAAGAGCAATGAGGGTACACGTCGACATGCTTGAGAGGCGATCACGTGTCACCGTTTCGCTCGGAAACAGCTGTCTGAACAAGGGAAGCTGCAGTGCCTCGGCGGCCGTTACAACATCTTTGCGTGTCGTCGTTCGCTCCAGTCGAATCAGAATCTCACGCGAATACTCATTGACCAGTGTCAGCAGCTGACGCTCACCTCGAATACGGATCACCTGGCGAGAAGGCTCGGCTGGTCGTAGCAGAACGACTGAACGGTTGATTCCCGCAGCACTATCCACTGCGATTCCGATTGTGTAAGGAAGTTGTGAGCTGCGAATAACATAAGAGCCGGGATCGAGATTCAGGTCAAGTTCGAATGCTTCACCAGCGGCCATCCGGATCTGTGCAATCACATGTGGGGCATGTTCAGGACCGCCAACGCAATAGGTTTTGATATCGGCTTGTCGCAGGTCCGGATGAACACGAAAGATCATTTCCACGGCACTGGTAAAGTCCACATCAAAATCGTGTTCACATGCCTGGCAGTTGGCATGGCGATCGATTTCGTTCAACGAATCCTTGACGGCCGCGGCGACTCGGCATTTGGGGCAAATGATATCCCAATGCAGTTCCATCAGTCCGGCATGGCACGCTTCGAGACAGAGGAGCGTCAGCTGATCCGCGTTGACATCAAGTTGTCTGGCTACGGATCGTGGTCGAATTCTGGCGAGGTCCTGAGCAGGGCTCTCTGCCAGCAGATCCAGAAATCGCTCCAGACATTTTGGATCCGAAACCTTGCCATCGAAGCGTGAACGGAAGTTTTCCAGTCTCCTGCGGAGCTTTGTCACTGATGAGGAAACGGGGACGAATGGATCCGTTACGGTTGATGCCTTGAGCTTCCCTGAGACCACGTCGTCAATGCGCCGGTAAACTCGATCGAACGGCTTGCGACTTTTGATGTTGACTTCGATATGAGCAACCAAGCGCCCGATCAAACCATGAGTGGCAATCCGCACGTTGTGACGAAGAAGACTGCCTCCTTCAGGGCGTGGAATCAGTTCAACGGTGCTCACGAACCATTGAAACGGACCGTTCTCGAATTCTCTCAGAATGCTGAAGCGACGGCCTTCGATCCATTCAAACGGATGCTCTTCCCAGCTCAGCCGAGTCCAGCCAAGTTTGAATGAGCCAAAGCGATGTTTGACGCCGCGCTCGTCTTTGCGTGTGACGTATTCGACAGGAGGCAGGCCCACAGCCGCATTGACTCGTTCCGTGTTGGAGACATGCGGCCAAAGTTCCGCAGGATTGCTGTCCAGTCGCCATTCCCATGTTGCCGCGAAGACTTTGCCAGTGGGTTTGGGAACCGAGGGATGACAAGCGGCAGAAGTCGCTTCACCATGCAGGAGCCGTGTCAGGTCCGCCAGCAAATGGCCGGCATCCGCATAACGTTCTGAAGGGCTCTTCTGCAGCATCCTGGCGATCAATGCAGCCGCACCGTCGCTGATTTCGGCTCGCGTTTTCCGAGGGTCCGGCGCCTGCTCAAAGCAGTGCATCGAAATGAGTTTAATGGGATCGTCAGCGCGAAACGGTGGTCGACCTGTGAGCAATTCGTAGAGCGTCGCGCCGAGAGAATAGATGTCAGTGGCGGGCGTGATTCCGCCTTTGTCGGTACATTGCTCGGGCGATATGTAATACGGAGTTCCCAACATCATGCCGGTGCGAGTCAGCTCCAGCGATGCTGCCTGGTCGACATGTCGAGCCAGCCCGAAGTCAGTCAGCTTCGCTGCGAACGGCTGATCGTTCGTGATCGCATTCAAAACAGCTTGTTCAGGATTCTGCTCACTTGCAAAGTTTGCGCTCAGCAGGATGTTTCCCGGTTTGATATCTCGATGCACTATCCCCGTCGCATGTGCGACCGCCAGCGCACTCGCGACATCGAAGACGATCTGCAGTGCAACGCGTTCGGGAAGAGGACCCAGTTGTTGCAGGATGCCCTTGAGGTCTGTGCCTTCAACCAGCTCCATCACCAGATAACGAGTATTCCCGATGATGCCGGAGTCCAGCAAATTGGCAACGTTGGCATGCTGAACTTCAGCCAGCAGCCTCGACTCCTTCTGAAATCGCTGCACAGCCTCAGCATCAGGGTTGAGTTCAGACGGCAGAACTTTAACGGCAACCTTCGAATGAGTCTGTGTGTCGTCGCAAAGGTAGACGGCCCCC
>JBILXT010000551.1:0-4189 GCA_044378235.1 Planctomycetaceae bacterium
CGTTTAACGGCATGATCATGGGAATTGGCGACGCGTTGTTCGGCGATGTCCCGCCGTTAAACGTCCCGGCAGGCAGGATCGAATGGGTCGATTCATAGTTATGCAGAGCCAACCCGATCTGCTTGAGGTTGTTCTTGCATTGTGTCCTTCGGGCGGCTTCCCGAGCCTGCTGCACAGCTGGCAGTAGCAACGCGATCAGAATGGCGATGATTGCGATCACCACCAACAACTCAATTAATGTAAAACCTCTTTTTCGCATGGCAGGCACTCCACAATAAACATCATTAAGCAAAAAAAAAATCCGCGGTGAGCATTCTGCTCCTCCAATCAACTTACAGTTACCCATCCTGTTGGTCAATTATCCAATTAACGGTGCCGTTTTCCTGCCTGCGTTTTACGCAGAATCGCGACCTTTTTGGTCTCTCGAGGCTGGTTCGGGTATGTTTTTGCACGGCATCAGGGAGCGCAGCCTCTTCCGAATACCAGGACGATGACTGTTGCCTATCGTCGCCCCAAAATCCCTTCCTGGTCCAGGCGTTACTGTTGTCACTTATCCCAGAACGCAACGGTCAGTGATGTTGAGTCGTTACGTGGTTCGTCGAATGGGTCAAACCTTCGTATTCGGGGCAATAGTTTATCAGTGTTTGGGCAATCGTCCGCTCATGGCTCCTTTTTCACAAATGGAGCAACAATATTGCTGGCCCACGTCCCCAGGCAAAATGTGCGTTTCCCGTGATTGCAGGGCGGTAGCCATCAAACTTCGCAGCCGATCTCCGATGACGCAACGTTTTCCATGCGACAATCCTCATCAATCAACCTGGGTGAGTCGCCGCCATTCCGCAGCCACAGCCATTGCCACGACGCGGGGGCAGGCACCTACTCAGCAACGGCGTGAACATCGTATGCCAATCGGCAGTCCACGAACGCAGACCAGTCATCCAGGCGCTACCACAAGCCAGCGATCAGCGTCGAGCGGTCTCGATTGCTCGACCAATACCTCACTAATGTTCATTCCATCAGCTTTCGCTGACACACACTCAGTTCGTTTCGCCGAAGAATGAGGTATGAGGTGACAGCAACGAAGGTGGCTCTCGGATTCTGTCTCATTTGGAGCACGCTGGGAAACACAGTTTACCGGACTTCAAATCGCCGGGCGTGCGAATGCTTGTGCTGGTCTCCAAAGCAGAGACATGGCCGGAAGAAGAAGGCCAAACATTTTTTCTCAGCAAGCAACTCGCCATTCATTCCGCTGGGTGCAGTGACAGTCTGTCTTAAACGCAAGCAGACAATGCTTCGCCGCTGGTACCGCTACAGAACGTCGACGACAAAAAACGTCCGTCGTCGCCTGCTGACTACGAACTCCGGGTGCCAGAAATCTAGCCAATGGTGCTTGCTCCGACAGCAGAGGAGTTTCCTTCTGCACGAGGAAAGGAGCCACTCGGGAAGATAAACTTTTGCTCGAATCAAAATCTCTGCCAAAGCCGTAGAGTTTCCAGGTTATCACGGGCACTACTCAATTCATCCTCAGTCCATGGATCAATGCAATGTAGTGAACAGCAAGTGGCTTTAATCGCGACGGTATTCCCGCTGCAAGCAGAGGAAGGTCTTTTCAAGACAGGCTCTGGAAACCACACAAGTAGGTCACGGAAGTCAAACAAAAAAGTGAAGAAGCCTTTAAAATAATTTTCCAGTAGTGTACACTTTTTCCCGCAGCTTAGAAAAAAAGCAAGCTTGTTACCAATACTCTGAATTCCCTCCAAAAGACCCCAGATCTTTATTGCCAGGAAGTCAGCGACTCGCACTGAACGACGGCCGCCTTTTGCGGACTGCAACAGCAATTACGGCGGTTTTATAGCCGGTGTCACAACATCGGCATGGCGATTGCGACATCGTTTTGCTTCAAGGTTGAATAGTGGTGCTCGTTCTAACTGGCGTTAGCCCGGAACTTTGCTGAGTCCCAACAACTCTTGTCTTGCCGTCTCTGTAGATCTCCGCCTGCAGCGGATGAAATATTTGCCTGCAATTGATTGGTTGGTGATGAACGACGCGGGTCATTCATCACGCGTTTGTTCGTTCTTTTTCTGGAGGAAAACGATGAAGAAGTGCAAGAGAAATCGTGGATTCACATTGATCGAATTGCTGGTGGTGATCGCTATTATTGCGATCCTGATCGCACTTCTCCTTCCTGCAGTGCAGCAGGCTCGCGAAGCCGCACGAAGAACTGAGTGCAAGAACAACCTGAAGCAGTGGGGCTTGGCACTGGCAAACTACCACGACGTGTTCAATGTATTCACTCCCGCCATGATTAACTCCGGACGCGCCGGTTCAGGTGCGGCTGCTTCTGCCACCATGATTAATGGTTCCGGAGGGGTGAAAAACCAGGTTGGCTGGATCGGTCTCCTTCCTTACATCGAGCAGAATGCAATGTACGCACAGTACAACCAAAATCTGCCGTCGACGGGATCGAACCCGTATGGGTTTACAGTGGCTGGTGGCGCAGACATGGGGCTGATCAATCTGCCCGTAACCTCAAGGCGATTAAAGGCCCTGGAGTGTCCTACAGATCCATCAGCAGGTGAAGACTCCTCTTATCTACCTCGAACAGCAGATTTCTACAGCCGTAATCAAGCAAAGCGTTCGAGTTATCTGTTTGCAGTGGGTTCGTTTACGGACTACAGCACAAATTACAACTTGAATTCGTCTGACCTTCGACGTGGCATGTTTGGCAATAACGGGTCAGCAACAATCGCGAACATTTCAGACGGCACCAGCAACTGCATCGCGATCGGAGAAGCTTCGGGTGGCAGGTACAAAACGTCGACTCATTATGGTCCGTGGGGGTTGCACGGAACTCACACTGGCGTTCATGGCTATACACCAAGCGGCAGCTCAACGGCCGTAACCGCTGCAACTGTGGCCGCGTACACCTCGGACTGGGGTATTAACCGCCCTTATCTGGGTGACTCATTGAAGCGAACATATGCCTGGGTCTTTGGAAGCAAGCATACCGGCGGCGCTCAATTCGTGCTGGCTGATGGTTCTGTTCGATTTCTCAGCGAGAACATCGACTATCTGACTTTCTGTCAACTGACGTATATCGCTGACGGCGGTGTTCTCGGAGAATTCTGAACCGAACGAAACCTTGAGGCTGACTTCCGCAGAAACACATCTTGATCACTGCGGAAGTTATCCTCGTGTTTTGTTCTTCAGGCTCGCACGCATTTGTTTGTAACCTTTTACTGACTCAGACGGGACTGGAGAAAATGGCTCTTCGATGGATTTTGTGCAGCATCCTGTTGGTATCTCTGTCCGGATGTGGATCTGCCCCCCCAGGACTTGTGCCTGTTTCTGGGACGATCAAGTTCGACGGCCAGCCACTGGCAGATGCAGAAGTGTTTTTTCTGACCGACGAAGAAGGCTGGTCGGCGAAGACTGACAAAGATGGATACTTTCAGTTCTCCGATGGGACCAAACCACTAAAGTTTCGAGTTGCAATCAGTAAGTTCGAGGGCAAAGGAGTCGTTCTTGACTCGGAAGCGGGAATGGATCAGGGCCAGCTGATGGCCATGCAGTCCGGCGATCCGACTGGTAAAGCCGCAGACAAAATCGCAAAGCAGTTGCTGCCGGAAAAGTACAGCAGCAAGAGCAAAACAGAGCTGTCGTTTACTGTCCCTTTGACGGGGACACAGAACGCTGACTTTGATGTGAAGAGTAACTGAAGCGGCTCACCTTCACGATCATTCAAGTGGT
Source organism: Planctomycetaceae bacterium (assembly GCA_044378235.1). Lineage (GTDB taxonomy): Bacteria > Planctomycetota > Planctomycetia > Planctomycetales > Planctomycetaceae > SXXK01. The sequence goes on from JBILXT010000551.1 coordinate 3,751, forward strand.
CACGAGGCTGCAGGGGTGCAGTCGCGGAATTCGGCATTGAAAATCAATCGCGACGACACCCAAGCGGCAAGGAATGTCACTGTTCCGGGTAGACGGCTCGAACAGCGCGGCTTCGAACGTTCGGTTGATCAGACGAAGGTGGGGCTGAAATCTGAGGCTCATTGAATCCGGAAACGCGTTGAATTGGAGCGGCAACGGGAGCTGCTGCGACTGGGCCTCGAGTTTCCGGGAATGCTCGGATCGTGGTCACGATGGTTTTTTCCTGCACGACCTCTTTCTCGTCGGCCGTGGTCAGTTTCATCGTGATGTAACGCGTTAGATTCATTTCGAGCGGAAGGCCGGTGGCTCGGTCGACGATACAGCGACCGAGACTATGTCCCCCCGAGATTCTCAGGCGTCCTGCATTGGCGGTGGCCGCCGCATCACCGGAAGCGATACG
>JBILXT010000167.1:0-14717 GCA_044378235.1 Planctomycetaceae bacterium
GACTTCAAAGAAGCCGCTGCCGGTCGAATTTTCGCCGACGAAGAATGTTCGCTGGTCAGCGGAAGTGGGCGATGGAATCTGTTCTCCGACGATCGTCGCGGGACGCTTGTTTACAACAGCGATGCTGGGCGAAAAGCCAGGCAACAAGTTTATGGTCTTCTGTTTTGATGCAGTGACCGGCCAAAAGCAATGGGAGCGTGAGTTACCAATCGAAGGCGAAGCCCTGGCGAAGATTCATGAATCCAACAGCTACGCCTCCGCCACACCGGCAGCGGATGAAGAACGAGTCTATGTCTATCATGCCCGCCTCGGAATGATGGCTTTTGATGCAAAGACCGGCGAGACAGCCTGGCGGCGCGAACTTCCGGAACCCTATTTCGTCTTTGATTGGGGCCCTGGAATGTCTCCGGTGATCCATGGTGACCGTCTATTCTTCTGTCAGGATGACGACTTGACGCCAGCCGCCTATTGCCTGGACAAAAAAACGGGCGAGATTCTCTGGAAGGATGATCGCGGCGACATGGCATGCTCTTATTCGCACCCGGTCATTTGCGAAACGCCACAGGGACCTGAGGTCGTCATCGCGGGAACAGGCAAGATGATTGGATACGACTATAAGACCGGCCATCGTAAGTGGGCCACTGAGGTCTTCTGTCGCAACATCAAGACAACTCCTGTGACATTTGACGGCATCATCTATGTGTCCGTGGAGAGTTTCGGTATCTCGTATCAATGGCGTGTCACTGCAGATGCGAATGGCGATGGAAAGATCACACGCGACGAAATCCTGAATAACAAATATCGCCTGAATACGGGCAAGTCGATTCCCGATGCCTTCTGGGCCAAGTTCGATCGCGGCGACGAAAACAAAGATGGCGTGCTTGAGGGAGAAGAAATCGACAAGGCGTTTCTTGATCCTAAAAACCGAGGCGGTCTGCTGGCCAGTGAGGTTCAGGCGAGATTAGGCAACACGATCGACACTGACGCTGATAAACTATCAGAGGAACTAAGTGAACTCCAAAAGGACGCTTCGATTCAGGCGGTTCGCGGCGGCGGCGAAGGTGATGTCTCGAAGACTCACGTGCAGTGGATGAAGAAGACAAAGTCGGCTTCACATATCGTTTCACCGCTCGTTGCGGACGGCCGGATGTTTCTGATCAAGCAGGGTGGCATCACGGCCTCGTTTTCGGCCTCAAACGGTGAACCAGTCTGGGATCGGCGTCGAGTCGGTGCTGATGGTTCGTACCTGGCCGCTCCCGTCTTCGGCGACGGAAAGATCTATGTCACGTCGGAACCAGGCATGATCAGCGTGATCGAAAGTGGCCCGGAACTAAAGGTGCTCGCGAACAACGATTTCGGGGAACCGATCGCCGCGACTCCCGCTCTTGTCGACGGACAGGTCTTCGTCCGCACTCGCACCCGACTGTTTTGCATTGGTGACGAAGCCAAATGAAACCATCGCCGCTTACTGGCCAAGTCGGAATATCGTGACTCGTTTGATCCTTCCGGCGGCGCATAAAAATGCGGCTCGAAGATCGAGCCGCATTTCATTGTTTTCTCTACACGTTCACTTGTACTGTCGCTGCTACTTTCCTGCGGTCCGTGCTGGCGGCTTATCTGCGGGAATCTCGCTCAGCAGTTGCATCAGATCCACTTTCACGTACGGCATCTCTGCACCGGGCTTGGTGTGGCTGGCATTGGCCACGTAGAGCACTCCGTCGGCCGGCACAAACAGGACATTGTGCAGATTAGACTCCATGGCGACGGGTCGGCACATCAGCCACTGGCCAAGTTCGACGTCGAACTGCCCGTGCTTCTCGGTCACTCGACGACGTAATTCTTCAAGGCGACCGCCGGCCGACAGAACGACCGTATCTTTGATGCCTTCGCCCAGACGCTCATGGCCCTCACCGGCTTTGATGAACTCGATGGATTCCGGCGTGGCGGCCACTCCCACGGCATCGTTGATCTCACCATCGGCGAAGACATAGTAGTATTCACAGGTTCGAGGACTCTTCGTCCAGAGTTCCTGAACCTCCGCCAGTGTGTCGCATTCTTCCAAAGCGCGACGCATCAAAGTGGCCATCGGAGCGCCGTCCCATTTGCCTTCGCCGCGGCCTCCCATTTCGCCAAGGGAAATCTTCTCTGCATTCATTCCGCTGACGCTGCCAATGAATCCCGCGTAACCAACGTTTGCAAACGGAATTTGTCCCTGAGCTTTCACGATGAATATCGTGGAGGCATCCTGCAGACCAATTGTTGTCATGTAATCCAGTACGCGGCCGTGATACAATTTGCCATCTTTTGTGGCCGAACCAAACACTGCGAAACCCGAACAGTGAAAGAGTTCCGGAAAGACATTCAGAACCTGTACGATTTCTGGTTCCATGCCCAGTGAAGCGGCCAAGGCTGAGGTTTCTCGCTTGTGTCGCTCCGGAATATGCGGAGACAAGCGAGCATATGCATCTTCCAGATCATGGCGGAACCAGCGTCCGGTGCGAACGACATTCACGGTGCCGAAGCTGTAAAGCACAGACTCAATGCACCGGCGTGATTCCTCGGGCAGCAGTTCGCCGTGAGCCATCCCGATCTGCTCCGGAGTTCCCCACAGAACCGCCACACGTTGACCGTCGACCCATTTCAATTCGCCGTTTTCAGTCGATCGAGGCTTCATTGAGGGTTTCGTTAGAGAATCTCCTGGATGCAGAATCTCGGTCGCTCGTCGAACGCCTCGAAGCAAAGTTCGCTCAAGTTCATGTCGAGGTAACTCTGTCACTTTCATGCCGGGCCATTCGGTGGCAGACGGTGCGGTGGCGACTTCGGTTTTCGTTGTCAGAGAAACGTGGACGTTGTCGATCGTCGCATCAACGTTGTTTGCAGCTGGAAATGCGATTTTTGCGTTGCCCGTTGAGAAAGCTCCGGTGGCTTCATCGTGGCTAACTTTCATGTTGGCCAGCAGACCTCTCAGAGTTCCCTCGACATCGCCCGCGGCCAGAACATTCAGACCGAACCGAAGCTGTGTGAGTTTTGAGTGATCCGAAATCAGGCGTTCAGCGATCGCATTTGGGCTGAGATTATCATCTTCCGGGGCATCTCCGGTTCCGATGAAGACGACACTATGCTTTGGTAAGGCCAACGCGGTGACATCGCTGCGACGGCGGATTGATAACGCATAGTCGGCATGAGTGAGCTGCAGGTCAAAGCTCTGATCATCATAGCGAACGAGGCTGACTTCAATGGGCTGAGGTTTTCCGTCGATCGGAACCTCGATCTTGCCTGAGATATCAAACTTCGCCTCTTTGCCCGCCAGAATCGTGGCCAGAGGTTTGAGCCCCGAAGCCAGATCAGCAGGTTGCTCAGCGACAGACGTCTGAGCCACGCAAAGGACGGACAATCCCAGAAGAAATATCAATCGCACGGTGTTCATGTCAGGCATCTTTCGAGGAGCAGGTGGAAGCAGAAGATGTCTTTGCAGGTCGGCATCTCGAGCGGCTCAGGGAATCGATTGAGCCGAAGTCGAAGCGGCAGTCTAATGCTCCGCCAGTTTCTATGCATCCACATGATAGGCAGAATTTTGGACGGATGAAAGAGCAGCGGGGTGAGGAAATGTGCCGATCGGCCAGTCAGTCTAACAGGGGCTCTCGCAGAAAACGCGAAAGCGGGATGGGCTTTCTCGTTTCCGCCCGCAGATTCGATTCAACAAGTGACATTGACCGATTTTCGAAGGGGCGAGTATGCTATTTTCCACGCAATGTGTCGTGATTGTGCCGCTTCTCTCGTGCCAGCTTTGGCGAAATTCTGCACCATCGTGCCTCGCATCAGGCAGTCGTACGATGGCTTGAACCAAAAAAACTTAGGCCACACATCCGCATGAGCAGGTCAGTTTAACAGGTCGGTCCGCCACGAAGCTGAGACATGCGATTCCTCCACCCACCGAGTCTACTGAAATGCAACCCTCCAGGAACTCATTTCGACTGACAACTCCTGAACCGTCGAAAAACTCACCTTTTGGCCCCATCTTCCTCGGAACTGCGATGGTGGCCGTGGGCGGCATCATTGCTTATCTGAAGTTCGATGACTTTCTCGCCGGGAACGAAAACGGCTCTTTCGCGGGGAAAGCAATCGGAATTGCAGTGCTGGGATTGTTTATCCTTGTCCGCGCGACATTCCGTTTGATCAAAGGCGAAAATCTTATTCTTCTGCAGAACGACCACATCGATGCTGCCGGCCAGACACCTCAAATTCCTTACCTGTCCATTCTTGCAGTACGTCAAGGCACCTCATTGGCATCAGACTATATCTTTCTGACCCTCGACAAAGTGTTGGACGATCCCGCTTGTGCGGAGCGACGAAAAGCGGCTTGCAAACTGGGGCAAGAAGTCCGTGACTGCGAAGTCGTGCTTTGCGTTTCTCAATCCGGGTGGGTTACCTCTGAATTGTGTAAACAGATTCAGGAACGGCTGCAAAAACACCACGATCGAATAGCAGCATAGCTCCACGATTCAGAACTCGTTTGAATCCTGTATTAAGCGATCCAGCCAGTCCAAGCTGGATCGAGGTAGCCTTCGGTGGTACTGATTGACGTCACGAAGCTGCATGAGATTGGCCGATAATCGGACGTAGATCATGCGGGCAAGATGCCAGTTACGATCTCATCAGGCGAAAGGACAGCAATCGAAGGGAACCTTGCGAAATCTGACTTATTGAAAGTCAGCAGGTGCATCACGCCGTGTCGCTCCATCGCGGCAATAAGTCGTGTGTCGTGAGCTTGTTTCCCCAAAACATTATGTGTGACCACGAGGTCATGCCATCGCGAGTAGATCCCTCGTTCATCTCGCAGCAGTGTGAACTTCAACAGGAGCTCCTGAATTTGCTGGTCCGCGTCGACAGCCGTCATGCCTAGACCATTGACCGCTGCCGGACGAGTCGCGACTACCTAATACTCGTAAATCACCTGAGGAACGAGGCACAGTTCATGCCCAGCTTGACCTAACTGAGAAACCGCGGCGATCGACGCCGGATAGCCTTGTTTTTGGGGCTGCGTGGATCGCAGGATCACGTTGGTGTCAACCAGAACTATCATTCGCCGCATCCGGCGCAAATTGATTCTCGACTGTCATCAACAATGTGGTTAACCCTTGGATGCCGATCAGCCCATGCCTTGAACCACTCACCAAAGTCTTTTGCATTGCTTCCGTTACGCCGAGTCGCACCCAACTCTGCCTGAACTTCTTCGGCAACGATATGGCTGATATAGACATCCAGATTTTCACCATGTTCTGCAGCACGCCGCCGCAGCTCATTGACGTATTCGGACGGAAGTTGCAATTGAATATTCAGCGTCATGATTGGGGACTCCTCACTCAAGATTTTACCACGGAACTGGGGTCCAGTCACTGTCTTTCCTGGCACAGTTTCATGAAGAAAAATGGTTCAGATCTCTTTCATTGGTCATCCTTATGGGCGAGATGTGGTGTTGAGACCAGGGCGCACAGCATTGCTTCATGTCCGATTGTCATCACCGAACGGCAAGTGCCCCCCTTTGTTTTCGCAGGCATGGTTCGCCTTGCGCCGAAAGTCCTTTCCGAAAGATCCGGCAGAAAGGACCTACCTTGAAAATCATTGACGACGACGGTCTACGGAAAGGTTTTTACGACCATTTTCCGAGTGTTCCCCTCGGCAAATCCAGGAAAGGTGATTTCGCACGCCCAGATTGCTCTCTGGATCGGGTATATAGAGCACACAGAATTTGTGCGAAGTCGGGGCGATTGAGTCCCAATAAACCGGAAAGCGGCCTCGGTCGAAATTGATTGATTCCATGAAGCGAAAACGAAACGCATCACAGGACGAGTTTGAAGACGACGATCTGGACATGGATCTCGATTTCGATGATGACGACGATGATGATGATGGTCTGGACGAATTCGATCTGGAACACGACAGCATCAATGAATTCATAGGCGAACGAAAACTCAAATCTCGTTCCGATCGGCTGGTGGCAGACTACACCGCGGATTTGAAAGGCCCGGAAGTTCTCGTTGTCCTGATCCACGGAACAACTCTGGCCTCGGCTCTAAGAACCGCGCGGCCCGACTTGAATTTCACGTTCTGGACGCCGGAACACTTCTTCTTCAGAACTCTGCAGAAGTATCACGGAGACGCTGGTTCTGCGACGTCCACCGGGACTGGGAAATCGACTCTGGTTTGCACGCCGGATTTGCCGCCGGGGCCGTTCGACGAAGTTCTGTTTTCAACCTTCTGCGGTGATCCGTCGGAGCAGGCTCAGGATCTGCTGCAGATGATTCATCAGCGGCTGCGATCTGGCGGCCGTCTGATCGCATCGACAAATAATCCCAAAGACAAATGGGTGCAGAGTCAGTTGCGATTAATCTTCCCGAACGTTGTCGTGAATAAACAAAAGCACGGCGTCGCCTGTGTCGCAACGAAGACATCGGAACTCAAGAAGGTCCGTGGCTTTCGCGCGAGGTCGGCGTTTCGGCAGGGGGAGCGGCTTGTCTATGTGGAAACTCGTCCCGGTGTCTTCAGCCATCGTCGCATTGATGGCGGTGCACGAGCGTTGATCAAGTCGATGGCTTTTCTAAAGGGCGAATCCTCCGGCTCTTCGGCATTCAAGCCGACGAAGATTATTGAAATGGGTTGCGGCTGCGGAGCTGTCTCACTGGCGGCGGCCGTCGAGTATCCTGAGGCAAAAATTCTGGCCGTCGACAGCGATGCTCGCGCGATCGAGTGTACTCAGATTTCCGCGAAGCTGAACGACATCACTTCCGTAGAGACTCTTCAGACATCTGACGGAGTCATCCCGGAACCGAAATCGTGGGACCTGTTACTGGGGAATCCACCGTACTACTCTGATTATCGAATCTCCGAGCTGTTCCTGCAGGCTGCCAAAAATGGCCTGAAATCAGGCGGGCGAATTCATCTGGTCACCAAACTGATCGACTGGCACGGAGCACGCATGAAGCAGCTGTTTGCCTCGGTCGAGATGCATACGATCGGCGAATATGTCGTCTTTACTGCTCGTCAAAAGTGATGGAGCAATGACGTGTCGACGCGTCGTTCAGTTCTGATCTTTGAATACTTGCTGGCCTGTCCCGGAGCATGGCGTGCAGCCAGTGCCTCATTGCAAAGGGAAGCGACATCGATGCTGGTGTCGCTGGTTAATGATTTTTCCAGAATCCCCGATGTGCGGCCCGTGGTGCTGGTGGCAGCCGATGCTCGAGAGATCCTGGTATCCAACGCCGAGTTGCCTGATGAGATCGATGTTCTGTCGTTGGAGAATGATCCGGCCGAATGGCTGTCATGTCCTCAGAGAAATCCGGAGTCGTTCGCGGCAACGATGGTGATTGCTCCGGAATGTGGCGGAATATTGGTGTCGCTGCTTCAGCATCTGCAGACCGGATGCTGGCAGGCCGTTCCGAGCTTAAATGTCAGTTGGCAACTTGCGGAAATCTTCACCGACAAGTTCAGGACATTTGATTGGCTGCAGCAGCATGAGTTGCCAACTCCAGCCACCAAAGCGATCTCTGTTTCCGAACATGACCAACTGCGGCGACGTCAGGATTGTTCGCATTTGTTTACGCATGATCAGTCCATGCCCGAGAATTCCGGACTGGGAATTCTTAAGCCCAGAGATGGTGTCGGCTGTGACGGCATCTCGTTCATTCAACTGTCCGGCGATGAGTTCTCTCCGACGCATGGAGCTGCGACTTGTGACCAGCCATGGCTGCTGCAGCGATATGTTCCCGGCGTACCCTGCTCCGTCGGCTTTATTGGCGGACGCGGTGCTGGCCCAGTGACGGTGCTGCCACCTGCCCATCAGAACCTGAAACTGCAGAATGGCCAGCCGGTTTATCACGGCGGCCGAATCCCGTGTGAACCTGCAATGTGTAATGCAATCGCTCCTTTGGCCCAGAAGCTGGTCAACGCCCTCGGTGATTTCTCGGGCTATGTTGGAGTCGATATTGTTGTTGGGAAGAATGATTCTGATGAATTGCAAGCGACAGTGATTGAGATCAATCCACGCCTCTGTACCAGCTACGTGGGGTATCGCAGAACAACAGCCAGCAATCTTGCGACCTGGATGCTTGGAGAAGATCGAGACCCGCAAATCAGCTGGAAGTCGGAAGTGACTGAGTTTGCTGCCACCGGGTAACTGCTTTCGCCAGGTGAATGCAGCAACGACCGTTCCTGTCGTTTTCTATTTGAAGCGTAAGGACGCGAGCCCGCGAGCCCTTCGGTGACTGCACGGATCTTGAGTACCAAGACCGGACAGCCTGCGCTGTTCCGCTAAAACCTCTAAAGATACATCTGTGAGCGGTACGGCGCTAGCTTGGGGCGACAAAAATTCAGGGTTGACATCGCTTGGGATTGCGCAGGTTTTGGTCCTGTGTTTCGCAGCGCAGCTGCGGCAGCATTTAGCCCCAGGCTTCAGCCTGGGGTGGGATACGAAAACACGAACCATCAGCCGTGAAACGGCGACAGCGGTGGTTTTTTCAACGATATCGAGACATTGCTGTCGCCGTTTCACGGCTTAATGTCCATTTTCCAACGTGTTCCCCCAGGCTAAAGCCCGGGGCTCACTGCTACCGCCTCTACGAGGCAAAATCAAAACGCTAGTTGTCCCACTGAATCTCGTCGCAATACCAAATTTTTGACACCTCAGGCCAGCGCCATTCCGCTCACAAAGCCAGGCAGCATCAAAACATTCCTCGATTCCACGGAGCATCAGTCGTTGGAATTCGGCACAAACTGCGTCTCAATGCCTCTAAGCGGCAGACAGGGAATCGAGCAAAGACGGAACTGTGAAAAGCATCCGTGCAAAGGATGTTAAGTTTTTCCGGTCATATAAGTCTTACCGAATATAGCAGATAACCGTTACCGCGCTGCGGACGGTCTGGAGAGACTCTGCACACACAGTGAGTGAATTCGGGGACAGCCAACGCTGACCCAAAGGGGCACAAGACCATGTGGAACTGGCGAGCCAAGAACGCACGTAAACGCTCAAACAAAGCCATCGAATCAGAGCGAGTTGTGGAGCATCTGGAAACTCGCGCACTGCTGGCTGGAAACGTTGTCGCCAGTCTGAATGGCTCCCACCTGACGGTCTCTGGCGATGCCGCGGACAATTCGATCGACATCACGATTCTGAATGGCGGGATACAGCTGCGCGGATTGAATTCCACGACAGTCAACGGTGGCACCGATGCCTTTATTGTGGCGGCTGGCACCGACACAATGGCCGGCAACATCGTTGTTCGAATGGCGGGCGGAAACGACTCCGTAGCCTTTAGTCGCGGCATCAAATTTGAAAAATCCGTAGATGTCTACGGCGAAGCTGGCAACGACTCGATCGCGACCAACGGAGTCACCTTTAAGTCTGATCTTTTCCTGCGCGGCTATGCAGGCAATGACACGATCAGCGTGCAGGACACAACCGTCGATGGATCATTGTACCTCCACGGTCAGGAAGACAACGACCTCATCACACTGAAGACGGTGACTCTCAACGGAGATACCGAGATCAAGGGACACGACGGTGATGACGGTGTTTCTTTGAACGCCGTCACAAGCAACGGATCTCTTGCGATCAAAACCGGTCGTGGCGAAGATGACGTCACAATTCGGAACTCGACGATCAATTCGTCATTGCTGATCAAAACCAAGCAGGATTCAGACGCCGTGATGCTGGACGACAACACGTTCGGCGGTCGCGTCCATGTCAACCTTGGACGAGACAATGACGGGTTGATTGCTCGAAGCACAAACACGTTCAATGGTGCGTTTTCGGTACAGGGGGGTGACAGTCGCCAAAATGGTGCTTCGGACTTCCCGAGCGGTGATGCGGCCAGTATCGATACGACCAACGTCTTCAATAAGGGCCGAAGTCTGCGAAAGACAGAAGCCACAACCGTCTCCACAGCCGCCAATGATCGCTTCGATGCCGCAACCACCGGCCTGATCGCTCGTGCAACCGCTGCTGATACAGCAGGCAAGAATCAGGGCGGTATTTCTCTGTCCGCCACCGCCGCTGCAGTCAATGCGGCAAAAGCACTGACCTCCGACGGCGTACTGATCACCAAAGACGGAAACCTGACAGTCTCGGGAACAACTCTTCCAGGAGCCACAGTCACCGTCGACGCAGACAATGACGGTCAGTTCGATGACGGCACAGTAACCGCCGACATCTCGGGCGCATATTCCGTTCCGGTTGTCGTCACCAGAAAAGACCTCTATACCACAGACTCAACGGCCAATGACGGACTGACGGGGTTGCAGGACATCAAGCTGCGAGCCACTCTAAACGCCGAAACGGCCGACAGCACAGTGAAGGTGGATTTGATTAAAGACACGAACTCACTGGTCAAGTTTACATCTTCGATCGATGCCAACACGACTCAGGAGTATTTCATCGAAATGTTCAATGCGGAAGCACCGATCACGGTGACTAACTTCCTTGCGTACATCAATGCGGGTCGATACGAAAACTCTATCATCCATCGGTCGGTCGCCAGCGGTGGCTCGCCGTTTGTCATTCAGGGCGGTGGCTTCACTGTCGAAGACGGAATCGTCGGCGTCGTGCCGAAATTTGATACCATCACAAGCGAGTTCAATGCGGCCAGAGGAAATCAGACTGGCACAATCTCAATGGCGCATCCAAGTGACACGAATCTGGGGTCCAGCGAGTGGTTCATCAATCTGAACAATAACACCGATCTCAATGCCAACACTGTTGATAGGCGGCACACGGTCTTTGGCCGAGTTGTTGGTAATGGCATGACAGTGGTTAATGCAATCCATGCCTTGACAGAAACAAACCTGACCGATGAAACCGGTCTGACAGCTTTGACAGACGTGCCATATCGCAAGACATTTGTGGAGTTTGAGCGCACTCTGACGGGCACAGTTGAGACAACGGCAAATAGCACTTCGGTCGTCGGTTCTGGAACGAAGTTTACAACGGAACTCAAAGGAAATGTGATCGCTTCAAACGGTCGCTCGCGAATTCAGATCAACGGAACCACGTTCTTTGTGGCCAGCATTGATGATGATACGCATCTGACACTTTCGCAGGCTCCAACAACGGCCGGAACTGGTCTCACAGCAAAAACCGACTTCAACAACGATAACGACTTTGTTCGCTTCTCAACAATTGTTGAGGTCCTGAAGAGTTAGTTTGTAACCTGAAGCTGGTCTGAGTTACACATCGTCGGGCAATTCACTTGCGTGGTGTTGATCAGCAAAAGCAAAAGAGGTTGGCTGATGACCGCTCGACAATACCGTCTGTGATAACGGACGTGTTCCGCCGATTTGGAGCAACTCAAGATGCAGGAGTTTTTGAATCAGGTTCGTCAGTTGGCGACGGAACATGGCGTGAAACTGCTGACGGCTGCAGCGTTTACTCTTGTGGGCTGGTTGTTTGGTCGTTGGCGGGCGGCGAGGAGCTGGAAGAAGCGAGAGTTCTTCAACCGACTGAATATCTCACTCAGCTCAATTCACGACGGCAAACTTCTGATCAGAACTGTTCTGGAAAAAACCTGCGAAGAGATTCTGCTGAACTCCGTCGCCGTTGATCAATTGATCAAAGCGGCTCAGGGGACCACAAAGGAGAATCCGTTGATTCCGCTCCCCAAAGAGGATCGCTGGTTCTATTTGAATGCCGTCCTGAACGAACTGTCCGAAACGTTTGCCGCCGGACTGTTTCGCCGAGAAGCCGGTGAATCCTGCCGAGGCGTGCAGTATCTTATTTGTCTGACGAACGAGTGTGACGGTGAAATCCGAACTCGCAAAGTGCGAGCAATGGTGGTTCGCAAAGATCTGCTGGTTAACCTGCCTGTTCAACCGCCTGTTCTTGAAAAAGCGCACCATTCGATCCGCTGGACAACCCTGCAGCAACTGCAAAAAGCCTACGCCAGCGACACCTCGAACTTTATCGAGGCGGAAATCGTCACATAGGCTCGGCTTACGCGCCCTGGAGCGCGTGGCTAAGGCTTTGGCGTAAGCTTCTCCAGCAGCGAATCAATTTGCTTCAACTCCTCTTCCACAGCGCGGTCGTTAGCGTAGAGTTGCCTGGCGGCCGTCAGCGTCCTGATCGCGTGTTCGATGCCAGACTGATCATTTGATTCTGACAGCGCTTCGGCATCGGTCAGGATTCGCCCCAGCAGAGCTTTGCGGCCAACGGTCAGCGGTTCCTTGTCCCACTTCTCCTGCGTCTCCGTCAGGAACCTTGACAGATATTCATTGCGAAGATCCTGTGCGGCCAGTTCACGAACAGCCTGCAATTGTTCCCTTGCAGCCACTGCATCACCACTACTGAACGTGTCAAACGCTCGTCGAATCAAACGCTGCAGTTCGGAAGATTCATTGTCACTGCTCTCCGGATCAGCTCGCAGTGATCGGCAAAAATCAAACTGATTGGCCTTCAGAATAAGGGTGTCAATCTCGTCTTTCGAATTCGGCAGTGCATTCGAATCGGCCAGCGGCTGAAGTATCTCATCACGTGCTCGCAGCCATGCCGGACTGGGTTCTCTGGCCAGCAGCTCACGCGCTTTCGCAAGCTGTTCGTCGGGATCAGGAACACTGAGACGGTTCATCCAGATCCCAAACACGATGATCAGTGCCAGCAAAGTGATGAGAACGAAGATATTGTCAAAGAATTTCGCGACGGGGGACTTCACCAGGGATGAGGTCATATCCTCACGAATCAGATTACGAACCATCGTGGCCGGACCAGGGTGATGAACGTCGCTCACGCTGGACACGTTTTCCGACATAATCGTCGTACCCGGGACAGGTCGCTCGACAGTCTCTGACTCCAGGTGCTGCTCCATCATCTCCAGTCGCAACTTAATCTGCTCCAGACGCTTCATCACCACGAGCGCATCGGGCAAGCGTTTCGAGGGATCTTTCTCCAGCAACTGACATACGACTTCTTCGACTGGTCGAGGGAGGTCAGTGACGTAACGGCTGGGCTTATCAAACTGGCTGAACTGATGTTTCTGCAGGATGTCGTTCGCACTGGCTCCGGTAAATGGAGGTCGTCCGGTCAGCATGGCATACATCACGGCACCGAGCGAATACAGGTCGCTGCGACGGCTGGCTCGCTGACCTCGAGCCTGCTCCGGAGACATGTACTCGGCGGTGCCGACGACTCCGCCCGTGCGAGTCAGCCTGGCCGAAGCAAACAGGCTGGCGACTCCGAAGTCTGTCAGTTTTACGGTTCGATCTTTTGTCAGCATCAGATTGCTGGGCTTCAGGTCGCGATGCACAATCCCGGCATCATGAGCCGCCTTCAGCGCGGCAGCGATCTGCATCGAATACTCGATGACATCTTTCCAGGGAAGCTTTTTGCGATTGGTAATTTCGGCCGTCAGAGTATGCCCGTCGACAAATTCCATCGCATAATAAAACGTACCATCTGTCGTTTCGCCATCCTGAAACAATTGGACGATGTGTCGGTTTGAGAGTTGCCTCAGGGCGTCGATCTCGCGGGAGAATCGCTGCACGAAGCCCTCTTCGCGAGCCATCGCGGCGGGCAACACTTTGATTGCGGCCTCCTGCCCGGTCGATTCGTGCACGCCGTGATAAACGTTGCCCATGCCGCCAGCGCCGATCTTGCGGTCTATCAGATACGGTCCAACTTTATCAGGATGCATGGATGATCTCTTGAACTGCAGAATTGCCGGTGAGACAGGATGACAGCATACGCCTGTCGGCCGATCAGTCTACCTTCACGTTTGCAGCGGAGAAATCATAAAGGCGACACAGTGCAGAAACGGGTGTCGTAGCGGCTTTCGGCAGGTCCTGCCTGCCAGTGAGATTCTCGGTCAAATGGTTTTCGTCCCGCAACATGGCGAAAAAGCTTCACGGAAGTGTGGAAATCACAAGCGTCGTCAAGAATCGACGGGCGCACCTCTCACCCTGATATCGGCCGAGAGTCTGGAATCTGAAGATCTTCAAGACAAAAACGCCTCGAGTGACGCTCAGGCATGTGACCATTCGAGATGACATTTCATGCTGCAGTCTGAGATCACAAACTTGTCAGAATAGGCATCAGACGGTCGGGCCATGATCGTCTCGGGGGATTTTTTTCGTTCGTAATTCGTATATTCCATAGTTTTCAAGATGTTGTCTTGCTGTCAACTCGTGGGTTCCTGAGAGTCCTATTACCATGCGGAATTGTAAGTCTGTGGTTGTCACCACCCCTGACTGCGTGAGAAGTGTGATGAGATTTTCGACCTGGCGACAATTCCCTTTGGCCATTCTGTGCAGCAGCATTCTGATTTCGGGATGCTCACAGGAAGACCCGCCTGGCACTACGTCCACATCTCCCCCGGAACTCGAAGTTCCAGCTGAAATCATTCAACCATACTCCAGCATAGTCGATGTCCAGGAGCAGGCCGAAAGTGATTTATTGCCGCGCAAGTTGAATTCTGCACATCTGCCGAACGCCATCCAGATTCACGACAAGGTGATCTCCGGCGGACAGCCCGATGGCGAAGACGCTTTTCAGGAGCTTCAGGATCTTGGCATCAAAACCATCATCAGCGTGGACGGCGCAAAGCCTGACCTCGAACTCGCCAAAAAGCATGGGCTCAGGTATGTCCATCTGCCTCATTCGTATGACGGTATTCCGCAACAGCGAGGCTACGAGTTGGCGAAGGCCGTGCGAGATTTCGACGGTCCAATCTACATTCATT
>JBILXT010000552.1:0-4183 GCA_044378235.1 Planctomycetaceae bacterium
GGACCGTTTATTTCCGCAGTCGATGGGCCGCGTGGAGCACATCCGTTGGCACATGTTCGACCTGCGAGCGTGGCGGAGTTTCGACGCTGGCAGGATGCAGCCGGAGGTCTCGTTAAGCTTGTGACTCTGGCACCGGAAAGCCCGGGAGCGTTTGATTTCATCCGGCAGGTTTCGGCCATGAATGTGGTCATCGCAATTGGCCACACGGGAGCGACAAGTGCTGAAATTCGTCAGGCCATCGACTGTGGTGCTCGGCTGGGAACACATCTTGGCAACGGTTGTTCCGGACTTGTGCCGCGGCATGACAATGTGTTCTGGCCGCAGTTGGCTGATGATCGTTTGACCTGTAGCGTAATCGCCGACGGCTGGCATGTGCCGGCTCATATGCTCAATTGTATTCTGCGATGCAAATCATTGAGTCGCATGGTGCTGACATCGGACGTTTCCGGATTTGGCGGATGTCGACCGGGGCGATATTCGACCGGCGACGTGTCTGTCGACGTGCTCGACGATGGCCGGATTGTTGTCGCCGGACAGACTCAATTTCTCGCCGGCTCCGGAGCCACAACCGGGGAATGCGTGGCACACTTCATGAATATCTGCGGAGTGACTCTGGCCTTAGCGTGGCCGTTAGCCTCCAGCCAGCCCGCCGCAATGATGAAGCGAGCGATCGCCGGACTTCAGGAAGGTTCACCGGCTCATTTTACGGTGTTTCGAATGACTCCCTCAACAACCTCAGATGGTCGCAGCATCGTGAGCTATCAGCCGGAGTATTCGGTGGGTGGTGGAGTTGTGTACCGTTAACTGTTGATGACAACCCGAAGAGCTCACCGAGGAAATCTGGCTGCTTGGCCCTCAATAGTCCCTTCAATCAACCAAAACTGGAGTCCCGTAAAGGGATTGAACTGAGATGTTAGGCTTCAGATCAATGCGGGCGCTGAAAATCGAGTTGGACCGACGAGCAGATCAAAACCTGAACTGGTTGGGCGGCACGCGGAGAATGTCTCTCCGGCAACCACTGAGATGGTATCCCTGAAAGTAGAACCATGCGTCTTTGGCGTGACCTTAATCTGCTTCGACTTGCCTGGCTGATCCCTCTACCGTGTTCCGTGCCATACTTTTCTCATGCAATATCTCAGATTGCAGCGGGAGATGAACTCAAAGCCTCCCAGCTTTTTCTGGTTCTGCGCGAAATGAAGTGCGCGTGGACTTTGTAGCGATATAGCTTGAAAGGCTCATACACATCAGCCTGGGGCAAGAGAATCCATGAACGCGGATGAACGCTGCCCCAGGTGATCTCGAATCATGAACCCAGCAATGATTTCACCACACGAATCCTGCGATTTCGCCCCGAATGGGGTAACAACAACTCAGCCTGAGGCAACGCCCCAGGTATGAAATCAAAGAACGCGCCAAGCCCCAACGGGGCGGCACAAGTTTATGATAGACGAACGAATGAGATCATAAACACAAATCGTTCCGCCCCTTCAGGGCTCAATCATTCCAGTGGATCTCGTTCCCAGGGCGTTGCCCTGGGCTGACATGTTAATGGCCCGTTGGGCCGAATCACAAAAGCTTCAGACTCAGCTGGAGGATCCATACGACTCTTCATTGTTGTAAGCTTTCCGCGAACGATATCGGGTCCGGGAACTCGGAGTCTCTAACCTGCGCACTTCATTTCGCTCAGAGACAGAATTGTTGGATGAAGTTTCATGGGGAGCTTTCTCAATCAGCTCTTCTCACGTTTCAAGTTGAATTTTGATTGCAAGCTGTCTTCCAGAAGAGCATCCTCTCAGAGGATTCTTGTGCCTGCAACACGCTCCCACTTCGGGGAGTTGCCACCCCTGTGAGAATTACTCGGCGACGCTTTTCTCCGTTCCCAAAGTAGCCGTCTCGCTCCGTCGAGACGTGTCCTTGCAGGCGGCCCATTGCCGGGGAAGCTCCGGGCCGATCCTCAGCACAGCGTCATCAACGCGGACTTGAATTTCGCGGTCGGCTTTGGGAGAACAACGTGCAACGTACAAGGCTCATCTCGCGGAGCGAGATGGCGACATTGACGGCCATCTCGAAGAATCTGTTCTGGCATTCATGCCTGACTTCGTGATGCGCCTTCACCATGGAGTTGAGTTCACCACGAAACACACGAAACACACGAAAAGGCGACGTGCATCCGCGTGACTTTAATGGGATTCTTTCGTGTGTTTCGTGTCTTTCGTGGTAGCAATCTTCAACTGGCTCAATCTAGCCGGGTGATCCTCAAAGTAGCTTGCCGCCAGCCGATTGCGAAGGAAAATCCGGGCCGGTCTTCTGCACAACTTCATCAACGCGGACTTGAATTTCGCGGTCGGCTTTGGGAGAACAACGTGCAACGTACAAGGCTCATCTCGCGGAGCGAGATGGCGACATTGACGGCCACCTCGAAGAATCTGTTCTGGCATTCAAGCCTGACTCCGCGCTACGACTTCATCAGAAAGTTGAGCTCACCACGAAAGACACCAAAAGGCGACGTGCATCCGCGTGACTTTAATGCGATTCTTTCGTGTGTTTCGTTCGCGTTGCTTTCAATCCCTCAACGCTCAGAAAGCGTCAGGGCCGGAAAGCGGATTTCGTCTTCGTGAGGAACTGCAGGAATCTCCTGTGGGCCGGGATTGTGGGAGAGATCACGGAGACGGATTGTTTCTCGGAATAGCACATCCATCGTCTTTGCATGTCCCGGCACCGCAAGATGGTTGCAGGTCTCAATCCGATGAACCACGGGGCACAGAAACCCGGTCGGCAGCTCAGCACATTCACGATAGATCAGTACGATCCGATCTGCATTCTTTGGCTGCAGTTGCTCACCGCGATGATAGTTCAACCAGAAGCAGTCAACGGAAACGAGTGTGTCCACTCGAACGTCCGTGGACTCAAGACACGTGAGTGCATCCAGCGCCTGCACTAATCCGTAACTTCATCCGATCAGAAGCACGCGGCGTCCGCGGTCGACTCTTTCGTGACGAATCCACGATGCCAGCGCCTGAGCGTCACCGTGAACGTCCGGATCAAAATAGAAGCTTTCCACCGAACTCTTGCGAAAGTACCCCGCGATCTGCGGAAGCTTTCCCCAGTTTCCAAGATCCGGTGTCGCTTCGACAAAGATCACGCTGACATTTTCAGTCAACTCAGGCTCCAGGGAAATCCTGGTGGCCAGCGGAGACGAATGGACGGTTGCACAGCCAGCGCTGCACAGCATGATCGGCAGACTCAACGCAAACACAGCCATCACGCTACATCGTCCGTGGGTAGGATATATCTGCACCTGTGACCTCCTGATACTGCCTGCAGAAAATGCTGATTGGCAGTTAGGTCGGCAGAAATCGCCGAGCATGTCTCCGATAAGGTGGAGTTCTTGGCGGAGAGTCCCCTTCCGTGTCCGATTCATCCGGAGGATGCCTACATTCGGATTCTTTATGCGCAGGGTGTCCATGCGGCTGAAACCTTGCATGACGAGGGTTGCATCGATTGGAGTCCGTGTTTAGGCTCAACCGCAAAAAGACCTGTAATGAGGAGCCCATGTCAGCAGTAAGTGAACAAATCCTACCTGGTTTGGGCGGTGTTCCGGAAACGCTACTGATCCCACTGTGGGCGCGCGCGGTTGAGCAGAGACACGTAAATCCTATCATCCACGATCCCGAGGCATCCCGGATCGTCGCATCGCTGGACTATGACTTTGAAAGCTTTCGCGAAAAGCAGGTAGAGGTCGAGAACTTCTGCATTCGGGCGCACATTATTGATCAGGTGGTCTCCGGGATCCTGAAGCAATCTTCCCCCGGACGGAATGTGGTCGAGTTTGGCCCCGGACTGGACACCCGTTGCAGTCGGATCGGCTCAAAGGTTCCTCTGTGGCTGGAGGTTGATCTTCCGGAAGTCATTGATCTGCGAAGTCGATTCCTTCCAGCGACCGGAAATCGAACGATGGTTGCCAGCTCCATGCTCGATGACGCGTGGATTGAAGCGATACGTGAGAAGTGTGATGGGCCGCCGCTCTTTATTGCCGAGGCGTCTTTTACTTTTTCTCAAAGGAACAGATTCGAGAGTTCATGAAGCGTCTCAGCGTTGCGTTTCCCGGATCGGACCTGGTCTTCGATGCCGTAAGCTCGTGGTACCTGAAGCTTGCGAATCTGCGTCACCCGTTGTCAACTTC
>JBILXT010000553.1:0-4179 GCA_044378235.1 Planctomycetaceae bacterium
TTACCGGAGAATGCTCCAGATTTATCAGACGAGAACTCATCTGGCACACCCGGTGAGAATCGCAGTACGACAGAGGAATCTTCAAACCCGGTCTATTCCGGACGCAGACCACTGACCGCCATCCGACTTGCGGACTCCATCGTACAGCGCGATGAATCAGGTCAACCTCTGGCAAAACCAGAAGACAGTAATCCACAACAGGCAACGTCGGTCCCCGCTGAACATCATTACGTGCCCGCACCATGGCACCGATCCCACGCCTCGCGAAACACTTACCCAATTCGATATCAGCCGCTCTACTTCGAAGACCCCAACATGGAGCGATGTGGCGAAACAGGTGGTTGCCTGACAGAGGTCAAATCCATCGCGCATTTCGCTGGAAGGATTCCTCTTCTGCCATACATGATGGCCTCAGATTCGCCACACAAATGCGTACGTGCACTGCCCGACTGTCCAACCTGTCAACAGTTCGGTCCGGACGCTTATCTCCCGAAGCCCACAGTCAAAGCCATCGCCGTTCAGGCTGCTGCCACTGTTGGTGCGATTTATGTGATCCCGTAGGAAGTGACCTTCATCGGACGCTTCTTTAATGTAGCCGTCTCGCTCCGCCGAGACGAGTCCTTGCAGACGGCCCGTTGCTGACGAAACTCCGGGCGGATCCCCAGAACGACTTCATCAACGCTGATTGCAATCAGAGACCTGATTTGGCAGTACAATGTGCACCGTACAAGGCTCATCTTGCGGAGCAAGATGGCTACATTGGTCGGCCTATGGTCTGTTTTTAAAGTCGCCGTCTCGCTCCTCTGCGACGAGTCCTTGTGTCTGGCCTGTCGCTGAAGAAACTCCGAGGCGACTCCCAGCACATCTTCATCAACGCTGCTTGAAATCAGCGACCGGTTTTGGCAGAAAAACGTGCACTGTACAAGGCACATCTCGCGGAGCGAGATGGCTACATTTGCAGTGCGAATGCTCTAATGCCGGAAATGCCGCATACCCGTGAAGATCATTGCGATGCCATGCTCGTTGCAGGCGGCGATCACTTCGTCATCATTCTTCGAACCGCCCGGCTGAATGGCGGCTTTGATTCCGGCTTTTGCGGCTGCATCAATCCCGTCGCGAAACGGAAAGAACGCGTCCGAGGCAACAACTCCGCCCTGGCTGCGATCACCCGCTTTGTAGGCAGCGATCATGGAGGAATCCAGACGGCTCATCTGACCAGCTCCAGCCCCAAGTAGCATGCCATCCTTCGCAAACACAATCGCGTTGGATTTGACGTGCCGACAGACAGCCCACGCAAACTTCAGGTCCGATAATTCCTGGGCAGTCGGCTGACGATCTGTGACGATCTTCCATCCGTCGTCGGATTGTCGCAGGTCATCTCGATCCTGTACCAATAACCCGCCGCTGACTCGGCGATAATCCGGAGCCCCTCGATCAGTATCAGCAAACTCAACCTGCATCAGACGCACGTTGCTTTTCCATTTCGGCTTCGTCGTCAGCAATTGCCGAGCCGCATCTTCATAGCCCGGAGCAATGATCGCTTCAATAAATCGCCCCGGAACACACATGCGTTCGGCGGTGTCCACATCCACGATGCGGTTCAGCCCGATAATGGAGCCAAACGCACTGACAGGATCTCCTTCGTACGCTTTCTCGAAGGCATCAGCCAGATTCTCCGCAACAGCACAGCCGCAGGGATTGTTGTGCTTGATCACGCAGGCCGCTGGCTGAGCATAATCTGACACGATCGCCTTCGCGGCATCGAGGTCGAGCAGATTGTTGTAGGATAACTCCTTGCCGTTCAACTGTTGAGCACTCGCCAGAGACGTCGCGGATGGTCGATCTTCCACATAGAACGCAGCTCGCTGATGAGGATTCTCGCCGTAGCGAAGTTCCTGCTGCAGTCGATAAGTCAGAGACAGTCGCTGACCGAAGGAACTGGTTTCGCCCGACTCTTTGGCGACCACATTCGCCATGTAATCGCTGATCGCGCGATCGTAAGTGGCGGTCATCTCAAACGCTGCCGCAGCAAGGCGTCGACGGAAGGTTTCACCCATCGTGCCTGCCTGCAGTTGCTGAAGGACTTCTTCGTATTGCGATGGCTGAGTTACTATCGCCACGTGGGCATGATTCTTGGAAGCCGATCGCACCATGGACGGTCCACCGATATCGATGTTTTCCACGGCTTCATCAAAGCTGACATCCGGCTTCGCGACGGTCTCCTGGAAGGGATACAGGTTCACAACGACGATCTGGAACGGAATAATCCCGTGGGCCTGAATCGCAGCAGCATCAGAAGCCAATGTCGGTCGTCCCAGAATCGCACCGTGAACTTTCGGATGCAGCGTCTTGACTCGCCCATCCATAATCTCAGGGAATCCCGTGTAGGTCGTGACATCAATGACCGGAACGCCGGCCTGCTCCAGAAACTTGCGAGTTCCCCCGGTCGAAAGAATCTCATATCCCAACGCAACAAGCCCCTTTACGAAGGACTCAAGTCCGGTCTTGTCACTGACGCTGACGAGTGCACGCAGAGGCATGGAGGAACTCATGAGGATTGCGATCTGTTCGATGGGAAAAGAAAATGCCGCTGAGGAAAAACTCAGCGGCAGAGAGGGTTTGCGAGTTGCGTATTCTAGATACGCACAATTCGCTGGTCAATTTTTCGAGTCAGGTTTGTCAGAAGACTCCCAATCTCGTGAGTTGGTTGCCCACTACGCCTTGACCATCTGTTCTGCAGCCAGCTCCTTCAGAGCTCGCTTGTAGTCAACCGGCATGATCTTGTGGAACTGACCCAAAGACTTCTGCCAGTGATCGAGGATGTTCTTCGCAACACCGGATCCGGTATAGCGATGGTGATTCTCGATCAGTGTTCGCAACTCCTGAATGTCGGCCTCTTCCGTCATCTTTTCAAGAGCCACCATTTCCAGATTGCAGTTCACAAGGAACTGGTTTTCTGGATCGTAAACGTAGGCCACGCCTCCGGACATTCCCGCCGCGAAGTTGCGTCCCGTTGGGCCCAGAACTACTGCTCGACCGCCAGTCATGTATTCAAGACCGTGATCGCCACAGCCTTCAATGACGGCTGTCGCTCCGGAATTTCGCACGCAGAATCGTTCTGCCGCGACACCTCGGAAATAGGCTTCCCCGGATGTTGCCCCGTAAAGAGCCACGTTACCAATGATGATGTTCTTTTCAGGAACAAAGGTCACGTCCTTTGGCGGATAGACGATCAAACGACCGCCCGACAATCCCTTGCCAGCATAGTCGTTCGCATCACCTTCCACTTCAATCGTGATGCCATGCACCAGCCATGCACCAACGCTCTGGCCGGCCGATCCCTTCGCCTTGATGTGGATCGTGTCAGATGGGAGTCCGTTGGCTCCGTGAGCCCGGCTGACTTCGTTGCTCAGAATCGTCCCGAACGCACGATCGATGTTCTGGATTGTCGTGTCGATGCGAACATGCTTCTTGTCCTTCAAAGCAGGCTCACACTTTTGCAGCAATTCCATGTCACGAACGTTGTCCAGAGCATGATCCTGGCTGATCGTGCAGTAAGTCTGCACGGCATCATGCGGCTTCTTCGCCGGAGTCAGGATTGGTGACAGATCAAGCTGGCTGGCTTTCCAGTGCGTGACTGTCGAGTCAAGCTCGAGCATGTCGACTCGTCCGACCATTTCATTGATCGTGCGGAAGCCAAGTTCTGCCATGATCTCCCGAGTTTCCTCGGCCACCATGAACAGATAATTCACAACATGCTCTGGCTTGCCCTGGAACTTCTTGCGAAGTACCGGATCCTGAGTCGCGATCCCAACCGGGCAGGTATTCAAGTGACACTTTCGCATCATGATACAACCCAGAGTAATCAGCGGAGCCGTTGCAAAACCGTACTCTTCCGCACCCAGCATCGTCGCCACAACCACGTCGCGACCTGTCTTGAGCTGTCCGTCAGTCTGCAGTCGAACTCGACTTCGCAGATCGTTCATCACCAGAGTCTGATGAGTTTCTGCAATCCCGAGTTCCCATGGCAAACCCGCATGCTTGATGCTGGTTAACGGAGACGCTCCCGTTCCGCCTTCAAAGCCGGAAATCAGGATGTTGTCGGCATGACCTTTCGCCACACCAGACGCAATCGTCCCCACACCCACCTCTGACACCAACTTGACACTGATTCGAGCG
>JBILXT010000554.1:0-4174 GCA_044378235.1 Planctomycetaceae bacterium
GATCAGCGGGCTCATCGTCCCATCGTCCCAGGCGATAAAAGCCGGTCGCGACGATCGAGTCTGGTGACTTGTCCGGAAGTTCATCGCCGGCCAGCTGCTCCATCAGAAATCGATCATAAGGCTTGTCTGCGTTGAACGATTCGATCACATAGTCTCGATAGCGCCAGACAAAAGGTTTGGCACCATCGCGTTCGTAGCTGTTGGTTTCTGCATATCGCACCAGATCAAGCCAGTGCCGTCCCCAGTGTTCACCGTAATGCGGCGAATTGAGCAGATCGTCGATGAGTTTCGACCACGCTTCCGGCGATGGATCTTTCGCAAACGACTCCACAACTTCCGGAGCCGGAGGCAATCCGGTCAGGTCGTAATAGGCTCGACGTACCAGCTCGCGAGGCTCCGCCTGAGCATTCGGCTCCAGCCCATTCTTCTGCAACTGGCTCAGAATGAAAGCATCAATTTCAGACTTCGCCCAGTCTCCGTTCACCTCGGGAGCAGACGGTTTTTTGACGGGCTGAAATGACCAGTGTTTCTTCGTCTCTTCATTAACCGTTGGAGCTTCCCGAGGAACTTCAAAGTGCAGTGGCTTGCCGTCTTTGCTCCAGGCGAGTCCTTCATTGACCCACTTTGTCAAAGCTTCAATCTGTTTTGGCGACAGTTGTCCTGTCGGAGGCATCTCGTAGCCATCGTAATTGACGGCCTTAAGAAGCACGCTTTCCGCAGGCTTTTCCAGATCCACCGCTGCTCCGGATTCGCCCCCCTTGAGGATCGCCTCGCGAGTCGTCAAATCCAACCCGCCTTTGGGCTTTGCACCGGCATGACACTTGAGGCAATTCGCCTCAAGGATCGCCACGATCTCCTTTTCAAAGTGCTCGATCTGAGCTGCCGAAGGTGCCGATTCATCTCCTCGGACATCTACCGAGTACACAGCAATCAGAACAGCGAAGCAAAGCCAAATTCGAGTCAACATGGAAGCGCTCGTTACAAATGGTGGGAAATTCATGGCGGGACCGCGATCAGGAATCAAAGTCCGATTTGACAGGCTACCCCTCGCACTCGCCGGTGTCAACGAGCAGAGAATTTCCCCCGCAAATGCGCGAGATGCCAACCACCCGAGAAGGGCAATCTCATGAGGCCCTCAATCGTAGTTCTAAAGCACGATCGCCTCCCTTTTTCGCGGGCAGACGAACAGCATGCCGAATCATCCACTTTCGTGACTTCACGATTTCTGCTGGCGTTGATTTCTTTGTGATCTCTTTCAGCCACTGTTCGCAGGTTTCATAAATCACATCTGGATGATCCTTCAGAATGTCGGCCAGATGGTTGGCCACCGACCGCCGCACATACAATTCGGGATCATCTTTCAGCAATTCCAGCAGAGGCAGCATCCTCTGAGGATTCTGCTGGAATTCTCGCAATCGTCCGGCCCATGGAAGTCGTGGACGAGTTCCCTCGCTCACAAGTCGACGCACATGAGCATTCGGATCTTTGGTCCAGCTTTTCAGAAGCTTCAACGATTGATCCGGGTACTTCGTAAGAAACGGCCTGATACTGAACTCCGCGGAGAATCGCTTGGTCAACTCATAGTTGGCTCGCATACCATTTTCAAAATCCGCCAGCCCGCGTTCCATGATCAAATGGGAGTGAGGCAAATAAAAGAACGGTGCAAGACCGTTGCCTTCTGTTCGAGTCAGCTCCGGGCCCAACGACGCCAGCAACAGAGGACAGGCTTCGGAAAAACTCTGCGGCAATTGCTCGGCCAGCGCTAAGCCAATCTGTCGGGCTCGCTGGCTGAGTTCCAGAGCTTCCAGACCATCCATCGCGGTCTGTTCGAAAGATCGCCCATCGAACTTCGGCACGACTTCCGCAAACGACTGAGTGATCAGCCGAATCAGATTCAGACCCATCAGATCTTTCAGCGGAACGCCCTGCAGGATCGCATCCGGTGCCTGAAATTGCTGCGAAGGATGCTCCTCCGTCGAGATCTGTTTCTTCTTTCCTGTCAACGTCTCACTCCCACAAGTATCGTCGCCTGGTCATCACAGCCCTTCAAATTGTACTTTGACAGATCCCGGCTGAAACTGCGACGATCCGACTTTCTGGAAGCACCCCTGGATCATCGTTCTCGGTTGCGATCACGAAAAGCAGCATCATGAACACAAAGTACGAAAAGAATCCGGGACGTCCGAACCACCAAACAGTATGGCACGGCAGGAGTGAGCCAAAAGGCTCCCGAAGGAACGTGATGTCTCGTTCGGCTGTGAGGACATTTCTGTGCCTGTTACTGATGTTCTGCGCAGGATCAGCTATTGGATCCGCCGCTGATCTTCATGTCGACCCGAACCACAGTGCTGATTCAGCGGATGGCAGCGTTTCCCCTGTAAAAACCATCGCCGCTGCAATTCGACAATCGAAACCCGGCGATACGATTCATCTCAAACCCGATACGGTCTATCGAGACTGGGCCGCCTTCTTCGACAAGTCCGGTGAGCCCGAACATCCGATCACACTCGACGGCCACGGTGCAACGCTCGACGGCTGCGATCCTCTTGACCCGCAGGGCTGGGTCGAAGTCGAACCGGGGCTCTTTCGCAATGACGATCTGATGCCACTGACCGATGCGATTATCGACCGTTGGTTTTTCGTCATGGACGGCCAACTGAATCGCATGCAGCGCTGTTCGAAAGGCCCCAGCCAGCCTCTGAAGATGCCGCAGGAACTACTGCCCGGAGAATGGACGTTCCTCAAAGATCCCGACCGCACAAGGACAGCTCGCACGGGGTACATCTTCGGTTCATTCTGGATTCGGCTGCCTGCGAACGTGTCATTGCTCGAGGCGAAGATTGAAGTCCCCATCCGCACTGCCGGTGTGCTCATTCGAGGAACCTCGTCACATCTCGTCATTCGCAATCTGACGGCCACACGTCCTTACAACGATGGATTTAATCTGTCGGATAGCAGAGATATCCGGCTGGAGAACATCCGGGCCATCAATTGCGGCGATGATGGCATCAGTGCGCATGGTCATTGCCGCTATTCTGTGAAGGGGTTTCACTCGATCGGAAATGCCACCGGCATTTGCGACACAGGTACCAGCGAAACGACCTACGACGATGTGCTGATCCGCAACTGCATTGGCTTCGATCTGTTCTTTCTGGACTCCGGAATCTACACGGTCCGGAATGCTCAAGTGATCTCATCCGCTGCAAAAGCGTTCTATCTGCAGGGCCGCGATGCGCCGGCCGAACCATGTCGAGTCACGCTCGACAATGTGCTGGTCCGCCGCGAAGGAACAGCGAGTGAAGTTCGAGTGTCCGCCAACTGCCAACTCAAGGCCGAGCATCTCACGCTGCTGAATCTGGATGTGCAGGCCACAGGTGGAACGATTGAGCTCTCACAATCTTTCATCGGCGGCAAACTCCCTGTCACTGACATTCAAGGCGGTGACGTTGCTGCCGACCAGCCACGCAAGCCAACTCTGCATCTGTGGAAAGACGCTATCTGGCGTGGAAACGGGAACTGGTACGATCTCAACTCCGCTCGCGTTGATCGAGTCACTTTCGCTCAATCTGAGTTCGAGGGCTTTACACAAGCGGTCACGGAAGAGCAGGGCGGTCGCTGGGAAACAGGAACGCCCGCAGAAGCGGCAGCGGTTGATATTGGAGCAGAGATCACTCCTTGAACTCGGATATCTCCGCTATCGCGACAAGCTCTCTACGACCTTGATCAGCTTTTCTTTCTCCTGACGCGACAGAGCTTTGATCGCCAACTCTCGCTTCAGCGCCTGACTGCGGCCTGGCTGCTCTTCCAGATAAACCAGCTCAACCGGCAAACGGCTGCGGGTATATCGAGCCCCCGTGCCGGCGTTATGCTTTTCAATGCGACGACCCACATCATTGCTGACGCCTGTGTACAAAGAACCATCCGCACATCGCAAAAGATAAACGAACCATGGCGTGTCGGCTTTGGCTGCCTTTTTAAGGTCAGCCAGCAGTTTCCCAACAGCCAACTCTTTCGCCTTTGCTTCCACTTCAACTGTCAGCGTCTTCTTTTGCCAGACGTCGGGAAAATCCCGCACGTCGATGTAGTCATGATGTCGTTCAGGCTTTGGCCCATCCCAGCCTTCCAGCGGACTGGACAGATGAAACATGGGCTCACGATTCCATGTCGCCAGAGC
>JBILXT010000168.1:0-14658 GCA_044378235.1 Planctomycetaceae bacterium
GTGAAGATGCGTTCTGTCAGGAAAGCGTCGAACGATTTCCCGGAAACCACTTCGACGACTCGTCCCGCCACGCTCAGGCCGGGACCGTATTGCCATTTCGAACCGGGTTCGAAAGCCAGTTCTGTTTTTGCCAGAACATCGGCGGTGTTCTCCAAAGTGCCGACATTTCGCTGATCGCTGACGAGACCATTGGTGTGCATCAGGCAATCACGAATCGTGATTTCTCGTGATGGCGACTTGCCCCCGGCGACTTTCGTGTTCTTGAAGGCGGGGATGTACTTTGAAACCGGATCATCCAGTTTCAGCTTGCCCTCATCCTGCAGGATCATCACGCTCGCCGCTGTGATCGGCTTGGTCATCGAAGCAATCGCAAACACGGTGTCAGCCTTCATTGTTCGATCGGCCGCAATGTCTGCCTTTCCGACTGCACCCAGATGAACCACTCGACCGCGGCGAGCCACCAGCGTGACGACACCGGATGCTTGCTTGGTGTCGACGAAGTGTTGCATGCGAGCATCGATTTTCTTGAGGTCTGAGGCATCAAGACCTGACTCGGCAGGATTGCATTCCAAGATCAGACCGGCATCGCGACTTTCGGCCGTGACGAGCTGGTCTGTGGGATTCTCTGTCAGAATTAGTCCACGCCACTGAACCTCCTGAGCGACTTTGTTCGAATGCAGTTGAAGGCCGATGGGACCAGCAACGCAGGTTTCCGGTTGAGGATCAGACCAGTCGGCGACAAGCTGCCCGTTGACGACATGGCGGATGCGATGACCAGTCGCCAGAATCTCCATCCGATTCCAGTCGTGCTGCTTGCCAACTCTCTTAGCAACTCCCAACGTATCCTTGAACACGCTGTTGCGGCCAAACAGGTCGTAGTATCCGTAAGCCGATGGATACATCACAAGATGTCCCTGAAACGTAAACGGTCCCTCGTCTTTGGTCACGGTCTTGCCCCAGAACGCGATGCCAGAGTGCATTTCGCTGGTGACCAGGCGGCTTTCAAAAATCAGGCGAAAGTTCTTGTAGGACTTCTTCGTCAGCAGGTATGTGCTGGACTTCGGAGCGTTCTCCTGAGAGTTCCGGCCGATGATGACGCCATTCTCGACGGAGAAGTATTTGTCGGTGAACCCTTCCCAGCCATCCAAATCTTTGCCGTTGAAAAGTGCGACCGGGACCTCGCTCCCTGGAATTTTGAAGACTTGCTCCTGGCTCCAGTCATCTGCATTGGAGACGTGCGACAGCAGCATGGCCGCGGCGAAACAAACGATTCGAAGTTTCATAAAAGTTCTCGGGTGGGGGGAGGGTAAGGACGACGGTCGGCTGCAAGGTATGGAGAGGTTTATCGAAACGGTTCCACTCGTTTACAGCCCAGCCGGAGGCGCCGGTCTGTGAAGAAGCCGGCGCCTTCGGCTGGGCGGTAAACGAAGCAAAGGGACTTGATCAATAGGCCCTGGACTCACCGCTGACTTGACAACAAACACCATCCGCATGCTAATCCCCGATCAACGACTACGCGAGTCACGCGGAGCCGCAGAGCAACATTGCAGAGGAATCATAGATGTCAGAAGAACTGTTTTCGGTGGCAGGTCAGAATGTGGTCGTCACTGGCGGAAGTCGTGGAATCGGGCGAGCGATTGCGGAAGGCTTTGCTGCTCGTGGGGCCAATGTACTGATCTGCAGTCGGACACAGGAATCCGTCGAGACGGCGCTGAAGGAAATGAACGACGCCGGACTCAAGGCCGACGGAGTCGCCTGTGATGTCAGTGATGAACAGCAGATTCTCACGACAGTCCAGACGGCCATCGATCGTCTGGGGCACATCGACACGCTTGTCAATGTGGCCGGAGTCAATCGCCGCAAGCGAGCGGAAACGGTGACTGCAGATGACTACGATTTTATTCTCGACACCAACCTTCGCGGCGCGTTTTTGATGTCGCGGGAGGTTGGCAAGCACATGATAGAACGCAAAGCCGGCGCGCAGATTAATATTGAATCGCTCAATACCTGGATGCCACTGAAAGGGGTGCTGCCGTATGCGATGAGCAAGTTCGGTATGCAGGGGATGACTCGCGGGCTGGCTCTGGAATGGGGCCGACATGGTGTTCGAGTCAACAGTTTGGCCCCGGGATTTATCCTGACCGATCTGACTCGCAAGCTTTGGTCGGATCCGGAAATGCAGGCCTGGAATCAGGCCAACGCGCCGCTTGGACGACTGGGGCAGCCGGAAGACATGGTTGGCACCGCGATCTTTCTGGCCTCGAAAGCGTCAGCCTTTATGACCGGACAGACCTTGTACGTGGACGGAGGATTCTCGGCGGGCTGGAGTTGGCCGATTCCGTTGACCTGATGTTTCCCAGGGCGGATTCAGGCATTGGCGGTATGTCGAAGAGTGTTTTGATACGGCAATGCCCCGCCATTTGTCAGATGGCGATTCAGGCCCGGAGAGGTTGTGAAAGAATGTAGGACGCCCTTTTCAGGGCGTCGAAATCGCACGCGTTTTTGCGGCAACGACGGCCTGAAAAGGCCGTCCTACGAATAAACTCACAGCCTCGGAGGGCGTCTGAAGGGCCGACACCAGCTTGTGGCATACATCGGGGCTCTCTCATTGTGTCTGCCCTCCTGGCCTAAAAAACAGTCAACCGTCTTCTATGCGACCTCAACAGGATATGAATACGCGAACGATCGACACAATCAGACCAGGATTTGGCCGGATTACGTGCCGTTCAGATTTCTGATTCAAGTCGCTGCGGTCTCAGCCCGAAACCGATAGTGCGTCATCAGATCGGCAGAAACTGCCGCTGCGCGCTGAATTGGGACTCTGCACTGATCGGTATTCCGCCAGCCATGCATACAGACCGCAAAATTGGGTTTGCGATGGGCATCCTGTTGATCGGGATCGTGGCCGCTTTGTTTTTTCGCAATGAGCCGCTGGTTGACAGTTCCGTCCCGACGGTTCGCCGAGAACGTGAGTTGAATCAGCGTTTGCGAGAACGTGACGTTGCGGTGTATCTGAAGGACGATGTGGAAGAAAATCAGAAGCCCGAGTCGTCCGACGCCGAAGCAGAAACTGAACCTGCGTGGACTCTGCGAGATGTCCTGAAGAACATGGATGCTCGTAATAAGACGATTCCATCCCCGGTTGTTCGCAGCGAAAAAGGACTTGGTAAGCCGCGTCGCAAGGGCGAAACATCCGAGACCGATTCTGATGTTGAAGTAATCCCTCGAAACCTCGACGAGCAGCGAGAGCGCACGCTGGTTGCCGACGGATCTCTGGATGACGAGTCCGGAGTGATCGCTGATACTCCGCGAACGGAGCTACCTCCGCTGATGCCCGTTGTGGAACCAATCCCGGGTGAGAAACTAACTTCCGAAAAGTCTTCTTCACAGAAGCCCGGGACCGATGATCCGGTGGTGGAACCTGCGAAGAATCCTGCGCCGGTTGTTAACCCCGAGTTCCAGCCGCCGGCCGAGTTTGACGAATATGTTGTGAAGTATGGGGATACTCTGTCGGGGATTGCTCAGAAGATGCTGGGAGCACAGTCGCGATATCAGGAGATCTTTGAGGCGAATCGAGATCGCATGGCGAGTCCCGATCGGCTGGACGTTGGCAAGCCGATTCGCATTCCACGGACGTCGAATAAGTCGCTTTAGGAATCGTTCCTGAAGAACTTCCCGTTGTTTGTCTGCGTTGAAATCCCAACCCGACACGTCAGTGAGGGATTCTGCACAGCATCTCGATGGTGCCCAGGACCCCAAAGAGAACGTTGCCGTTAGGGCTGGAAGCTCGGCACATCCTCTGCCGGTGGCGTAAGTCACCGGACTACAAAAAACGCTGCGACTCAGGCCTGAAGGGGCGACAACTCCGGCCTTGTGTCGGCCCGCCGGGCCTCAGATTCATGATGTCCGCATACCGGTGGCTCACGCCACCGGCACTGGATTTGTCGCCCCTCCGGGCTTGAAAACTCGCAACTTCAAAAGGTGTCGGCAGAGTTTCTCCGATCGACACACTCGTACGTCTCAGGCTATTCCATCACGCCGGAATCCAGATTCTTCTTTTCAGCGATGCAGATGCCTGCGACACTGGGGCTCGGTCTGATATCCCCTGTCTGATTTTCTCCGGGAGTTTGCTTCGCAATGGGTCTGATTAAAGAGTTCAAAGAGTTTGCCATGAAGGGCAATGTTGTCGATCTGGCGGTCGGTCTGATCGTTGGAGCTTCGTTCGGCAAGATTGTCAGTTCGATGGTCAACGACGTCATTATGCCTCCCGTCGGGAAGATCATCGGTGGCGTGAACTTCACTGAGCTGAAGTATTCTCTGGGCAAGACGATCGTAAAGTCTCCGCCCGATGCGGATGGTAAAGTGGCGGAGACCGTAAAAGAGGCCTTCATTAATTACGGAATGTTCCTTCAGAACTGCTTCGACTTCCTGATCGTCGCCTTCGTTGTGTTCATGCTGGTCAAGGCGATGAATCACGCAAAGGCTTTGACGGAAAAGAAGGCCGCAGAAACTCCTGCAGCTCCGCCCGCTCCGTCAGAAGATGTGCTGTTGCTGCGTGAAATTCGCGACGCGTTGAAAGCTCGCTGAGTGCGGAGCTTCCTGGTTTTTCCGGCGGGATATCGATTCCCGTGTTGACCTCTCAGTTTACCGCCCAGCCGGAGGCGCCGGCTTTTTGCTGGCCGGCGCCTCTGGTTGGGCGGTAAACAATTCAATCAACACCCCGCTTGTTGAGAGCCTGCAAAGACTTCTCTATGTCGTTGTCTCGGCAGGTGGCTGAAAACTTTCTGCCACTTTGCCGTGTACGGGCGGCTGTTGATCAAAAACGCGAATACCGAACAGCATTAAAATGATCAGGCCCATCACGAGCG
Organism: Planctomycetaceae bacterium; assembly: GCA_044378235.1. Lineage (GTDB taxonomy): Bacteria > Planctomycetota > Planctomycetia > Planctomycetales > Planctomycetaceae > SXXK01. Next base: position 4,869 of record JBILXT010000168.1, read on the forward strand.
ACGGGAGGATCAGTCCGATTCCGGTCAACAATGTCGTGAGTACAACTTCCGGAACCGCCTCGATCTGTTCACGTTCCCGATTTGCGTCGAAAATGAATTTGCTGATCCCCATGGCCACAATCCCAACCAGCATGTGCAATACCGGCCAGATCTGAGTGAGAGCGGTGAATAACGAACCAACAATTAGTCGCCACATCACCTCAGCTCGATGCAAACAGATCCAGACTCCGGTACCGTAAACCGTGACGATGCCGATGGGCATTCCAAGGCGTGCAGCGCCGTCCGCCGTGGCGTCAAAACCGAGTATGAGTGGCATTGGGAGATTCAATGCTACGGCCAGAAACCACGCGGATTGAACGACGACGGGTTTCTGAAAAAATGTCGACGGCGACAGTGCGACCGGCAGCGGACTGTCAGCTGACGGTGCCTCATAAGGATTGATATCCTGTTCCACATTCATGCGTCGCTCCGGCCGTTTGAATTTGTCGTAAGTTAACTTTGTCGGCCCGGCGAGTCGACACGAATCGCAAGGCAGGAATCTGATGAGTTTTGATCCGGCTGAGGTGAAACGGGCCATCAATCGACTGACCAAAGCCGATCCGGTTCTTGGTAAAGTCATCCGTCGCGTCGGCGACTTCGCTTTGAAGACAGAAAAAGGCGGTTACGAAATTTTGGTGCGATCAATCCTGTCACAACAGATTTCCATCGCCGCGGCCAGGACTATTCGAACTCGCCTGCAAGGCTTGTTGCCGTCAAAGAAGATCCGGGCCGAAGGCATTCAGGCACTCACCGACGAACAGCTACAGTCCGTCGGGATCTCGCAACAGAAGAGAACGTATCTGCGTGATCTGACGCGTTGTACTCTCGACGGCACGATCTGCTTTCGGAGACTGAAAAGCAAAGCCGATGAGGATGCGATTGAAGAGTTGACTCAGGTCAAAGGGATCGGCCGCTGGACGGCTCAGATGTATTTGATGTTTTCATTGGGCCGGCTTGATGTGTTCGCCGTCGGAGACCTCGGAATTCGGAACGCAATGATTTCCTTGTACGGTCTTGATACAAAGCCAACAATCGCTGAGTTGGAAGGCATCGCCCGCATCTGGACTCCTCATCGCAGCATCGCGTCGTGGTATTTGTGGCGAGCACTGGATCAGAAAGTGATCAGCACTGAATACCCGGTTTAACACGATTCCCTACGCTCAAAGGCCAGAGACATTAGCGTTTGCGGCGAACAGAACGATCCATATTTGTGCCGCCGATGGCTTCGCGATTTCTTGCCCGCATCTCTCGAATCTTGCGGGCGATTTTTCCCAACACTCGTTGAGCACGCTGGGTTCCGTTTTGAGCCGACGTTGTTAACGCTGCCACCATTCCGCGTTGAAGTGAGACCATGTCCTTTCGATGTTTTTCAAATTCGGTCCTGTACTGTGCGAGTTTGCTGCTCTTTAATCGCGGTTCGATGATCGTCGTAAAGATGTTTTCCAGATAATGACGTCCTCCTGCACTGCTGGTCATCCCAATGTCGAACGCTTTTACTTCGCGGTGACATTTGGATTGTAAATCGCGAAGCCAGCGTCGAGTATCGTTCCATTCATCGCGGTCTTCACGATCTGATGCCAGTCGTTCATCAGGCGCCAATTCGCGGTCCATTTTTCCCAGGGCTGTTTGCATCGCCGAAAGCTTCTGACGCAATCCTGTCATCTGACGTTCCAACTGCGTTGCCGACTTCCACAGGGCCTCGATGCGATTGAACATCGTGTCGTCTGTAAGCAATTCTCCCGCGTCTTCAAACTCCAGATCTTCTGTGAGTTCATTGCTCCAATCGACTGACGCCGAGTTGAGACACTCGTCGAGATCGTCTTCTATAGCAGGATCTTGGATCGTGCTCGGCTCCGAAGCTGTCCCGAGGTATTCCTGCGACACAGGGATAATCGAAATAGGCACCGGCATAAGCACTGGCTCAAAAAAGGAGATAAGTATCTCCGCACGTCCTCCGGGTGGAACCGGCGGCAAAGGATGGTTGACGAAAGCTGCTACGATCGCTGCTGGCTGCCAGATTCCTCCGTATAAAGCAACGGCCTGAAACTGCTGAGGAAATATGCCGGCCGCACTCAGTATGTCAGCCAGCGAGATTGAAAGACCGGCCTGCGAGCTCAACACCAGTTCCTGAGGGAGCGAAATCATGACCCCGGACGGAATTGCGGCCGGGCGAAACCACGCCCAGAGTACGATTCCGGGGAGCCAATTAATCGTCAATGGCTCCCACTGACTGGATGGTCGACGCTGAGAAATGTCGGCGGGAAAAGTCATCGTGAGTGCGTCACTGGAGTTAGTTAAACTTCATCGGGATCCACGAGGTTTGATGCGACTGATGTTACTAAATGACGCCCCTGGCTACGCAGTTTGTCTTTCGTTTTTCACAATTCATTAACAGAGGGACCTGAGACGCATTGTCTTCCAATATTCGTCAATTCCACCCGAGACTGGATGGCGCAAGACGACGTGATCAAATCGGCTGGCTCTGTTCGTAGAGCGATCTCGGGAAAAAACTATCGCGTGCGGGATTCGCGCCAAGCGTCCCATTTGCGATGTGTGCAATCGTTACCGTGGACTTCGAACTGCTCCAAACGAACGGTTGACATTTGGGGGCAGGTCTGACATCCTTGCACCCCTACTGAGGATGGATTTTCAAGGTGACTAAGCCGCCACGCGGCACGAGGTGACAGATGGCGAAGCGAACCCTGTTGGTACTCGGCTGTATTTTTTGTGGAAGTGCATTTCTGCATCCCTCAGATCAATTCATTGGCCAGATCGTCGCTCAGGAGACGAATTCAACAAAGCAGCCTGCAACGGCAGGAAAGTCGCTGAAAGCTAAACGTGATGAAGCCGTGAAGGCGGAAGCTCAGGCCGCAGTTGCAGAGATGATTCGCAAACTGGGCAAGGGCGAATACATGGAGTTCCTTCACCAGCATTCCCCGATCGAGGAATAAGTTTCGGCGTTACGAGAGGGGCGTGCTGGTCAGGTCCCGTTCAGCGCGCTTCCGCAATTCCTGAAGTTGTCTGAGACTTTGAAAAATATGCAGGATGCAGAGATCACTGTCGATCGCAGTGGAAAGATTGTGCACTTCGTAAAGCAGGAAGAATTGAAGAAAGCCGATCGCCCCCAAAGCCGCTACACGTCGGCTGAAAAACCAACTGAACCGGGGTATGGAAATGATCTTGCGATGGCGATCGAATCTGCCTTGCAAGATCTCAATGAGGAAAATTACGAGGTCTTTATGACCCGTATGCTGCCACAGTCGACGATACTGATGATGAGGGCCGACGATCGCTGGGACGGTATGGTTGCATCGCTCTCGGGCGACTCACCTATGGTTGCACGCATGATTGACGATCTGTCGATGCTGGCAAAAGCGGATCCTGTCATTGCTGATGGCACCGCAGAATTCACTTTGCCGAACCTTGTCCCGACGGTACGTGGGCGGAAGACAGAGGATGTCGAGGTGGGAAAGAGAGTCATCAAGTTCTCGCTTGTTGATGACTCATGGAGATTCTTTGATTCCAACGCCAACACAGCGGCTGAGTTGGATGCAGCATTGAATCGTGATGCCGCTGGAGAGTTATTGAAATCGCAGCTGGTGCTGGAAAAAATCGGCAGCGACTGGCGGCTGACTCAGATGCCTCGCAGTTACTAGTGCGTTGTCAAGATAAAACACGGGGTTAGAGGTAGTGGATCTTGCTAAAGATCCCAACACAGGAGGATCTTTAGCAGGATCCACTACCTCCGACTGGAATCCCTTATCTTGACGGAGCACTAGCCGTTTCGCTCAAGCCCTGTTTTCGTGAATCAATCGGACATTCAATCAAACGGCAGGAATCCGAACTATGCGTTCAAGCTCCCCGACAAAGAAGCGTGCGTTTACTCTGATCGAACTCCTGGTGATCGCCTCCACAACGGCAGTGCTTCTCGCATTAGCAATGCCCGGAGTATTGAATGCCCGTCAAAGTGCTCGGGAGGAAAGCTGCAAAAACAATCTGAAGCAGCTTGGCCTGGCGATGCACAACTACCATGACGTCTTCAATGCATTTCCACCAGCATGGTGTGCGAGACATACAAACGCCGACTCTCAGTCGTGGTATGGCTGGCAGTCTTTTTTGCTGCCGTACCTTGAACAGGCAAATCTCTACACCCAGATCGACTTTTCCACTCCGGAATGGACGACGTCGCCTCCAATGCAGGGACGAGGCAAATCCACTGAAGTGGAGATTCCGCGACTGAAGCTCCCGGTTTATTTGTGTCCGCAGGATTCTACAGGAGGGACGAATCCATTTCGAGACGGCTACGGAACGTCCAATTACTCCGGCAACTTTGGGGCGGAACTCTTACCTCGCTGGTATGAATCCGGGGCAGAACAATTCTGGCCGGGCGGAGTTCCCACGCCGACAAAGGGAAATGGCATCATGTCGGTGAATAGTAATATCGGCTTTCGTGATATCACGGACGGAACTTCCAACACGGTGATGATCAGCGAACGCAGTGCTTTGAGTGGTGCGGGCTTGTGGGCCGGAGTTCGAAGCAACCGTCATGAGAATGATGTGATGACGGATATGCACCACTTGTCAGGCCTGAACAAATCGTTTGCCGGTTTCTCAGGACGACATGACGGAAAAGTGAATATGTGCCTCTGCGACGGCTCAGTCAGACTCGTGAACGAAGATATCGATTCGAGTCTTGAGGGAGGCGTCCTGCAGAATCTGGGGACTCGCAATGGTGGCGAAGTCATGGGCGACTTCTAAAGCGAGTCGGCATCGCGGCGGTTCTCTTGATGTTAACCCGTGAGACCGCTGGAGAATTCTCTCCTCGGTGTCATCGATTTTCCCGGGAGGGTCCACTAAGCTCCGCGACCTGGCCGAGATTCCAGAGCAATCAATGGACGCCAAAACGAACTTTGGTTGGCTGGGTATTCTTGTCGCCTCGGACTGAGTCTTCTTCATTCTCCTTTTCGATACATCCCATGACAGTCGAACACGTGCTGGTCATTCCGACGCCGGTCTTTCATAAGGTTGGGCATTTTCAGGGCTTTTGCGATGACATCGATAAGTATCTCGAAGTCATCCTTGATCCGCAGCATGCCAGCTATAGGCCTCGGCCGGAGATGGAGCAGGATCCGACTTTTAAACAGCTGATTCCCTACTGCGTGTTTCGCTGCGATGGTGAGGTGTTTTACTATCAGCGAGGGACGGCTCAGGGCGAGGCTCGTTTGCACGCCAAGCGATCGGTGGGCGTGGGTGGGCATGTGTCTACGCTGGATCTGAACAGCCATCTGTCTCCGTATCTGGAAGGGATGCGGCGAGAAATCGAGGAAGAAGTGGATATTGAGTCGGGCTGGGCGGAAGAATGCGTCGGCCTGATCAACGACGATGAAACGGAAGTCGGAAAAGTTCACCTCGGGATCGTTCACATTTTCGATTTAGAGTATCCCAAAGTTACGCCCCGTGAAAAGTCGATGATAAACGCAGGATTCGCACCTCCGTCAGAATTGGTGCGTCAAATGGACGAATTTGAAACGTGGTCCCAGATTTGCCTCAAGTACCTGGCAGAACTGGAAGCGGAGTAAACCGGCAAGGACTGCCGGATCGATTCAAGGGAGTGAACCATGAAAGCGTTGAGTGCTGTACTGCTGCCAGCACTGCTGTTGCTTGGCAGTGTTTCAACCGTGTCTGCTCAGGAAACGAAGCAGGAAAAATCAGAGTCACCCGAAGTTCAGCCGGCACCACTGCCGGGACAGATCTCCGAAGCCGAACTCGGGGAAATGCTGTCTGCTGTTGGTCTGAAGCCAACAAAGACAGAACAACGTTATGACTTTGCGTTCAAGACCAGCTACCGTGGGGAAGAATGGAAGTTCTCCATGTCAGCGGTTCTGAGCCGCAATGGTCAGTCAATGTGGGTCATGGCATGGCTGGACCAGATTCCTTCAACGGCGTCAGAAGTTCCTCGTACCGCTCTGCTGCGTTTGTTGGCCGCCAACGACCGACTGGGCGAAGGCAAGTTCTTTGCCTACATCCCGACCAACAAGCGATTCGTCATGCAGCGAGTTGTCGCGAATCGTGACATGACCAACAAGAAGATGATGGAACTGCTTCAGGACCTGGCCGCCAGCGTTGCTGATGAATATCCAACCTGGGCCGTAACGAACTGGACTCCAAAGGCTGACGCTGCTGATCAGCAGGTCGCCGAAGGTGCAGAAGCCGGCAAAGACAGCGGCCGAGCTGTCCCGACGAATCCAACCGCCGCGAATCGAGTCCCAACGCCTGCTGCGAACAAGACTCCAGCAACCGGTGCCAAGCCGACTCGGACGTCTGACTCATCCCGAGCTTTGGATAACAAATCGGTGAACTGATATCCCGCGAAACGAGCATTTGCTCGTGATCGGTGAACACTCTCAGGGCTCGATCGTTCAGCAGACGATCGGGCCTTGTTGCGTTTTGGCAACGTGAATACTCGGAGATAACTTTGGGATAAAGTCGTCCTGAACGTCTGGTTGAATCGTTCTGAAAATTCTGCCGGGATTGTGCTGGCAAATTCCGACAACAGAAACGTAGACTCCACTGCCGATGTTCTCGAAGGTTGGAATTTCTATGACGTCACCTGCTCAAACCTGCTCGAACGACCAGCCGCTGCGAAGCGTGCCGGGGTTCCTGCGCCGTGGTTTGATGCTGGCAGTGACTCTGGGGGTTGCACTTTCCTGGACACAGTCTGCCTCTGCGTCCTGCGGAAATTATCTGTTCCGAAACGGGAAGCCGGTGGCGGGGCACTCAATGAGTGAGCATCAGGTTGTCGTCGATGCCATCGTAGATTTTGGCGATTTAGCGAACCTGGCAGCTCCTGTGCAGGCCCCGGTTCGACGATGCAGTGGACCCAACTGTTCAAGTAGTCCGGTGCCTTTGGCTCCAGTGCCTGCTGTTCCAGTGAACCTGTTAAGAAGTCTCGACCCGGCCGCATTGCTGGACTTGGCTTCTACTTCATCAGAGACTCGACGAGCGATTGAATTGCCCGAGTCTGAACGAGGCGCTCGCTATTGGCCCTCGTCGATTTTCCGACCTCCAGCGGCCTGATTGCCGTTTGGGGTGCGTCAGCCTGCGCTCGCGATCAGTTACTTGGATCGCGGTTTCAGTATGTGGCTGTGATAGGTCTTATGTGTCGTCTCTGTCACATAGGTCGTATTGGCCATAGGAATGAATCGCAGACTGGCACAGCATCCCGCCCTTAGCTCGCGTTGAGATGTCGTTTTGGTATTCGGCTGCACTGTGAGCAGTCCCGGAGCCCGGATCAAAACGCATCCCGCTTGCCCGCGAGCCTGTGCCCTCCACAGGCAGAATGCATCGCTTCAGGTCACCGAATCACATCCCTGTCATTCCATTTCAGGTCGACACTGGTCTTCAGGATTTCTTTTCCGTCGCGATCGCGTCGGTTCTTTTTTCGCTCGTTAGAGTTTCTCCAAAGGACGTTTCCATGCTTCGTTCTCCTCGCAAATCACGAGGTTTCACGCTCATTGAGCTGCTCGTCGTGATCGCCATCATCGCCATTTTGATTGCTCTTTTGTTGCCAGCTGTGCAACAGGCTCGCGAAGCCGCTCGCCGAACTCAGTGCAAGAATAATCTAAAGCAGCTGGGTCTTGCGATTCACAACTATCATGACGTTTACAACTGCATTCCGATCGCTGACGTGAACGGAACTTCGAATCCAGTTTCCGCACACGCTCGTCTGTTGCCCTACATCGAACAGGCTCAATTGTTCGCGCGTGTTGATTTCAATGTTCCCTACGATCATGTGAATAACACGGTGCCACGTAACACTGAAGTGATGGCATTCCGCTGTCCGTCTGATCCCACTCCACTGCCAGCATCTGTCGGTGGACGTAACAACTACTATTGGAATGCCGGGAATGGTGTCGTGATGTACGCCTCAGGGGCCGCTGGGCAGCCTGAACCCAATGGTGTGATCTTTCACAATAAAAAGTATCGCTTTAACGACATCACTGATGGGCTGAGCAACACCTCCTGTATGGCCGAGAAGCTGACCGGTGACGGCAACAACGGGATTTCTTCACCACGAACCGACACCTTCCGCCCGGGAACTTATCCCAACAATGCCGCCGAAGCGATGACACAGTGCAACGCGGCTAACGTCAACGATCTGGCACAACAGGGCTATTCGAATGTCGGTGGTCCATGGTTGCAGCAGTATCATTCGACGAACCAGTATAATCACATTCTGCCACCGAATGGTCGGTCCTGTATGTTTCCTCCGGGACGCATTGCGACAACTGCCAACAGCCAGCACATCGGGGGCGTGCAGATTATGATGTGCGATGGATCTGCTCGATTCATCTCCGAGAACATTGATGTGAATCTCTGGAGAAATCTGGGCAGCATCAATGGCGGCGAAGTGCTCGGGGAATTCTGAGTTCTTCTACTGATGCCGTTCGACTGGTCTGTGAGCGGAACGGCGCTAGCCGCCGGTTTCTGCCCGAGGTTTTATCTCCTCACCGGACAAATGACGCTGTTCCGCAGTACGTGAGTGCCAATTGCCGCTCGCCGGTGTTTCACCATGTTTGTCGTGCAAACACCGGCGGCTAGCGCCGTTCCGCTCACAATGTTTTTGTTTCGTGTCCTACCTCCAGCATTGGAAGAATCAAGATGTTCGTTGGTCGATTACCGCGTCGCGGTGTCGTCGGGCTTCTTTTCGGGATGTGGTTTATCGGATGCTCCTCTGGCGACGCTCCCAGCTATCCACTTGATCAAGAGCTTGCGCGAAGCTCTGTTCAGAAGGCGATGGAAGCCTGGGTGAGCGGCAAAACGCCGAAGGAGCTTCAGCCAGGCATCGTGATCGGCGATACCGCGTGGGAGAATGGGAAGAAGCTGACGTCGTTTGAGATCGTCGCGGACGAAGAGACGACCGATGGTTCGAACCTTTATATCCGAGTCAAACGCAAACTGGGTTCTGAGGAATCCAAAGTGACTTACATCGTCGGGACAACGCCCGTCGTCACAATTTTTCCGCAGTAGCTGCATTGGTGAGGATTGCCGATGTTCCTGTTCAGAACGACCCTCCTTTGTGTTTTGTCCATCGTCCAATTGTCCGTTGCTTGTGCTGGCGACTTGACGCAGACGCGGCCGGAGATGAAGAAGCGTATTGAAGCTTTGAAACAGCGTCAGTCGCGTCTCCCACTTCCGCCGCCCACGGAAGAGGAAATTGCTTCGGGAAAGACTCTGGTCAACAACGGGCGATTGCGTTCCCTGTATCTCCCGCCTTCCTGGCAATCGTTTGTCATTCCAGGCTGGGGCAGTCCGGCCAATCGTCCGAAAGGCGGCACGGCGGCCCTGCTGAAGACTATGGAAGCAAATCCGGACTATGCGTTCAAAACTCGATTGTTCTGGATTGTGTCTCGTGCCAACGACTGTCAGTACTGTCTGGGGCATCAGGAACTCAAGCTCCGTCGTGTTGGCATGACGGACGACCAGATCGCCGCGCTGGATAGTCGCTGGGATCTATTTCCGGCGAAGGAGCAGGCCGCCGCCAAAGCCACTCGAAAGCTCACCGTCACGCCTCAGCTGTTTAATGAAGGTGATATCGCGGCACTGAAGTCCCATTTCAGTGACGAAGAGATCATCGACGTTCTGTATACAGTCGCGCGGTACAACGCGGTCAATCGCTGGACCTCGTCAACGGGAATCCCCCAGGATCAGTCTTTTGGAGGAGAAACGCACAGTACGCTCGACACACCGA
>JBILXT010000555.1:0-4156 GCA_044378235.1 Planctomycetaceae bacterium
GCGAAGACCTGGAGCTGGCTTTGGAAGCTTATCTTCACTGTCGTAACACTCAGCAGTGGCTTCAAAGGCGGTGAGGTGACGCCGCTGTTTTTTATCGGAGCAACTCTTGGCAATACGCTCTCTTCTCAACTCGGAGTTCCGCCGGACCTGTTTGCGGGGCTGGGATTTGTTGCAGTCTTCGCGGCCGCCACAAATTGCCCGCTCGCCAGTACAGTCATGGCTGTCGAACTCTTTGGCGGAGAATATTTGCTCTACTTCACCGTAGCCTGTCTTATCGCGTGCTTCGTCAGCGGACGTTCCAGCATCTATTCGGCTCAACGTTACGGAGATATTTGAAGCGTCAAACGCGGCTGCATCGTGTCTCGGGTGAAGTCACTGGCCCGAAGCTCTGGTTGAATTCGTAGCGTCGACTTCAGTCGACGTCTCGCCACGATGTCCCGCGAGAATGCTGGCTGAAGCCAGCACTACAGGTTCTGCGGCGAAGTGAAAAAGACCCAAACTCCCCGCACACTCAGGACTTCGCCCGACTCTGTTCGAGCTTTGCTTTGTACCACTCCATCGTCGATTTCAGGCCTTCCGCAAGGGCCACTTTTGGCTCCCAGCCCAGTTGAGTTCTCGCGCGGGTAATATCGGGGCACCGCTTTTTGGGGTCGTCTTTCGGCAGCGGCATATGAATCACTTTTGAGCGACTGCCAGTCACTTTGATCACAGCTTCCGCCAACTCCAGCATCGTGTTCTCAACCGGGTTACCGATGTTGATTGGTCCGGTGTGCTCATCCTGATCCATCAGTTTCATCATGCCGGCGATCAGATCGTCGCAGTAACAGAATGATCGAGTCTGTAAGCCATCGCCGTAAACTGTCAGATCTTCGCCCTTGAGTGCCTGCATGATGAAGTTCGAGACAACTCGTCCGTCGTCCGGAGCCATGCGAGGACCATAGGTATTAAAGATTCGAATGATGCGAATCTCTGTTCCATGCTCCTGATGATAATTCACCATTAGTGATTCCGCGATACGTTTGCCTTCGTCGTAGCAGCTGCGAGGACCGATCGGGTTCACGTGGCCCCAGTAGTCTTCAGTCTGAGGATGAACGAGCGGATCGCCGTAAACCTCGGATGTAGACGCATGCAGCACTCGCGCGCCGCAGCGCTTGGCGAGTCCCATGATGTTGACCATCCCCACCGTTGATGTTTTGATCGTCTTGATCGGGTTGTACTGATAGGCTTCCGGAGAAGCCGGACACGCCAGATTAAAAATGCGATCCGCTTCGACATACAGGGGATGAACAATATCGTGACGGATCAGTTCAAATCGAGGATGCCCGAGCAGATGTCGCACATTCTCCTTGGAGCCCGTGAAGAAGTTATCAACACAGATGACCTCGTCGCCGCGTTCAATCAATCGATCGCACAGATGACTTCCAAGGAATCCAGCACCGCCGGTCACGAGTACAGTTGTCATAATTCCGGACACCAGTCTGATTAAAAGGAAATACTAAACTCGTTGCGATTCCGCGAGACCAATGGCTCGGCCAATGCGTCGCACAACGCATTCACGACCCAGAAGTTCCAGAGATTTGAACAAGTCAGCTCCCTGAGCTTTCCCGGTCACGCATAATCGAAGCGCCGGAAACACATCGCCAACCTTGACCTGTTTCTCGGCGGCAAATCCCTGCAGGAGATCATGAATTGGCCCGGCAACAAAGTCTGTCAGGTTGCTAAGCCGCTTCAGGAGATCTCGCAGCAGATCAATCGCGTTGTCCGGTTTCACGACGCGTTTCTGGAAGTTCTTGTCATCAATCTTCAGGTCTTCGTCAACAACAAAAAACTCATCCAGCTGAAAGATGTCCCCAAACACTCGCAGTCGGTCACCAGCCAGTTCAATCACACTGGCCACACGATCACGCGTTGAGGGATCCGTTTCATCATCAATCAGGCCTGCCTTCTTCAGGAATGGCAGACAACCATCCAGCTTCTCTGCGGCGGGCAACTGACTCATCCAGTGAGCCTGGAAGTTCAGCAGCTTGTCGGGATCCAGTCCTGCCGCGCTCTTGATGACTCGTTCAAGTGTAAACTTCTGCTGCATATCATCCAGCGAGAAGAACTCAGCCTGATCATCCAGCGACCAGCCCAGTCGCACGAGTGCATTCAGCACACCTGCTGGCAAAAAACCGACCTGCTGATAATACGCCACCATGACTGGCGACAATGCGTCTGACTTCGGGTCGATACCGATCCGACTCAACACCTGATCGCCCAGTTCGAACAGCTTCTGGAACTGTGGGTTGGTGCGATACTTGTCGATCTTGCGCTTGCTCATTTTCTCCTTGCTGCCAGGGGAAGCAACGTAAGGAATATGAGCCCACTCGGGAGTCTTGTTTCCCAGTGCCCGATGGATCAACACCTGAATCGGTGTGTTCGGCAGATGTTCCTCGGCGCGGATCACGTGTGTGATATCCAGAGCGGCATCGTCGACAACCGTTGCAAAGTTGTAGAGCGGTGAGCCGTCACTGCGAGCCACCACGGGGTCTGGCATCAGACTACAGTCCCATTCGACGCGTCCGCGCACATGATCGTCGATCACGACTTTGTCGCCGCGAGGCACCAGGAGACGCACGACGAATGCCTTGCCCTCTGCAATCCGCTGCTGAACTTCATCATTGCTGAGCGCCAGCGAAGCGCGGCTGCTGATGTAAACGCGTTTCTCTTTGTCAGCTGCTTCGCGCTGGGCTTGTGTTTCTTCCGGAGTTTCGAAATCGCGATAAGCGCGGCCACTGTCCAGAAGCTTCTTCAGAGCGGCATCGTAAGACGCACGGCGTTGCGATTGAAAATAGGGAGCATGCGGACCGCCAACTTCCGGACCTTCATTCCAGTCCAACCCAAGCCAGCGAAACGCATCCAGAATCGGCCCCAGAGCTGCGTCGATATTTCGCTGCTGGTCGGTGTCGTCAATTCGCAGAATAAACTGGCCCCGATTTTTGCGAGCCCACAACCAGCAAAACAAAGCCGTCCGCATTCCGCCGATGTGCATATATCCGGTCGGGCTGGGGGCAAAGCGAGTTCGAACAGTCATGTCAGGATTTCAGTTGAGAATAGAGAACTCAAATAATGACGAATTATGGCTGCGGAATCGTAACGGGATAGATTCCACCATCAAATGCCAAGTCTCACTATGACACGGCGGATTCCGTTTCCGAGCGTGAGTTCTCGGAGTTGAACGCGGAATCCTCTCCATTTCGTTGAGCAACCGGCAGTCGGAAACGTGCGTTCTGAGCCTGAGGTGCTTGCCGATTCAACCGCATGAGATCGGCTAGCGTCTCAGGCTCAAATCAATTAAGGACAGGACAGGCCGCCATCACAGGTGCGTTGTCAGTCGGTGGCTGTTGCTGAATCTGCAGATGATGTAGCATGCGTCCGTCAAGTTCGAATTTGGCCTTAAATAGATTTGTGGCGACATCCCCGGCGGGCCGGGCCCAGATCGATTACCTGAGTCCAGTTAACATATCTTCTTTCCGCTCTTCGTTCGTGAACATATGCGCGGCCCAGGCTCAAAACCCAGTCTTCTCTTTCAGCTGGTGATCCCGGCGACAGGTGTTTTTGTTATCACCATTCTTTCGATGATCGCCATCGTCTTCAGTGATCCTCGTGCCCCCGTCGCACAGTGGTTGGATGCAAACGGAAACAGTTTGTTGATCATCGAGTTTGTCGTCGTGATTATTCTAAGCATCATGGCGATGGTGGCTGACCGCATTCAAACGCTCAACCAGATCCGACAGAGTGAACTGAACTCGCCGAAGAACGCATCGACGACAGACGAACCATCGGTCGCCGAATGAACAGGGTGTCTCAGTCCCGCTGAAGCCATGACTTTCTTCGTAGGACGGCCTTTTCAGGCCGTCGCTGCTGCAAAGAAGGCTGACCTTGACGCCCTGAAAAGGGCGTCCTACATTCTTCCAGCCGCAAGGATTACTCCCCGCCTACGCCTCCAAGCTCACTCCAGTCGACAAGCTGAATATCCGGCTGAATCAGTTCGACGAAGCCGGTTCTTGAGCTGGTCTTTACGCCGCGACCGCCACGAGAAGTCACCTGATATTTGGTCTGGCCAAAACTCAGCACACTGTCGTTGTCGTTCTTAACTCGCAAGGCGTCGCTGGGG